>NZ_JBEZLL010000024.1:0-161169 GCF_040652135.1 Streptomyces sp. NPDC048295
GAGCGCCCTCAGGGACTGGGCCTCCGCGGCGAGTCCGTCCCACGCAGAGGACGACAGGGAATGGAAGGCCGTGGCCTCGATACACACACACAACGGCAGTTTGTCATTTGCATGACAAACACTGGCCGTTCCGTTTCCGCACGGGAAGGACCCCCATGACCTCCCCCCATCTCCCCCGGCGCCTGCTCACGGCCGCGCTCTGCACACTCTCCGCGCTCGCCCTCGTCCCGGCCTCCTCCGGCCTCGCGGCCGGGGTGCCCGCGCCCGGGCCGCGTACCGCCACGACTGCGGCGGCTGCCACCTTCACCGACGACTTCGACGGCCCCGCGGGCTCCGCCGTGAACGGCGCCAAGTGGCAGATAGAGACCGGTGACAACGTCAACAACCACGAAAGGCAGTACTACACGGCCGGGAACAGCAACGCGGCACTCGACGGCCAGGGCCATCTGGTCATCACCGCGCGCCGCGAGAACCCGAACAACTACCAGTGCTGGTACGGGACGTGCGAGTACACCTCGGCACGGCTGAACACCTCCGGCCGGTTCACCCAGACGTACGGGCACGTCGAGGCGAGGATGAAGGTGCCGCGCGGCCAGGGCATGTGGCCGGCCTTCTGGATGCTGGGCGACGACATCGGCCAGGTCGGCTGGCCGAACTCGGGCGAGATCGACGTCATGGAGAACGTGGGTTTCGAACCGTCCACGGTCCACGGCACGTTGCACGGCCCGGGCTACTCCGGCTCCGGCGGCATCGGCGCCGCGTACACCCTGCCCGGCGGTCAGGCGTTCGCCGACGACTTCCACACCTTCGCGGTCGACTGGGCACCCGGCTCGGTGACCTGGTCGGTGGACGGCAACGTCTACCAGCGCCGTACGCCCGCCGATCTGGGCGGCAACGCCTGGGTTTTCGACAAGCCCTTCTTCCTGATCCTCAACCTGGCGGTGGGCGGCTACTGGCCCGGTGACCCCGACGGCGGCACCGCCTTCCCGCAGCAGCTCGTCGTCGACCACGTGCGGGTCACCACCAGCGATCTCCGGCCGCCGGCCTGACCGTACCCCGCGCCCCGGGCCGTCGGCCCTGCCGGTGAGTCCTGGTCACAGCATCCGCAACGACTGGTTGCGACCGCCCCGCCCGCCGAGGATGGCGACCGACTCGGGGAGGTGGCGGGAATGGCGGCGAAACGTGTGGTGGCCGGGGACGATCCGGTGCTGCGGTTCCGCGGAGCGGTGTCGTTGCAGCACGGGCCGGGCTGGGTGGCGCCCTGGCGGGTGCCCCACCGGGAGGCGGAACTGCATCTGCCGGAGGGCGGCATCGGCCGGGCCGCGATGCCCGCCGGTGTCCGCGTCGCGCTGCGGACCGACAGCCGCGAGCTCGGCTGCCGCTACCGGGCCGATCCCGCACCACGGCTCAACGGGCCGCAGGAGCAGCCCCGTCTGGACGTGGTGCGGGAGGGCGGGATCACCGACACCGTGGAACTGCGGTGCGACGGGAAGGACGCCGAGTTCCTGGTGTCCGGCCTGCCGGGGCGGATGACCACGGTCGAGCTCTGGCTCCCCACGTACCACCAGTTCCGGCTGCGTGCCCTGGTCGTCGACGGGGCGGCGAACGTCGCGTACGACGACCGCGAACGCCCGCGCTGGGTCCACTACGGGAGCTCCATATCGCAGGGCAGGGGCGCCCGTTCGCCCGCCGGGGCCTGGCCGGCGCTGGTGGCCGGGCGCGCCGGTCTCGATCTGACGTCCCTCGCGCTCGGCGCGGCGTGCTGTCTCCAGCCGATGACGGCCCGGCTCATGCGGGACCTGCCCGCCGACCTGCTCACGGCCTGCGTCGGCATCAACGTCCAGGCGCTCGGCAGCCACAGCCCGGCCGCCTTCAGCTCCGCCCTGGTCGGTTTCGTGGCCACGGTCCGCGAGCGGCATCCGACGACACCGTTCGCCCTGATGTCGACGGTCATCGCGCCGGACCGCGAGACGGTTCCCGGGCCCTCCGGCCTGACCGTCCAGGACTGCCGCACCCGCACCCGCGAGGCCGTCGGACTGCTGCGCAGGCACGGCGACATCAACCTCCACTACATCGACGGGCTCGACGTCTTCGGCCCGCGCGAGGCCGGACTGCTGCTGGAGCCCGAGGGGCTGGACCGGCTGCATCCGGGGCCCGCCGGGCATCCCGTCTTCGCCGAACAGTTCCTGGCGGCACTGCGCCGCAGCCTGTGTGTGCCAGTACCAGCATGAACCGGGATCTGACTGCCGGGTTCCCGCAGCGGAACGATCGCCTCGTCAGACACCGTCCGGCGAGAGGAATGCCGTGCCCGAGTCCACCCCACCCGTCGCCGACGGGACACCGCCCGCCCAGTCGCCGCCCGCCCGGGTGCCGTGGGTGACGTACACGGGTGTGTATCTGCTGCTGTTCCTGATCGGCACCGAGACGTTCCTGGTCTCGCCGCTGCTGCCGACCATCGCCGGTTCGGTCGGGGTCTCCGTGGCCGCCGCGGCGAGCACCGTCACCGCGTACACGCTGGTGTACGCACTGACCGCACCGTTCCTCGGCGCGGTGTCCGACCGGTTCGGCCGGCGTCCGACGATTCTCGCGGGAACGCTGCTGTTCCTGCTGGGCAACGCCCTCGCCGCGGTGGCCGGGAATCTCGGCGTGCTCGTCGTGGCCCGGGTGCTGGGGGCCCTGGGCGCGGCGCTGGCCGGGCCCTCGATCTGGGCCCATATCGCGGAGACGGCACCGGCGCCGGTCAGGGGCCGGGCCGTCGGGCTCGGGATGGCGCTCTTCTCCGCCGGTCAGGTGCTGGGCGTTCCCGCGGGCAGTTTCCTGGCCGGCTGGGGCGGCTGGCGGGCCTCGTTCTGGGCGCTGACCGCGCTGACCGCGGCGTCTGCGCCCCTGCTGCTCGCCCAGATCAAGGACCGGCCGGGCAAGGAGGCCGAGGCGGCGCCGCTGCGGTTCGCCGCGGTGTTCACGGTCTGGCGCGACGGAGTGCTGCGGCACACCCTGATCGTCGTCTTCCTGCTGCAGGCCGCGAACCTCGGGGCGTACACCTTCCTCGGCTCCGCGCTCCACGACCGCTTCGGGCTCTCCGTCAACGAACTGGGCCTGCTGGGCATTCTGGTCGGGGCGGGCAGTGCGCTCGGTTCGCTGGCCGCGGGCCGGATCGGGGACCGGGCGCGCGAGCGCGGCTCCGGTGACGCGTTGTGGATTCCGGTGTGGTGCCTGGTCCTGGGCGGTGCGGCGGTGCTGGCCGCGCTCGGGGCGGACTCACTGCTGGCGTACGCCGCGGTGCTGGTGTGGTTCTTCGCGAGCGGTGCCTTCGGAACGCTCGTCCAGACGCTGCTGGTGTCGTCGCGGCCGGAGCTGGGGGCGACGTCCAGTTCCTGGAACAGCGCGACGCTGTACGCGGG
The DNA here is from genome assembly GCF_040652135.1 of Streptomyces sp. NPDC048295. Lineage (NCBI taxonomy): Bacteria > Bacillati > Actinomycetota > Actinomycetes > Kitasatosporales > Streptomycetaceae > Streptomyces > Streptomyces sp. NPDC048295. Next base: position 3,402 of record NZ_JBEZLL010000024.1, read on the forward strand.
TACGGCGGTCGGTGTCGCGGTGGCGGGTACCTTCGCGCACGCGGACACCGGCACCGCGGTCGTCGGCGGTGGTCTCGCGGTGCTGGCCGGACTGACCGCGCTGCCGCTGGTGGGCCGGCTGCGCCCGGTGCCGGCGGAGGGCGCCGCGCGGGCGGATTCCGCGCCGGCCGGTACCGGCACGAAGGAGGCGGCGGCCGATGGGCGTTCCTGACACCGGGCGCCACCGTGCCCTCCCGCTCGACGGGCTCCGCGCCGTGGCCGCGCTGCTGGTGATCGCCCTGCATGTGGGCATCTACACCGGCCAGGTCGCCTCCAGCTGGCTCGGCATCGGCGAGGCCGGGCCGCTCGGGCCGGTCATCTCCCGCTTCACGGTGGGGGTGCCGATCTTCTTCGTGCTGTCCGGGCTGCTCCTCTACCGCCCTTTCGCCGACGCGGCCCGCGAGGGCGGTCCGCGTCCCTCCATCGTCCGCTATCTCCGCCACCGGGCGGTGCGCATCCTGCCCGCCTACTGGCTGGTGGCGCTGGTGGCGCTCGTGTGGTTCGGGCGGGACACCCTCGGTGCGCCGTGGCCCGCGCTGCGGACGTTCCTGCTGCTGCACATCTACGGCTCCGACCCGATACCGGCCGGCATCCCGCAGACCTGGAGCCTGGCGACCGAGGTGTCGTTCTACGTCTTGCTTCCGCTGCCGGCCGTCGCGCTCCACCCCTTGCTGCGACGGGGCAGGACAGCGGTCGTGCTCGGTGTGCTGGGCGCCGTCGAGGCGGCGACGCTGCTGTCGGTGGTGCTCACCCATGTGCCGTCGGCCGGGCCCTACCCTCCGGCCCAGCTGTGGCTCCCCGAGTACGCCGGGTACTTCGCGGCGGGCATGGCGCTGGCGGTCCTCGCCTCACGGACCGCCGAGCCGCCGGCCTTCGCCCGCAGGCCGTGGCTGTGCTGGGGGGTGGCGCTGCTCGCGTACGTCCTGGTGTCGACGCCGCTGACCGGCTCGACGCTGCGCTACCCGACGGTGGGCGAGGCGCTGCTGGAGCACGCGCTCTGTCTCGTGGTCGCGGTGGGGCTGGTGGCGCCGCTGGCCCTGGGCCCGGCCCGGCCGGAGCGGGCGACGCCCGCCCGTCTGCTGTCCCGCCCGGTGCCCGCCTGGCTCGGGCAGATCTCGTACGGGCTGTTCCTCTGGCACATGGTCGTGGTCGAGGCCTGGCTCCGTACGACCGGCGAACGGGCCGGTTCGGCGGACTTCCTGGTGCTGTTCCCGGTCACCGTGGTGCTGTCCGTCGGATGCGCCGCGCTCAGCCACTACCTGGTCGAACGCCCGCTTCGCCGGCTGCGCGGCCGGACACCCGTACCACGCGGGCGCCCACTGCCCAGGCCCGCCGCAACCTGAGATCCACGACCCACAGGAGTACGTACGCCCATGAACGCCGTCCGCTGGGGCATCAACCTGCCTCTGCCCTCCCGCGCCCTGACCGATCACCGTCGCACCGTCGAGGCGCTCCCCGATCTCGGGTTCACCGATGTGTGGACCGGGGAGGGCGGAGGCATCGACGCCTTCACCCCGCTCGCCGCGGCGGCGGCCTGGCAGCCGAAGCTCCGTCTGGGTACGGGAGTGGTGCCGGTCTTCACGCGGGGCCCCGGCATCCTCGCCCAGACCGCCGCAACCCTCTCCCAACTGGCTCAGGGCGACGTGCTGTTGGGTGTCGGGGCCTCCGTACCGGCCCATACGACCGCGCTCAACGGCGGGGCGCACGACCGGCCACTGGCCAGGGTCAGGGACACGGTCCGGTTCCTGAGGCGGGCGCTGCACGGGCAGCCGGTGGGCGATGCCTACGAGACGCTGTCCGCCCCCGGTTTCAGCCTCGGCTTCACGCCGACCAGACCGCCGAAAGTGCTGGTCGGGGCCTTGCGCCCGAGGATGCTCGGGGTGGCGTACGGGGACGGGGACGGGGCGGTCGTCAATCTCCTCACCGCCGAGGACGTACCGCGGGTGATCGCGGCCGGACGGGCGGAAGGAGGTGTGGACGGCTCGGACGGTACCCCGCCGCCGGACAGGGAGACCGTGGTGAAGCTCTTCGTCTGCCCGACGCGCGATGTGGCGTACGCCAGGAGCGCGGGCCGCGGCTTCCTCGGCTGGATCCTCAACCAGAAGCCCTATCACGCGTTCCACGAGTGGCTCGGACGCGGGGAGTTGCTCAGGGAGTCGTACGAGGCCCATCTGGCCGGCGACCGTCACGGGGCCGCCGCCGCGCTGCCCGACCGGCTCGTCGACGCGCTGTGGCTGCACGGCGAGCCGGCCGCACTGCGCGAGCGCATCAGCGGCTTCCTGCACCCCGGGGTGACGACCCTGCTCCTCTACATCGCGCCGACGCCCGAACTGTACGGACGGCCGGAGGCGCTGACCGGACTCCTCGCGGATCTGCGGGCATGACGGTCAACCAGTCCCTCGGCGGGCGCCCGGTGCTGCGTGTCCGGCCGCCCGCCGGAGGGGAACGGACCGGACGGACCGTGGTGCTGCAGCTGCACGGGGGTGGTTACCGGGCGGGATCCCCCGAGCCGAGCCGGCCGCTCGCCGCCCGCCTCTCCCGTCTGACCGGTGCCGAAGTGATGCTGCCCGCCTATCGGTTGGCGCCCGCGCACCCGTTTCCCGCAGCCGTGGCGGACGGGCTCGGCGCGTACGCGGATCTTCTGCGGGGCGGCGTTCCCGCCGACCGGATCGCCGTCCTGGGCGAGTCGGCCGGCGGAGGACTGGCGCTCGCCGTGCTCCTGGAGGCGCACAAGGCCGGGCTGCCGATGCCGGCCGCCGCGGTGGGGCTGTCGCCGTGGCTGGATCTCACTCTGGAATCAGCGGCGTTCGCGCGGTGCGCGGCCACCGATCCGGTGCTCGACCGCCCCTCGCTGCGCCACTCCGCCTCGCTCTACCTCGCGGGCGCCGACCCCCGTACCCCCGCCGCTTCACCGCTGTTCGCCGACGCGACGGCGCTGGCCGCCCTGCCGCCCGTGCTGCTCCAGGCGAGCCGCGCGGAGGTGCTGGCGGACGACGCGGAGCGCTTCGGCGCCCGGATGACGGCCGCGGGCGGCGACTGCCGGGTGGAGATGTGGGACGGGACGACGCACTGCTGGCAGCTGGCCGTGGACCGGCTGCCGGAGGCCGTGGCGGCCGTGGGATCTGTTGCGGAATTCTTAACGGAACATCTCGCCTGACGGACAACTCCCGAGAAACCGGACAGCGGTGGAGCGGGCACGGTTAAGCTGGCCCTTGAAAACCGCAGGATCGCGGAGAATCGGGGGGCGGCATGCAGCCGGGCGACGGAGTGGTGAATTCCGGACCGTGCGAACGGCGCCGGCGATGTAGGGGCGCACAGCAGCGCACCCACTGACCTCGCAGAAGCCGCGAACATCCGGAAGGCAGTTTTCCATGAATGCATCCGCGAATACGCCCCTGAATACGCCTGCGAACAGGTCCGCGGGCTCCTCTGCGGACACATCCGCGCAGACGAACGCGCACCACGGCGAGGAGACCGGCGAGAACCGGCAGTTCGCCAATTCGAAGGAGCTGGGGGCGTTTCTCCGCGCCCACCGCGAAAGACGCTCGCCGCGGGATGTCGGCCTGCCCGACACCGGCCGGCGCCGCACGCCCGGTCTGCGCCGCGAGGAGGTCGCCGCCCTCTCGGGCGTCGGGCTCGCCTGGTACACCTGGCTGGAGCAGGGCCGGGTGATCCCGTCCCGGAAGGTGCTGGAGGCGGTGGCCCGCACGCTCGGGCTGAACGCTGTGTCGTACCGCCATGTCCTTGCCCTGTCCGGGCTGTTGCCGCCCACTCCGGACGGCGCGGGCCACGACGAGGTGGCCGCCCGGGTGCAGAGCCTGCTGGACACCTGGGAGAACAGCCCGGCGGTGCTGCTGGACTCGCGCTTCGACATCACCGCGTGGAACGAGGCGTACGCCGCCGTGTGGTCCGATCCGGCCGCGATCCCCGCCGAGCGCCGCAATCTGATGTGGTGCGTGGCCGGGAGTCCGGCGTTCCGTTCCACGCTGCTGGACTGGGAGCCGGTGGCCCGCGCGGTGCTGGCCCACTTCCGGGGGCAGACCGCGCGGCTCGCCGCCACCGACCGTCGCGCCCGGGAGATCTACGCGACCTTGCGCGAGGACTTCCCCGAGCTGACCGAGTGGTGGGAGTGCCAGGGGGTCGGCGATCTGACGGCCCGCCGGATCTCGGTGCTGCTGCCCCGTCACGGCGGGCTCGACCTGCTCTTCTCCGCATTCCGCCCGGTGGACGACCCGGAGGCGCTGATCGTGGTGCAGGCGCCGGTCGGTCCGGCCGACCGTGAGCTGGTGTCCCGGCTGGTGCGCGAGAGCCGCGGCACGGGCGCGGAGATCGTCCGGATCGGGCGGGACCGGGCGGCCGCCGGTCATCCGGTGGCGGCCTCGGCGAAGAAGGAGCGCAGCTCCGCGTAGGTCTCGGCGGGCGCTTCCTCGGGCAGGAAGTGCCCGCAGTCCAACGCTCTCCCCCGCACGTCGTGCGCCCAGCGCCGCCACACGGCGAGCACGTCATGGCGCTGCTCGGTGTGCGAGCGCTTGCCCCACAGGGCGAGCACCGGCGCCTCGATCCGTCGCCCGGCCCGCAGATCCGCCCGGTCCTGCTCCAGGTCGGGACCGAACATCGCCCGGTAGTCCTCGCAGATCGCGTGCACGACGGCCGGGTCCGCGGCGGCGGCCCGGTAGGCGGCGAGCGCCTCGGGCGCGAACAGCCCGGTGTGCGACCCGAAGAGGAACGTCTCCGGGTCGCCCGCGATCATCCGCTCCGCGACGGGATACGGCTGGGCCATGAGGAACCAGCGCCACAGCTGTCTGGCCCCCGGCGCGTCGACCGCGTCCAGCGCGTCCGCCGTCGGCACGACGTCGAGCACCGCGAGCCGGCCGACCCGTTGCGGATGGTCCAGGGCCAGCCGGTAGGCACACCGGGCGCCCCGGTCGTGGCCGGCCACGTCGAAACGGTCGAAGCCCAGCTCGCCCATCACCCGGACCAGGTCGCCGGCCATGGCGCGCTTGCTGTACGGCGACGGCCCGTCGCCCGCCGGGACGGTCCGCACGCTCTCCCCGTACCCCCGCAGATCGGTGGCCACGACGGTGAACTCCGCGGCCAGGAGAGGGGCCACGGCATGCCACATCGCGTGTGTCTGCGGAAATCCGTGCAGCAGGAGCAGCGGTGGCCCCTCGCCCGCCCGGCGGACACGCACGGGTCCGCCGTCGGCTCCGGCGACGGTCAGTGAATCGAATCCCTGGAACAGCACCATCGGTTCAGCGTAATCGGGTCCGAAGCCGTCAGGAATTCATTACGGATGCTGTTATTCACAGTCACAGGATGACCGGTGCACCGCCTCAAGAATTGCCATTGACGGGGTCGAACCCGCATTCCTATTCTGCGTCAGGAATTTCGAATTCATTCTTTCCGAAGTCCTTCTTCTCCGGTCGAAAGAGCTGCTCATGAAGCAGAAGTACTCCACCGACATGAGCCCGTCGGAGCGCGCCGCACTGTGGCGGCAGCGCCTCTTCGAGGCCGAGGCAGGCCTGACCCGCTATCTCACCGAGGCCCGCGGCGGCCAGGACATCGACGACTGGATCGCGGTGCGTTCGGAGATCTTCGCCGATCTCCCGGGCCGGGACGCCGATGCGGATACCGATGCCGGCACCGACGACTGGCAACGCGTCTTCTTCCGCGCCCAGGCCCTGATGGAGCGGTTCCTGGTCTCCCGGTACGGACACGGCGAACTGGCCGCCTGGGCACGGGCCGGCGCCGAGGTCCACCGCTACGTCGAAGCCGGTCACGGCCGCGGCGCGCTGGACCCGGTCCTCCGGGTGGCCCGCCAGGCCGAGTTGTACGGATCGCGCTACCGCGTCGTCGAGGACGGCACCGAGCGCGCCTCGCTGGAGATCTCGCACTGTGCCATCTGGGACTACCGCGAACAGGCGCGCGCCCGCGGCGTACGGCTGACGCTCGCGTCGCCCTGCGAGTACTGCGTGCACGCCACCGGCGCCAACATCGCCGCCAAGGGTTTCGTCGCACGCCATGAACTCACCGAGGGCCCCGACGGCCCCGGTTGCATCTGGGAGGCGCAATGTGCGGCATAGCCGGGTGGGTCGACCGGGACCGCGATCTGCGGGCCGAGGCCCGGACCGTGCGGGCCATGACCGACACCATGGTGCTGCGTGGTCCCGACGCGGGGGACATCTGGCTCTCCGAGCACGCCGCTCTCGGCCACCGCCGGCTCGCCGTCATCGATGTGGAGGGCGGCGCCCAGCCGATGGAGGCCCGGGACGGCGAAGGCCAGGTCCTGGCCGTGATCACGTACAGCGGCGAGGTCTACAACTTCCGCGAGCTGCGTGACGAACTCAGCGCGCTGGGGCACCGGTTCCGTACCGGCTCGGACACCGAGGTGGTGCTGCGGGCCCACCTCCAGTGGGGCGAGGCGGCGGTGCCCCGGCTGAACGGGATGTTCGCGTACGCCGTCTGGGACGTGCCCCGGCAGGAGCTGCTGCTGGTCCGGGACCGGCTCGGGGTGAAACCGCTGTACTGGACGGCCGGTGACCGCCATCTGCTGTTCGGTTCGGAGCCGAAGGCCGTCCTGGCCAATCCGCTCTTCACCGCCGAGACCGACGCGCAGGGACTGGCCGAGCTGTTCGCGGTGCCGTCCGCGCCGACACCCGGTCTCACCGTGTTCCGGGGGCTGCGCACGGTACGCCCCGGGCACACGGTGCGCTTCGGTCCGGCAGGGGTGAGCGAGCGGGCGTACTGGACGCTGGAGACCCGGCCGCACACCGACGACCTCGACCTCACCGCGGCCCGGGTGCGTGAGCTGCTCACCGACACCGTGCGGCGCCAGCTGGTCAGCGACGTCCCTCTGGGGCTGCTGCTCTCCGGCGGGCTCGACTCCTCCACCCTGACCGCGCTGGCGGCGTCCGATGCCGACGGCGAGAAGGTCGCGACGTTCTCGGTGGACTTCCCGCCGGACGAGCAGCCCGAGCGGCTGGGCGACTGGAACCGGGACAGCGACGCGCCGTACATCCAGGAACTGGCGGGCCGGCTCGCCACCACGCACACGACGGTGACCGTGCCGGGCGGCGAGCTGCTGGCCCACCGTCCGATCGGGCTCCAGGCCCGCGACCGGCCCGGCTGGGGCGAGCCGGACGTATCGCTGTACCTCCTGTTCAAGGGAGTGCGGCGGCATGTCACGGTCGCACTCTCCGGCGAGGTGGCCGACGAGGTGTTCGGCGGCTATCCGTATTTCCACCACGACCGTCCGCTCGACACCTTCCCCTGGCTGAGCGGCAGGCCTTCCCCGGCGAGCCTGCTGCGGCCGGACGTCGCTTCGTGGGTCCGGCCCGAGGAGTACGCCGCCCGGCGCTTCGCCGACGCGCTCGCCGAAGTCCCGCACCTGGAAGGCGAGTCGGGCCGGGAACGGCGGGCCCGGCAGATCTCCTATCTGGCGCTGACCCGCTGGCTGCCCGCCCTGCTGGACCGCAAGGACCGGATGAGCATGGCGGCGAGTCTGGAGGTGCGGGTGCCGTTCGCGGACCACCGGCTCGTCGAGTACCTGTGGAACGTGCCCTGGTCGCTGAAGAACACGGGCGGGGTGCCCAAGGGGCTGCTGCGGCGGGCGGTCGGCGATCTGCTGCCGCCGAGCGTGCTGCACCGGCCCAAGAGCGGCTACCCGGCCAGTTCCGCACCGGGCTACGGGCAGACCCTCCGGGCGCTCGCCGAGGACCTGGTGCAACGGAACGGCCCGGTCTTCGAGTTGGTGGACCGGGACGTGGTGAAGCGGCACCTGGCGGCGGGCACCCCACTGCCCGGACCACGTGCCGCGCCCCACCCGACCGGCGGGCTCGACCATCTGCTCGCCGTCGACCGCTGGCTCGACACCCACGGGGTGAGGGTGCGATGAGCCTCACGACCGGGCACGGCGGGCCGACGGCGGCGGAGTACCTCGCCGCCGCCCGGACGTTCCCCACCGGGGTGACCGTGGTGGCCACCCGCTACCGGGACGGCACCCCGGCCAAGACCGTCTCCGCCTTCGCGTCGCTCTCCCTCGATCCGCTGCTGATCGCCGTGGCGATCGGCAGGCACAGCCCGCTGGTGTGGGCGGCGCGCGCCTCCGGGGTGCTGTCGGTGAACGTCCTGCGCCACGACCAGCAGGAGGTCGCCGACTACTACGCGGCGCCCGAGCGCGGCCGGGCGCAGCCGCCGCCGGTGGGCCTGGTGCGGGAGCGCACCGGCGCGCCGGTCCTCGACGACTGCCTGAGCTGGTTCGACTGCCGGCTCGTCACCGTGACGCCGGGCGGGGACCACGCGCTCCTCATCGGCCAGGTCGTCGGTGTGCGCGGCGGCAGCGGTACGCCGCTGGTGCACCACGCCGGCCGCTACCGCGGCCTCAGCCCTGCCGCGCCCCTCCACAGGACGCCACCGCCGCGTCAGACCCCTCTCCCGCATCAGCAAGGGACCTCAGCATGACTTCCTCTCTCACTTCGGCCGTCGAACCGCTGGGCGTACTCGACGGCGCGCGTTTCCGGGCCGGTCTCGACGACGGGCGCAGTGTGTGGCTGGACGGCGAAGAGATCAAGGACGTGGCCGGGCATCCGGCGTTCGCCGCGCCGGTCGCCGAACTCTCCCGGCTGCTCGACCTCCAGCACGACCCGGCCCACCGCGACCTGCTCACCGTCGAGGACCCGGAGTCGGGTCTGCGCATCGGCCGCGGCTACCATCCACCGCGCAGCGCCGAGGAGCTGCGGGCCGCCCGGGACAGCGCCGAGGTGTGGATGCGGGAGTCCTGGGGCCAGCACGGCCGCTCCCCCGCCTTCATGGCGTCCATCGCCGTCGGTCTGCTGGATTTCCGGCACCGGCTGGAGACCAACCGGCCCGGCTTCGGCGCCAACGCTCAGGCGTACCACCGCTTCGCCTCCTCGCGCGACCTGCTGCTGACGCATGCGCTGGGCGACCCGCAGATCGACCGGTCGGCCAGTCCGGTCGACCACCCGGACCACGCGCTGCGGGTGCTGCGCGAGGACAGTGCCGGGATCGTGGTCCGCGGGGCCAAACAGCTCACCACGCTCGCGCCGTTCGCGCACGAGGTGCTGGTCTATCTCTCGGCCTCGTTCGCCCGGCGCGGCGCCGAGGAGTTCGTGCTGTGGTTCGCGCTGCCGCTCAACGCTCCGGGGCTGCGCATCCTGTGCCGCGAGCCGTTCGGCAGCAGGCCGCACGGGCACGCCCATCCCTTCGCGAGCCGGTACGACGAACAGGACGCGATGCTGTTCTTCGACGACGTGACCGTGCCGTGGGACCGGGTGTTCCTGCTCGGCGACGGGGCGCTGGCCCGTGAGGGGCTCGGCAGGATCAACGCGTGGAGCCAGTACATCGGGCAGGTCCGCTACCGGGAGCGGCTGCGCACCCTGCTCGGGGTCGGCTCGCTGCTCGCGGAGTCGATCGGGGTCGACGGCTTCCGCAACATCCAGGAGGACCTGGGGGAACTCGCCGGCTACGCCCAGGTCCTGGACCACTTCCTGGATGCCGGGGAGGCCACCGCGTACCGCACCGACAGCGGGCTGCTGGCCCCCGGTCCGACCCCGGCGGCGGCGGTGTGGGCGGCGCAGGTGGCCGGGCGTGCGGTGGGGATCGTACGGGGCATCGGGCAGTCCGGAATCCTCATGCAGCCCACGGAGAACGATCTGCGTTCGGCCGAGCTGCGGCCGCTCCTGGACCGCTACATGCGCGGCAGGGGCATCGATGCCGAGCACAAGTCCCGCCTGTTCAGGCTCGCCTGGGACCTGACGGCCGACAGCTTCGGGCAACGGCAGGACCTGTACGAGTACGTGCACCGGGGCGACCTCGCTCGCAACCGCATCAACCTGTACCGCAACCACGACCTGTCGGCGGTGCGCGAGCGCATCGCGGCACTCGTCGACGCCCCGCTGTGAAGGGACCGTTCCGACATGACCGACGACATACTCGACCGCGCCCGCACCCTCTCCGGGTACGACGACGTCAGCCGGATCCGGCAGGCCCAGGACCACGACTGGGTCCTCGGGCTCGCGCCGGACGGCCCGCGCACCCTCCTCGATCTGGGCTGCGGGACGGGGGCGTTGCTGGAGGCGGCGCTGGACCGCTGGCCGGACGCGGTGCGGGCGGTGGGGATCGACGGCTCCGGCCACCGGGTCCGCGAGGCCGGGGTGCGGCTGGCCGGGCGGGCCGAGCTGCTGACCGGTGACCTGCTGCGGCTGCCCGCCCTGGACGACCGGTTCGACGTGGCGTTCATGACGTCCGTGCTGCACTGGCTGCACCCTGACGAGGACCGGGCGTTCGCCTGGGTCGCCCGCCATCTGGCACCCGGCGGCGCCTTCGTCCTGACGACACATCACCCGGTGACGGACCATAAGGGTATCGGCGGTGAGGATGTCGTCGCGGTCGACGCCCTGCGGCTGCTGGGTGTCCGGGCCGACCTGTCCGGGGTCGTGCCGATGGGGGTCCGGGCCCGGTCGGCGGACGACGTACGGAAGCTGCTGGAGCGGCACTTCACGATCGAGGAGTCGCACGGGCGGACGGTGCCGGTGCGGGCCGCGGGCGACCGGCAGTACCGCGACTTCCACGCCTCCACGTTCGGCACGTACTTCAGCCGGCTGCTCCCCGACGAGCGGCAGTCGGAGTTCTTCGACGCGGTCGGCCGGGCCGCCGCCGACCGGACCGCCGAGCGCGGCGAGGTCTACCGCATCACGGTGCGGGCCTGGCGCGCGGTGCCGCGCCCCCGGTGACCCCCGTCCCTCCGCCCCCCTTTCCCGCTTTCTCGTTTTCCCGTTTCCCGTCGCACGACTCTGAACGGAGCCCCGCCGTGCCCACTCGCCGGTCCTTCCTCCTGCTGTCCGCCGGTGCCCTGACGGCGGCCGGCCTCACCGCCTGCTCCTCCGGCACCGCGGCCGACTCCTCCTCGGGTGCGGGCGGTGCGCCGCGCGACGGCGGGACGCTCACCTTCGCCACCGATGTCGAGCCGGACAACTTCGACCCGCACGTGTCCCCGGCCGACATCGTGGGAGTGCTGCTGCGCAATGTCTTCGACTCCCTGGTGGCACAGCGCCAGGACGGTGGTTTCGAACCGTGGCTGGCCAGGGAGTGGACGGTGTCGGACGACGGGAAGGCGTACACCTTCCGGCTCCGGGACGATGTGGAGTTCACCGACGGCACCCCGTTCGACGCGGCGGCGGTGAAGGCGAACTTCGACCACATCGTCGCTCCGGCCACCAAGTCCCAGTACGCCGCCACCCTCATCGGCCCCTACGAGCGCACGGACGTCGTGGACCGGCACACGGTGACGGTCCGGCTGAAGAGGCCGTACGCCTCGTTCCTGCACGCCGTGTCGACGACGTATCTCGGCTTCCACTCACCCGCGGCGCTGCGCGGGTGGCCGGGCGAACTGGCGGCGGGCGGCACGGCCTCCGTCGGCACGGGGGCGTTCACCTTCGTCTCCCGCGTCAAGGGCCAGCAACTCGTCCTCGCCCGCAACAAGTCCTACGCGTGGGCGCCCTCCTCCGCGAAGAACAACGGCCCCGCCCACCTGGAGCGGCTGGTCGTCACGTTCCTGCCGGAGAACGCGACCCGGGTCGGCGCGGTGACCTCCGGTCAGGCGGACGTGGCCGACGCCCTGCCGGCCAACCGGATCGCCGCGCTGAAGTCGCAGCCGGGCCTGACCGTCAGCAGCCACGACTCGCCGGGCATCGTCTACTCCTACTTCCTGAACACCGCACGCGCCCCGTTCGACCAGCGAGACGCCCGGCTCGCCGTGCTGCACGCCGTCGACACGGAGGCCATCACCAAGGCGGTCTTCGCGGGCCAGTACCGGCGGGCCTGGGGCCCGCTCAGTCCGTCCACCCCCGGCTACGACGCCTCCTTGGAGAACAGCTGGAGGCACGACCCGGCCAAGGCGGGTGCGCTGCTCGACGGACTCGGCTGGACGGACCGTGACTCCGACGGGTACCGGACCAAGGACGGCGGACGGTTCCGGCTGACGCTGCTGTATGTGCCGGCGTACACCAAGTCCGAGCGGCGCACCTTCGACACCGCGGTCCAGGACGACCTGAGGAAGGCGGGCATCGAGCTGGTCCTCAAGCCGCTGGACGCGGGCAGCTACACCCCGGTGCGCAATCGCGGCGACTACGACATCATCGCCTTCGCCTGGGGCGGTTCGGACCCGGATCTGCTGCGTACGGTCTTCCACTCCGAAAGCCAGCTCGCCGACGGCGGGGCGAACGGCTCCCGGGTGCACGACCCGCGCGTCGACGGCTGGCTGGACGCGGCGACGGCGACCACCGTGCGCAAGGAGCGCGAGGCGCTGTACGCGAAGGTGCAGCGGCGGATCGTGGCGCAGGGGTACGCCCTGCCCGCGTTCGTCGGCACCCGCCAGCTGGGAGTCCGGCGCCGGGCGCACGACGTGACGTTCGACGCCTCGGCGTGGCCGCTGTTCCAGGGCGCGTGGGTGGACGGCCGCTGATGTCCGCGATTCATCGGTGGGCGGTGCCCGTGGCGCGCCGGCTCGGCTCCGGGGTGCTGGTGCTGTGGGGCGCGGCGACCGTGTCGTTCCTGGTTCTGCATCTGGTCCCCGGTGATGTGGTGGACACGGTGCTCGGGCCCTCGACGGCGGCGACGCCCGAGCTGCGTGAGCGGATCCGGGCCGACTACGGGCTCGGCGATCCGCTGCTCGTGCAGTATCTGCGGCAGCTGGCCGGGCCGCTGACCGGAGATCCGGGCCGCTCGTACCAGCTGGGCCTGCCGGTCGGCGATGTGCTGGCGGGCCAGATCGGGCCGACGGTGGAGCTGGCGCTGACGGCGACCGTGCTGGCGCTGCTGATCGCGTTCGTGGCGGCCGTCGCGACCGCGGGCCGGGGCCGGGTCGCCCGCGCGGTGGCTTCGGGTCTTGAGCTGCTCGCAGTGTCCGTGCCGTCGTACTGGCTCGGCATTCTGGCACTCACGGTCCTGTCGTACCGCTTCCGGCTGCTGCCGGCGGCGGGCGACCAGGGTCCGGCGGCGCTGGTGCTGCCCGCGCTCACTCTCGCGCTGCCGATCGGCGGCATGCTGGCCCGGGTCGTCCGGCAGGAGCTGGACGAGGCGCTGGCCAGACCGTTCGCACTGACGGCGCGGGCCAGGGGCGCCACGGAGCGGACGGTGCTGCTGCGGCACACCCTGCGTCATGCGGCGCTGCCCGTGGCCACGCTGTCCGGGTGGGTGGTCGGCAGCCTGCTGGGCGGGGCGGTGCTCACCGAGACGGTGTTCGCCCGGCCGGGTCTCGGCCGGGTGCTGGTGACGGCGGTGACGTCCAAGGACATCCCCGTGGTGACCTCGCTGGTGCTGTTGTCCGCGGCGGCGTTCGTCGTGGTGAATCTGCTGGTGGATCTCGCCTGCCTGGTGATCGATCCGCGGCTGCGTACGGAAGGGGCGGGCGTATGAGCGCGGTCGCGCGGACATGGGGCGGGCGGGCCGGCCGCCCGGAGGAACGGCGGGTGGCTCCGGCGCTGGCCGCGGCGGTGCTGGCGCTGCTGGCGGTGGCGGTGGTCTTCCCCGGGCTGCTCGCCCCGCACCCGCCGAACGACACGGATGTGGTGTCGGCGTTCCGCCCGCCCGGCGGTGCGCACCCGTTCGGCACGGACGAACTGGGGCGCGATGTGCTGTCCCGGGTGGTGTACGGGGCGCGCCCGTCGCTGGCGATCGGGCTCGGCGCGACCGCGCTCGGTGTGCTGGCCGGGCTCCTCGTCGGGCTGCTGGCGGCGACGGGGCCGCGGGTGGCCGACCGGGTCCTGATGCGTGGTCTCGATGTGCTGCTGGCCTTCCCCGAACTGCTGCTGGCGCTGCTGGTGGTCACGGTCGTCGGGTCCGGTACGGCGAATGTGCTGGTGGCGATCGGCATCGCGGCCGTGCCCACCTACGCGCGGCTGGTGCGGGGCCAGGCGCTGCTGGCCGTCAGGTCGCACTACGCGGAGGCGGCGAAGGTGCTGGGGGTGCGGCGGCCGGTGATCGTGCTGCGGCATGTGCTGCCCAATGTGACGGGGCCGCTGCTGGTCCTGGCCACCATCGGCACCGGGACGGCGGTGATCTCCGGGTCGGCGCTGAGCTTCCTGGGGCTCGGCACGCCGCCGCCGGCCGCGGAGTGGGGTTCGATGCTGTCGGACGGGCGGGAGTTCCTGGCGACCGCGTGGTGGACGGCGACCTTCCCCGGGCTGGCGATCGTCGCGGTGGTGCTCTCGGTGACGGTGCTGGGACGGTCGCTGCGGTCCGGTACGCCGAAGGGGGCGGGGGCATGAGTGCGTTGCTGACCGTCGAGGGCCTCGATGTGCGCTTCGGGTCCGGACGCGGGGGTGAGGGGCCGGGTTCGGTGCATGCCGTGCGGGACGTGAGTCTCTCCGTCGCCGCGGGCGAATGCCTGGCCCTGGTCGGGGAGTCGGGCTCGGGCAAGAGCACGGTGGCGCGGGCCCTGCTCGGGCTCGCCGGGGCCGGGGCGCGGACGAGTGTGAGGACGCTGCGGGTGGACGGGCGGGACGCGAGCGGCTTCGGGGCACGCGACTGGCGTACGGTGCGGGGCCGGACCGTGGGGCTGGTCGCCCAGGACGCGCTGGTGTCGCTGGACCCGCTGCGCCGGATCGGGGCCGAGGTCGCGGAGCCGATGCGGCTGCACCGTACGGCGGACCGGTCGCGGATCGGCGCCCGGGTCGTCGAGCTGCTGCGCCGGGTGGGTGTCCCCGATCCGGAGGCACGGGCGGCCCAGTATCCGCACGAGCTCTCCGGAGGGCTGCGGCAGCGGGCGCTGATCGCCTCGGCGCTGGCCGCCGGCCCCCGTCTGCTGATCGCGGACGAGCCGACCACCGCGCTCGATGTGACCGTGCAGGCTCAGATCCTCGACCTGCTCGCCGCGGCGAAGGAGAACGGCACGGGGCTGCTGCTGATCAGTCACGACCTCGGTGTCGTGGCGCGGATCGCGGACCGCGCGGCGGTACTCAGACATGGCGCGGTCGTGGAGGCGGGGCAGGTGCCGGGGCTGCTCGCGGAGCCCCGGCACCCGTACACCCGCGCCCTGCTGGCGGCCTCCGTGCTGCGTTCCCCGCCGCGCGCCCCGAAGCGCTCGCGGACCGTGCTGGAGGTGGAGTCGGTGTCGCTGTCGTACGGGGCGCGCGCGGCGGTCCGCGATGTCTCCTTCACGCTGCGCGCGGGCGAGACGGTCGGACTGGTCGGTGAGTCGGGCTCCGGCAAGAGCACCGTGACCCGGCTGGCGACCGGTCTGCTGCGGCCGCACTCCGGCACCGTGCGGATGGACGGCGAGCCCTGGTCCGGGCTGCCCGAACGCCTGCGGCGGCCGCGCCGCGCCCGGATCCAGCTCATCCACCAGGACCCGTACAGCGCCTTCGATCCACGCTTCACGGTCTCCCGGATCATCGCCGAGGGCGTCCCGCGCCACGAGGACCGGGCCGCCCGCACACGCGAACTCCTGGGTCTGGTGGGCCTCGGCCCCGAACATCTGGACCGCCGCCCCGACCAGCTCTCCGGCGGCCAGCGCCAACGCGTCGCCATCGCCCGTGCCCTGGCCCCGTCCCCCGCCGTCCTGGTGTGCGACGAGCCGGTGTCGGCGCTCGACGCCCCGGTGCGGACGCAGGTCCTGGATCTGCTGGACGACATCCAGCAGCGCCTGGGAACGGCCCTGTTGTTCGTCTCGCACGATCTGTCGGTGATCCGGCGGATCAGTGACCGGGTGCTGGTGATGAAGGACGCGGAGGTGGTGGAGGAGGGCACGGCCGAGGAGGTGTTCGACCGGCCCCGGCATCCGTACACGAGGTCGCTGCTCGCGGCTGCCCTCACGGCCGGCCCGCCTCGGGGGGCTACGCGTCCCGGTACGCCTCCAGCAGCCGCAGCCAGACCTCGCTGATCGTCGGGTACGCGGGTACGGCGTGCCACAGCCGGTCGATCGGGACCTCGCCGGCGACCGCGACCGTCGCCGAGTGCAGCAGCTCGCCGATGCCCGGTCCGACGAAGGTGACACCGAGCAGGATCTCCCGGTCGAGGTCCACGACCATGCGGGCGCGGCCCCGGTAGCCGTCCGCGTACAGGCCGGAGCCGGCCACCGCGGCGAAGTCCTGGTCGACGGCGCGTACCCGGTGGCCGGCCCGCTCCGCCCCGGCGAGGGTGAGTCCGACCGAGGCGGCCTCCGGGTCGGTGAAGACGACCTGGGGGACGGCCGCGTGGTCGGCGGTGGCGGCGTGGGCGCCCCAGCGGCCGGTCTCCAGCTGCGGTACGCCGGCGGCGCGGGCGGCGATCGCGGCGCCCGCGATGCGTGCCTGGTACTTGCCCTGGTGGGTGAGGAGCGCCCGGTGGTTGACGTCACCGACCGCGTAGAGCCAGGTGGTGCCCTCGACCCGGCAGCTGTCGTCGACGGTGAGCCAGGATCCGGGCTCCAGGCCCACCGTCTCCAGTCCGAGGTCGTCGGTGCGCGGGGCCCGGCCGGTGGCGAAGAGGATCTCGTCGGCCTCGATCTCCTCACCGCCCGCGAGTTCCACGGTGACCGGACCGTCCGGGACCGCGCGCCGCACCGCGGCGACCGAGGCCCCGGTGCGGATGTCGGCGCCCGCCTCGGTGAGGGCCGTGCCGACCAGTTCGCCGGCGAAGGGCTCCATCCTCGGCAGGAGCCCCTTGCCCCGGACCAGCATCGTCACCCGGGCGCCGAGGGCCTGCCAGACGGTCGCCATCTCCACGCCGACCACGCCGCCGCCGACGATCACGAGGCGGCCGGGCACCTTCTTGGCGCTGGTGGCCTCCCGGCTGGTCCAGGGGCGGGCCCCGTCGATGCCGGGCAGGTCGGGGACGACGGCGCGGCTGCCGGTGCAGACGGCGACGGCCCGGCGGGCGGTGAGCCGGTGCTCGGTGCCGTCGGGCGCGGTCACGGCCACCGTCCTCTCGCCGGTGAGCCTGCCCTGGCCCCGGTAGATGTCCGCGCCGATGCCCTCCACCCAGGCGACCTGTCCGTCGTCCTTCCAGTGCGATGCGTAGGTGTCACGGTGGGCGAGGACCGCCGCGGTGTCCAGCGGCCCCTGCACGGCGTCGCTGAGACCGGGGACGCGGCGGGCGTCGGCGCGGGCGACCACCGGGCGCAGCAGGGCCTTGCTGGGCATGCAGGCCCAGTAGGAGCACTCGCCGCCGATGAGTTCCACCTCGACGACCGCGGCGCTGAGCCCGGCGGCACGGACCCGGTCGGCGACGTTCTCGCCCACGGGCCCCGCTCCGACCACCACGACGTCGTACTCGGCATTCAGGGAAGCATCAGTCATGGGGACAGTCTGGTCGCGGGTGTGCGTGGCGGCCACATGGGCAGGCGGAATAGTGCAGAAGCAGGCACCGTTGTGCGGACAGGTCCGAACGGGCACAGGAAGAGGTAACAGAGAATGAGCACCGTTGAGCTCACCAAGGAAAACTTCGATCAGGTCGTCAGCGACAACGACTTCGTCCTGATCGACTTCTGGGCTTCCTGGTGCGGCCCGTGCCGGCAGTTCGCCCCGGTCTACGACGCGGCCTCGGAGCGCCACGACGACCTGGTCTTCGCCAAGGTCGACACGGAGGCGCAGCAGGAGCTGGCGGCGGCATTCGAGATCCGCTCCATTCCCACGCTGATGATCGTCCGGGAGAACGTGGCGGTGTTCGCGCAGCCCGGGGCGTTGCCGGAGGCGGCGCTGGAGGACGTGATCGGACAGGCGCGGAAGCTGGACATGGACGAGGTCCGCAAGTCCATCGAGGAGCAGCAGAAGGGGCAGCAGTAGGCCCTGTTCCGTGGGTGAGGGGTCCGGCCCGGGCGGTCGGGCCCCTCACCCGTGTCCGGGGCCGGGCGGCGCGGTCTCAGCGGTCGGATTCGCGCTCGGCGTCCCTCTCCTTGACCCGGGCCGAGAGGCCGAAGGCCAGTTCGGCGCCGTCGACCAGCAGGGCCTCGACCGCGTGCGTCGCGGGGTCGATGTCGGCGACGATGCCTTCGCCGGAGTACCGGGGGTAGCCGGACGCCCCGGTCTGCCCGGTCGCCGACACGACCGCCGAGCGGACTGCGCCGCCCGGCTCGGCGATGTCGGGCTCGGCGGCATCGGGCTCGGCGGCATCGGCAGTTCCGGCGGTGCCCTCGGCCGCTGCGGTGTCCTCGGCTTCGGTGGTGTCCTCGGCGAACCGGGGGACCAGCAGGATCTCGTAGCTCTGCGGATGGCTCATGGTCATGACGCTAGGCAAGCGGCACCGGGTACGCACCTCGCCGCGCTGCCGCACGGTGCGGTACGGGCGGTGCGCCCGCCCGCGCCGCCTCAGCCGGATTCGCGGCGGACCACCCCGGCCCGCAGCAGGTCGTGGTGTTCGGGTGCCCCGCCGGGATCCCGTACCAGCCGGTCCACCAGGTCCGCCAGCGGCTGCGCGGTGGCCAGCTCCATCCGTACGGTGCTGAGCCGGGGCCGCAGCAGCCTGCCCAGCATCAGGTCGTCGGCACCGACCACGGCGGTCTCGCGCGGCACGTCGATGCCCGCGTCCTGAAGGGCCCGCATCAGGAGCATCGCGTATTCGTCGTTGTAGGCGAACACCGCGTCGAGGTCCAGGGCGCGCCAGCGGGCCGCCAGCCGGGCGGCCGAATCCTCGTCGTACCGCAGCGGCAGCGGTTCCACCCGGGCGCCGTGGAGCCGGGCGGCCTGCCTGGCCCCGGTCAGCCGGGGTTCGGCGAACAGGCCGAGTCCGCACTCCTCGGGCATGACCACGCCGATCCGGCGCCGGCCGCTCTCCAGCAGGTGTCCGACCGCGCAGCCGCCGACCTCCCGCTGGTCCATGACCAGTGCGTGGGCGCCCGGCACCGGCCGCGGGCCGAGCGTGATCACGGCCTTGGCCCCGGAGCGCCTGAGTACGGATATCCCGCGCGGCGTGAGGTCGATCGTGCCGGGGGCGATCACGGCGACCGGGCGGAGTTCGGCCCAGGCGCGGGGCGCGTCGTCGGGGTCGAGTCCGGTGCTGCCGTACTGGACGACGGTGTAGTCGAGCCGGCGCAGCCCCGATTCCAGTTCGTGGAAGAAGCGGTGGTGGAGCGGGCCGGTCGGGAAGTTCACGGTGGGCAGCAGCACCATGCGGGTGTGTCCGGCCCGCAGGCTGCGGGCCGCGGCGTGCGGTACGTAGCCCAGTTCGGTGGCGGCTTCCCTGACCCGGCGGCGGGTGGTCTCGCTGATCCGTACGGAGACGTTGTTGTTCAGCACGTACGACACGGTGGCCCTGGAGACCCCGGCGAGCCGTGCGACATCGGCACTGGTGGGGACGGGGGGTTCGGTGGGCTGGTTCGGTAACTGGCTCATGGCGTCGGGCAGTCTTCCAGACCCCCGGTGCGTGGGTACGCTCCGGGGCATGGATGAATCCTCGATGGTGGGACTGCTCGGCCGGGTGACCGGGACGGTGGGGCCGGGACTGGTCGGCGAGGTGATGGTCCGGATCCGGGGCGGCGCCGAACACTTCCTCGCGCATCCGGCCCGGGCGAGGGAGCGCATCGAGGTGGGCACAGTGGTGACGGTGATCGAGCACCTGCCTCCGCGCACGGTCTATGTGGCGCCCGCGTACGGGAGTTGAGGGACGCGCGGGGGGTTCTTGACGGATTTCGTCGTCAAGAATTCGGCAAGGATCCGCACGCGTCTTCTGCCCGGTCGCGAGCAGGAGAAGACTCCCCCCGTATTCAGC
The DNA here is from genome assembly GCF_040652135.1 of Streptomyces sp. NPDC048295. Lineage (NCBI taxonomy): Bacteria > Bacillati > Actinomycetota > Actinomycetes > Kitasatosporales > Streptomycetaceae > Streptomyces > Streptomyces sp. NPDC048295. The sequence continues at coordinate 23,142 of NZ_JBEZLL010000024.1, forward strand.
GGTGCCGACGGGGTACCGCGATAAGGGGGCGCATGCCGATGGTCATCGGCGTCACGGCGGGTCTCGCACTCGCCGCCATCATGGTGTTGTTCGGGCTGTTCAAGTTGATGTGGCGGGTCGCCGAACCCAACGAGGCACTCGTCATCTCGGGTTCCAAACACAGGACCGAGGGCCTGGGGCAGGGCATGGGGTTCCGGATCGTCACCGGTCACGGCACGCTCGTCATGCCCGGGGTCCAGGCGGTGCGGAAGATGTCCCTGGACCTCAACGAGACCGAGCTGTCCGTGGACTGCGTCACGCACCAGGGGATACCCCTGCGGGTGCGGGGCGTCGTCATCTTCAAGGTGGGCGACGACTTCGTGTCGATCGCCAACGCTGCCCGCCGCTTCCTCGATCAGCAGAAGCTGATGTCGGAGCGGGTGCACAACGTCTTCGCCGGTCATCTCCGTTCCATCGTGGGCGGGTTGACGGTCGAGGACATGATCCGGGACCGGGAGAAGCTCACCGGGCAGACCCGGGCCGCGTGCGGGACCGAGATGGAGAAGCTCGGACTCATCGTCGACTCGCTCCAGATCCATGAGATCGAGGACCCGACGGGTTACATCAAGAATCTGGCGATGCCGCACGCGGCGGCCGTGCAGCGGGACGCCCGGATCGCGCAGGCCGAGGCCAACCGCCTGGCCACCGAGGCGGAGCAGCAGGCCGCGGCCCGGATGTCGGAGGCGACCCGGGACAGCGAGATCCTGCAGGCCGGGTACCAGGCCGAGCGCGACAAGGCGGCGGCCAGTTCCCGGCAGGCGGGCCCGCTGGCCGACGCGGCGGCCCGGCAGGAGGTCGTGGTCCAGGAGACCAGGGTCGCCGAACTGGAGGCACAGCGGCGCGAGCAGCAGCTCCAGGCCGATGTGCGCAAGCCCGCGGACGCCCAGGCGTACGAGAAGCGCACCCTGGCCGAAGGGGAGCGCGACGCCCGGATCTCGGCCGCCGAGGCGAAGGCGCGGGAGACGGAGCTCGCCGCGGTAGCGGAGGCCAACCGGGTGAAGACGGCGGCGCTCGCCGAGGCCGAGGCGACGAAGGCGCGCGGCGCCGCCTCCGCGACCGCGACCAGGGCGACGGGTGAGGCGGAGGCCGCTGCCGCCCAGGCCAAGGGGCTGGCGGCGGCGGAGGCGGCCCGCGCCAAGGGCCTCGCCGAGGCGGAGGCGATCAAGGCGCGGGCAGCCGCCCTGGCGGAAAATCAGGAAGCGGTCGTCGCACAGCAGTTGGCCGAGAAGTGGCCCGAGATCGTCCGGGCGGGCGCGGGCGCCTTCGGCAGCGTCGACCACATGGTGCTGCTGAACGGGGCCGACGGCATGTCGGACATGTTCGCGAAGGCGCTGACCATGGGCGGCACCGGCCTGGGGCTGGCCCGGCAGTTGCTGGCCACGATGAGCCAGGGCGACCGGGCGGAACCTGCGCCGCAGGTGAACGGGGTGTCCCCGGCCACCCCGCCGTCGCCGCGCAAGCAGCGGATTCCCGTGACGGATGATCAGGAGGGCGGCCCGGCCGCCTGACCGGTCCGGTGGTGGCCGGTGCGCGCGCCTCGGTCCGGGGCGCGCACCGGCCCCGCTCCATGAAACCGGCCGCCCAGGTCCTACGGTGTGGGGATGACCATCCAGCACCGTGACGACAGCATCGACAGCTCGACGGACTTCCCCGGCCGCAGCGGCCCGGCCGCCACCACCGAGGCCGACCCGCATGACGTGGGACCGGTCCGCACCTCGTACGCCCCCGACCGGGACGGCGACCCCGACCCCGGTGAGATCGTCTGGACGTTCGTGCCGTTCGAGGAGAACGACGGGCGCGGCAAGGACCGCCCGGTCCTGGTGGTGGCCCGTGAGGCGGCGGGCACGCTGCTCGCCGTACAGCTCTCCAGCAAGCAGCACGACCGGGACCGCGAGTGGGTGGCGCTCGGGGCCGGTCCCTGGGACAGCTCCGGCCGGCCGTCGTGGGTCGATCTGGACCGGGTCCTGCGGGTGCACGAGGACGGGATGCGGCGTGAGGCGTGTGCGCTGGACCGGGACCGGTTCGACCTGGTGGCCGGCCGGCTGATGGAGCGCTACGGCTGGCAGTAGGGGCCGGGCCGTGCGCGGCGGCCCCGCACGGGGACCGCTGCGACGGCCGCATCGGCGGCGACGCCCTGCGGGACCTGTGCTGCCGTGCTGCCGTGCTGCCGTGCTGCCGTGCTGCCGTGCTGCCGTGCTGCCGTGCTGCCGAAGCACATGTACACCGGCGGCGCACCGGCGTCCAGGAACGCCTCCGGTCCCTCCGGCAGCGACCGGCCGTCGGGCGGGCTCCACGTCCGACGGCCGTCGGACCGGCCCGCGTCGTTGCCGGTCAGCCGCAGAAAGACGACCGTACAGCGGCCACGATGTCGGCAGCCCGGTCGTCCGTGAGGCTCGGCACGGTCGCTCCCTCGAACCGCGTTTTCGCATGGCGCCGGACCGTCGCGGCGTCCTTGCCGTCCCTCATGTCGAGGCAGACGTCGCGGGACAGGTCGACAGCACGGTCCTCGTCGACGACCAGGCCCTCGTCCACCGCCCGCAGAGCCTTCATCAGCGCCGCGCGTTGTTCCCCGCCGGACAGAGGCATACCGCTACGCGTGGTCGTCCGCGACGAATTCGCGTCGCCGTCCCCGGCGGGCGCCGTGGCAGTCGGCCTCGCCGGGGCGCCCGCCGTGCTCCGAGTCGTCCTGCAGCAGCAGGACCGCCCCGCCCAGCACGACCCCTGCAACCCCTGCGACGACCCATGTGTTCCGTTTCATGCGGCCACTCCCCTGATGATGCGACAAGGCAGCTGTGCCTGCCGCATGCTGCGGGGCCGCACACGGATCGCGCCGACGAACTCGTTCAGCCGAAGGTCCGGTCGAAGGCGGACCGGGTGGCGGATCCGGGGCTGCGGTCGAGGATGCCGAAGACGATCTGCTCGAAGTGGCCGGCGAACCTGCCGTCGTCGAGCAGCAGCGCCCGGAACGCACCTGCCACCTGCGCCGGATCGTTGCGGAACACCCCGCAGCCCCAGGCCCCCAGCACCAGCCTGCGGTACCCGCGCACCGCGGCGACCTCCAGCACCCGTTCCGCCCGGGAGGCGAGCGCGGCGGGGATGCGAGGGGCCTCCTCGGGGGTGCGGCTGCGGATGACCCCGGCGTTGGGCGCCGGGGAAGTCAGAAAGCCCACGGTGTACGGGGTGTCGAGCAGCCGCCCCCGGTCGTCGCGGAACACCGGCACGCCCGGCGAGTGAATCACCCGGTCGGTGTAGAAGGCGCTGCGTTCCTCGCGGTGGTGGGCGTAGTAGCCGGGGGCGCGCAGCAGCGTGGCGTAGAGGGCGGAGCCCCGGCACAGGGCCTCTTCCTGGGCCTGTGCCCCGTTGAGGTAGCCGCCGCCGGGATTGCGGGCGGAGGCGTAGTTCAGCACGGCGACCTTGCCGGGGTCCTCGCCGGTCATCCGGCGCGCCGCCTGCAGGCTGCTCTCACCCGTGACCTCGACCACCGGTGTGCGGTCGGCGTCGAGCACCGCGACCGGCACCGGCTCCGGGCCGTACAGCCTGGTCCCCGAGAGTGCGGTGGTCAGCGCACGCTCGATGCTCACCTCGCGTCCGTCGTCCGTACGGTAGCGGCCGGCCTCGACGATGGCCTCGGTCTCACGCGCGATGCCGCGCAGTCGTGCGCTCATCGGTACTCCCCCGTGTGGTGCATACGGGGCATGCTCGGCGCTCCGACGGCATGGACGCAACCGGATTTCCGTCGCAGAGGGGCGCCCTTGTGCGATCCATCCGTAGGGGTTTGGGTGGTGGGAAGGCACCCGGAGAAGGAGGCCCGGCATGTCGTACGACACACCCGGCGGCCACGGTCCGCCCGGCCAGTACCCGCCCCTGAGCGAGGGCGAGGCCGAGGATTTACTGCGCTGCATCTGTTTCAAGACGGGACCGCCCCGCAAGGTCGGCGTCGAACTCGAATGGCTCATCCACGACCGGGATCATCCCCGCGTTCCCGTCCCGCACCACCGTCTCGAAGCGGCCGCCGGCATCCTGCGGGCCCTGCCCCTGAACGCGGCGCTCACCTTCGAACCCGGCGGCCAGCTGGAGCTCAGCTCGCGCCCCGCCGACTCCCTCATGGCGTGTGTCGATGCCACCGCCGCCGATCTCACCGCGGTACGTGACGCCCTGCACCGGGTGGGGCTCGCGCCGGTCGGAATCGGTGTCGACCCGTGGCACGCGCCGCGCCGGCTGCTGCGCGAGCCCCGCTACGACGCCATGGAGGCCTCGTTCGACCGGTCGGGCCCGGCCGGCCGCGCCATGATGTGCACCACCGCGTCCGTCCAGGTCTGTCTGGACGCCGGAGAGGAGGAGCCCGGTCCGCTCGGGTACGGGCGGCGCTGGCAGCTGTGCCACCTGCTGGGCGCGGTCCTGGTGGCGGCGTTCGCGAACTCGCCCCTGCGGCTCGGCCGCCGGACGCCGTGGCGCTCCGCCCGGCAGTCGCTCTGGGCCGACCTCGACCCCTGGCGGTCCCTGGCACCGTCCGGCGGTCTGCCGCCGCGCGAGGCCTGGACCGCGCATGTGCTGGACACCCCGGTGCTGTGCATCCGGGACGACACGGGCCCATGGACCGTGCCGCGGGGACTGACGTTCCGCGACTGGATCCGCACCGGCGCGCCCAGAGCACCGGTGCGGGCCGATCTCGAATACCACATCAGCACGCTCTTCCCGCCCGTGCGCCCGCGCGGTCATCTGGAGCTGCGCATGATCGACGCACAGCACGGTGCGGACGGGTGGCTGGTGCCGCTCGCCGTCACCACCGCGCTGTTCGACGACCCGGAGGCCGCCGAGACCGTGTACCGCACCGTGAAGCCCCTGGCCGAGACGGCCGGGGCGCAGCCGGCGCCACGCAATCCGCTCTGGGTCGGCGCCGCCCGCGACGGGCTGGCCGACCCCGAGCTGCGTGCGGCCGCGGCCACCTGCTTCCGGGCCGCACTGGAGGCGCTGCCCCGGATGGGGGCCTCGACGGCCGTGCAGGACGCCGTGGCCGGCTTCAACGACCGCTTCGTGGCCCGGGGCCGATGTCCGGCCGACGATCTCCCCGAACTGCTGGCGCCTGTTGCGCCCAACGGTCCGGGCCACCACCGAGAGGGGCCCCGCCCATGACCCGCTCCCCCGCTCGCTCCGGATCCGCGCCCCAGGACGCGGACGCCGAGGCGCTCCGGCAGCGCGCGCTCGCCGCGCTGCTCACCGCCCGCGAACGCACCGCACTGCTCACCGACAGCGTGGACGACCACGAACTGACCTCCCAGCACTCGCCGTTGATGTCCCCACTGGTCTGGGACCTCGCGCACATCGGCAACCAGGAGGAGCTGTGGCTGCTGCGCGGGGTGGCCGGGCGGGAGGCGATGCGCCCGGAGATCGACGGACTGTACGACGCCTTCGAGCATCCCCGGGCGGCCCGCCCCTCGCTGCCGCTGCTGGCCCCCGCCGAGGCACGTGCGTACGCCGCGGAGGTGCGCGGCCGGGCGCTGGACGTGCTCGACGGCACCGCGCTCGACGGCGACCGTCCTCTGGTGCAGGCCGGGTTCGCCTTCGGCATGATCGCCCAGCACGAACAGCAGCACGACGAAACGATGCTGATCACTCATCAGCTCCGGTCGGGGCCGGCTGTGCTGGCCGCACCCGTGCCGCCCACCGCCACCGACGCGGCGGACCTGCCCGCGGAGGTCCTGGTACCGGGCGGCCCGTTCACCATGGGGACGTCCACCGAGCCGTGGGCCCTGGACAACGAACGCCCGGCGCATGTGCGTGACGTACCGGCGTTCCTCATCGACACGACCCCGGTCACCTGCGGCGCGTACCAGGAGTTCATCGAGGACGGCGGCTACACCGAGCAGCGCTGGTGGGCACCCGAGGGCTGGGCGATGGTCCGTGAACACGATCTGGCCGCTCCGCTGTTCTGGCACCGGGACGGCGGACAGTGGCTGCGCCGCCGCTTCGGGGTCACCGAGGTGGTGCCCGCCGACGAGCCGGTGCTCCATGTCAGCTGGTACGAGGCGGACGCGTTCGCCCGCTGGGCCGGGCGCCGGCTGCCCACCGAGGCGGAGTGGGAGAAGGCGGCGCGCCACGACCCGGTGTCGGGACGTTCCCGGCGCTATCCCTGGGGCGACGAGGACCCGGCGCCCGAGCTGGCCAACCTGGGGCAGCGTCATTTGCGGCCCGCGCCCGCGGGGGCCTATGCGCAGGGCCGGTCTCCTTACGGTGCACGGCAGTTGATCGGTGACGTGTGGGAATGGACGTCGAGCGACTTCCTTCCCTATCCCGGCTTCTCGGCGTTCCCGTACCGCGAGTACTCCGAGGTGTTCTTCGGGCCGGCCCACAAGGTGCTGCGCGGTGGTTCGTTCGCCGTGGACCCGGTGGCGTGCCGGGGGACGTTCCGCAACTGGGACCTGCCGGTGCGGCGTCAGATCTTCTCCGGTTTCCGGACCGCGAGGGATGCCTGATGTGTCGTCATCTCGCTTACCTGGGGCCGTCGGTGACGCTCGGCGAACTGCTGACACGGCCGCCGTACTCGCTCGTGCGCCAGTCCTGGGCGCCCAGACACCAGCGGTACGGGACGGTCAACGCGGACGGTTTCGGCGTCGGCTGGTACGCGGACGGTGATCCGGAGCCCGGACGCTACCGCCGCCGGGGCCCTGTCTGGGGCGACGAGACCTTCGCCGACCTGACCAGGGTGGTGCGCAGCACGGCGCTGCTCGCCGCCGTCCGTGACGCCACCGAGGCGGGCGCCGACGGCGAGGCGGCGGCCGCGCCGTTCGCCGCCGGGCCGCTGCTGTTCAGCCACAACGGTGCAGTGAAGGGCTGGCCGCACTCCGTGGCCCCGCTCGCCGCGACGCTGCCGCCGGCCGAGCTGCTCGCCCTCACCGCACGCTGCGACTCGGCCCTGGTCTGGGCCCTCGTCCGGCACCGTCTGGCCGACGGCGACGCGCTGCCGCAGGCCGTCGCCGACACCGTGCTCGACGTGGCGGCCGCGGCACCGGAGTCCCGGCTGAATCTGCTGCTGACCGACGGTACGACGATCGTCGCGACGGCCTGGGGCGACACCCTGTCGTATCTCGCCGGGCCGGGCCCGCGCACGGTCGTGGCCTCGGAACCGTACGACGACGATCCGCACTGGCGCGCGGTCCCCGACCGCACCCTGCTGACGGCGACCCGCACCGACGTTCTGCTGACCCCGCTCAAGGAGCCCGCCGAGTGAGTCCCTTTCTGCTGACCCGTACCCTGCCGGTGGACGCCACGGACGCGGCGCTGCGCGCCGATGTCCTGCACGGTCTGACCCGGTCCCCGAAGACACTGCCGCCCAAGTGGTTCTACGACGCGCACGGCAGTGTGCTGTTCGAGGAGATCACCCGGCTGCCCGAGTACTACCCGACCCGCGCCGAGCGCGAGATCCTGATCGACCGCGCCGACGAGATCGCCCGGGTGTCCGGGGCGCGGACCCTGGTCGAGCTGGGCTCCGGATCGTCCGAGAAGACCCGGCACCTGCTGGACGCGCTGCCCGCACTGCACAGTTACGTACCGGTCGACGTGAGCGAGAGCGCGCTGCGCGGTGCCGCCGAGGCCCTCCTCGCACAGCGGCCCGAGCTCTCCGTGCACGCGCTGATCGCGGATTTCACCGGCGGACTCGCGCTGCCGGGAACGCCGGGGCCCCGGCTGGTCGCGTTCCTGGGCGGCACGATCGGAAATCTGCTGCCCGACGAGCGGGCGGTGTTCCTGAAGTCCGTACGGTCGCTGCTCTCCCCGGGCGACGCGCTGCTGCTCGGCACCGATCTGGTGAAGGAGGAGAAGGTGCTGGTCGCCGCCTACGACGACGCGGCCGGGGTGACCGCGGAGTTCAACAGGAACGTACTGCGGGTCGTGAACCGGGAACTGGGCGCCGACTTCGACCCGGCCGGTTTCGACCATGTGGCGCTGTGGGACCCGGAGCACGAATGGATCGAGATGCGGCTGCGGGCCCGTCGGGCGCACACCGTGAAGATCCCGGACCTGGACCTGGTGGTGTCCTTCGAGGCCGGTGAGGAGTTGCGTACGGAGGTGTCGGCCAAGTTCCGCCAGGAGGGGGTCCGGGCGGAACTCGGCTCGGCCGGTCTGCGACTGGATCAGTGGTGGACGGATTCCGGCGGCCGGTTCGCGCTCTCGTTGGCGACGGCGGCCTGAGCGCGGCGTGCCAGGGCACGGCGGTCGGCCGGGCCGCTCGCCGGGATCGGCGGCAGGACGCGGATCTCGGCGGTCAGGCCGGCCGCCGTCACCACCCGCCACAGTGAGGCGATGAGCGGGTCGTCGCCGACGAACGCGGCCGCACCGGCCGGGGTGCCGTGTTCCGCCGGGGTGCCGTGTTCCGCCGGTGCGGCGCGGTAGCTGATGCGCACCGGCCGGACCGTCGCGTCCGCGTCGATGGCGGCCTGGAAGGCGGCAGGCCCGAACCGGCCACCGGGGCCGCGCCCGCACCAGGTGGTGCCCTCCGGGAAGACCACCACGTGTGAACCGCCGCGCAGCGCCGCCCCGATGGTGCGCACGGTCGCCGGCAGCGCGCGCAGGCGGTCGCGTTCGACGAAGAGCGTGCCGCCCCGTGCGGCGAGCGGGCCGAGCAGCGGCCAGTCGCGGATCTCGCTCTTGGCCAGCATCCGGCCGGGGAACACGGCCGCGACGAGCGGGATGTCCAGCCAGGAGATGTGGTTCGCGACCACGAGCGTGCCCGGTGCCCCGGCCGTTCCGTCGGGCAACTCGGGTGTGCCGACGATCCGCACCCGCACCCCGAAGGCGCGCACGACGCCGTACGCCCAGCGCCGGATCAGCCGTTCCCGCCGGGCCGCGCCGAGCATCGCCGCGAACGGGGCGCCCAGCGCGCCGGCCAGGATGCAGGCGCATCCGGCGAGCAGCAGGGCCGCGGCGGCCGGGCGGCCCCGCATCCGCCCCTCGTGGGCGGCGCAGTCGCGCGGGGTGCAGGGCGCGGTGGGCAGCCAGGGGTTCATCGCAGCGGGGCGAGGGCGAGGAAGTGGCGCAGGTAGCGCGGGTCGGTGCGGCGCAGCGACAGCAGTACGTACAGGTCGGCGACGTTGAATTCGGGGTCGTGGGCGGGCGCCCCGCACACTTGGGCGCCGAGGCGCAGATAGCCGCGGAGCAGCGGAGGGAGTGTGGCGAGTCCGGTGCGTACGGGAGCCCCTCCCCCGGTGGGCTGCCAGAGGCGGTGCGGGGTGACCCAGTGGTCCTCGGGGGCCAGGTACCTGGTCCGTACGGTCTCCCACGCGCCGGCCGCCGCGGCGCCGCCGTCGGCGAGGGGGATCGAGCAGCAGCCGGCCAGCCAGTTGTGCCCGGTACGTTCCATGTAGCGGGCGAGCCCGGCCCAGATCAGCGCTATGACGGCGCCGTCGCGGTGGGCCGGGTGGACGCAGGAACGTCCGACCTCGACCAGGTCGTCACGGATCGGGCCGAGCCGCCCGAGATCGAACTCGCTCTCCGCGTAGAGGCGCCCGGCGATCCGTGCCCGGTCGGGCGGCAGCACGCGGTAGGTGGCGACGACATCGCCGGTGGACTCCTCCCGTACCAGCAGGTGGTCGCAGTACGCGTCGAACTCATCGCTGTCCAGGCCGGGTTCGGGCCCTTCCAGCCTGGCGCCGAGCTCACCGGCGAAGACCAGGTGGCGCAGCCGCTGGGCAGCGCGGACCTCGTCCTGGTCGGCGGCGAGGGACACCCGGTAGCGCGATGGGGCCGGGGCGACGGGCTGCGCGGGAACGGCGGGGGCGGTGGGGGCGGCGGGGAGCGGGGTAACGGGCAGCGCGTTCATGTCAATCTCCGGGGACGGATCGGCAAGGGCGGCCGCCGGGCCACCGCACTGGGTGCGAAGGCCCGGCCCCTTAACTTCTTCCGTGACCGGCTTGATTCGACATGACCGCTCGGGAGCCCCGACATGTGCGAAGGCTGAATCCCGGGGGTGGCCGACAACGGCCCCCGTCCGGCCGTCTGCCGGTGGATCGCGCGGGTCAGCCCCCGGCCAGCTTGGAGGTGATCTTCTCCGAGGCCTTCTTCGCCTCCCGCAGCGGGTCGCCGCCTTCGAGCACCGCCGTCATGTACGGCTTGATCGGGTTGTCGGCCTCGACGTCCGCCCACTGCGGCGAGTTGGGGGTCGCGCGGCCCTGGGTGGCGCCACGGGCCATCGCCGCGGTGCCCTCCTGCCCCACGACGACGCCCGCGAGAGCGGGTTTGTTGGGTACGTAGCTCATGCTCCTGGCGAGCTCCTCCTGCCACTTGCGGCCCGCCAGCGCCTTGATCACCTCGATGCCCTCGGCGCGCTGGTCCGCCTTGTCGGGAACGATCAGGTCGGATCCGCCGGTGAAGACGGCTCCGGGCTCCTTCGCGGTCTTGCCCGGGATGGGGAAGTAGCCGAGTTTTCCCTTGAGTTCGGGATTCTGCTTCTCGATCTGCGCGACGGATCCGGGCACCGAAATAATCTGTGCGACATCACCACCGGCGAACACATCGGACTGCGGAGGCTTTTCCTCGTCGGCGTTCTTGGGACCGTCGCCGAGTGCCTGGAGTTCCTTGTAGAAGCTCATGCCCCGGATCGCGGCGGGGCTGTCCAGGGCGCCTTCCCACTCCCCGCCCTTCTCCTCGGCCAGTTCGCCGCCCTCGTCCCAGATGAATCCGGCGAGGACATACCAGTTCTGGCCCGCGAGATAGATTCCCTGATTGCCGTTCCGGTTCAGCAGTTGACTGTCCTGGATCCACTCGTCCCGGGTCTTCGGCGGGTTCTTTATACCCGCCTGCTCGAAGAGCTCCTTGTTGTAGATCACCACTCGGTTGGCCGCGTACCAGGGAATTCCGTACTGCATGCCGTCGATGCTGCCCGGCTCGGCGAGACCGGGCAGCCACTCCTCGCTGCCGAGATCGCGTACGGACTCCAGGGTGAGATCGCGCAGGCCACCGCTCTCCGCGTACTGGGCGACCTGAGTGTTTCCGACCTCGATGACATCCGGGGTGTCCTTGCCCTTGAGGGCGCCGATGACCTTCGGGCCGATTCCGCTCCAGCTCTGGAACTTGAAGTCGAGCTCGACGGACGGATGCTCGTCCTCATAGGCCTTGGTGAACCGCTTCAGGAAATCTGCGGAAACGCTGTCCTTCATCAGCCAGATCGTGACCTTCTTGCTGCCGGATGCCTCCGAGCCGGAGCCCAGCCCGCATCCACCCAGCGCAAAGGTGGAAACGAGCGCGACGGCTCCGACGAGTATGCGGTTCTTCACCAGGTTCACCTTCTGTGAAACGGCACGACTGAATTCAGGGACCCGGTGTGGGGGACTGCGGGCAACGCTCGCACGGGCGTGGCTGGATTTTGGTATGGACCAATGAATTGGTCAAGGCCCGTTCACGGGACATTCTGCACGTCGACCCCTCGCGGTCTCGGGCCGGGTGGGGCACCGTGGTAGGGACGAGAGGAGACATAAGATGTCAAACCACACCTATCGGGTCACCGAAATCGTGGGAACCTCCCACGAGGGCGTCGACGACGCCATCCGCAGGGGCATCGCAAGAGCTTCGGAAACGTTGCACAATCTCGATTGGTTCGAGATCACGCAGGTACGCGGCGAGATCAAGGACGGCCGGGTCGAGCACTACCAGGTGGGACTGAAAGTGGGCTTCCGGCTCGACGAGACGAGCTGATCCGGCCGGCCCGGCGCGACCGGACCGAGGTCACGTCACCCGCCCGGCACATCGGGCCGGGTTCAGGTGCGGCCCTCACGCTCCTGCGCGTCCTTGAGCGCGTCCGACGGCTTCGCCCAGCGGGCCCGCACCACGGCGAAGCCCGCCTGCTCCGCCGCGTCGCAGACGAGTTCGTCGTCGTCGACCAGCATCCGCACCTCGCGCTCCCGGCCCAGCCGCCGCAGGATCTCCAGCTTGGTGTGCCGGGCCGGCCTGCGGTCGTCGTCGCGGCGCATGTACACCCGCCCCTGGGGCAGTCCGTGTTGCGCCAGCCAGGCCACGGTGTCCCGGCGGCACCGCTCGGGCCGTCCGGTGAGATATCTGACCTCGCAGTTCTCGGCGCTGCTCAGTGCCAGCCGCACCCCCTCGGGAAGCGGCGGGTCGTCGACGGCCGCCGAGAAGAAGCCGTTCCAGTCGCGCCGACGACCCTCCAGGAAGTGCTGCCGGTGGCCGCTGTCCGCGAGCGTGCCGTCCAAGTCGAATACGGCCAGGGGCCGGTGGTCGCCTCTCATACCTCCAGCAAATCAGACCAGCGCGGCCACCAGCAGCACCAGCACGACCACCCCGGCCACCACGGCGGCGACCCGCAGGGACCGGCGCCTGGACCAGACCGGGAGAACCTCGGGGCCACCGTCTCCCGGGAAGACGTAGAAGACATGGTCGGGATCGTCCGGGACCGCGACCGAGACCAGGTCCAGCCACCCGATCTCGACACGCCTGGCCACCTCGTCGGGCCGGGGCGCGAGCGCCGATTCGACCGCCTTCACATGGGCGGGGTCCAGGGTGCCGGGGAGCGGATCGCCTGCCGAGGTCAGCGTGACCCGTTCCCACGCTCCGGTGCGTCCGGTCTGCTGGCGGACCCGCAGTGGCGGCGCCGGGTCCGGGAGTTTCGCCGTGCTCCGCTGCGGGGCGTGTCCGACCGAGCCGGCGGTCCACCGGGTGATCAGTCCCGTGCCTTCGCACGGCGCGTGCTTCGTCGACCGCTCGCCCTCGCAGACCGGGCAGTCCCGGAAGCCGGTGTCGTCGCACTGGGGGCACTTCTCGGCGCCCCGTCCACGGCACTGCGGACAGGCGGTACGGGGCTTGCGGCATTTCACGCAGGTGGTCCGACCGGCGAGCTGCTTCTCCCGCTCCGGCCCGGCGGCCGCACGGTCCTTGCGGCGCTCGCCCGTACCGTCGCACCAGGTGCACGGCTCCACGCCCTCGCAGGCCGGACACAACGGGCCGATCTCGCAGCGCAGTTTCCCCTTGGCCCTGCAGCGCGCGCAGGGCTGCCTGCCTCCGTCGCAGCCGCAGTCCACCGTCCGCGCCGAGCCGTGGAGCACGAGCTCCACCTCCCGCGACCGGGCCGGGTCCTTCGGCGGCTCGACGGGATGGTCGCGCAGCTCGCCCTCGTACGTCGGCCGCCCCGAGATGTCGTACGTGCCGGGCCTGGTCTCCGGCCGTGTGCTGCGGGTCTCCATGGAGCGGACGATGCTCAGGTCGAGCATCGGGTGCCGGGTGATGTCGGCGCCGGCCCGCCGCAACTGGGGCCCCTGCCCCGGGCGGCCGATGTGCCGGGCGATCGCTTCGAGGATCTCGTCCTCGGACAGTGCGTCGGCCATGACCGCGCTTCCACCTCCCCGGTAGGCGCGCCCGCGCGCCCGACGCAGCGTACGGGCGGGTCCGTCCGACGTTCAAGAGGGCGTACGAGGAGCCGGTGCGGGCCGCACCGGGTGTCCGTCAGACACCACGCGCACACCCGCCCGTGCGCGGATGGGTCATCCCACGCTCACGTTCCGCCAAGATCGCAAAAGGTTGTACAGGATGCACGTGGAAGCAAAAGCGTTCGTAAAGCTATATTCAGGTTTGTGGCATCCAACGTTAATGATGTGAAGCGAATACTCCTGCGTTCAGGGAAGAGCCCCTACGACGTCGTCCCTGTCGAGCGCGCCCTCCAGGAGGACGTGTTCGCCACCAACTCGGGCAACCTGATCTTCAGCGACGCCGCTCACAAGATCCTCGAGACGCCACGTTCGGAGGTGATGTCGAACGGCATCACCACCAGGGTCGCCGACGCGGACCGGATCAACAGCGAGTTCGACGTCTTCGTCATCCCGCTCGCCAACGCCTTCCGGCCGTCCTTCGAACCGCAGCTGAAGCGGCTGACCCAGCTCATCTCGAAGCTGAAGATCCCGGTGGTCGTCCCGGGCGTGGGCGCCCAGACCGGCATCAACTACTCCGCGGACCGGCTGAAGCCGATGCAGTCCACGGTCTACGAGTTCGTCTCCGCCGTACTCGACCACAGCGCCTCGATCGGCGTGCGCGGGGAGTTCACCGAGCGCTATCTGCGGGACATGGGCTTCCGCGACGTGGACGTCATCGGCTGCCCCTCGATGTTCCTGCACGGCAGCAAGCTCGTCGTCCGCGAGGACGGACGGGCGCTCGGGCCGGAATCACGCATCGCCGTCAACGGATCGCACGACGCGGTGCGCAAGCACAAGCTCGGGCAGATCATCGACCGCGCCCACGCGCGCTACCCCCACCTCCGGTTCATCGGCCAGAACCTCTCCGACGCCCGTCAGCTGCACTGGCGCGACCTGTCCCACCAGAACGCCGCGATCACCGACATCCCCACCCATCCCGACCACCCCATGTACGGGGAGGACAAGGTCCGGGTCTACATCGACCCGGTCACCTGGTTGGACGACCTGAGGGGCTTCGATTTCTCCTTCGGTTCCCGGATCCACGGCAACATCGCGGCGCTGCTGGCCGGAACGCCGGCCACCGTGCTCTGCGGCGACTCCCGGACGCTGGAGCTGTGCCGCTACTTCGACATCCCGCACCGGACGCTCGCCAAGGTCCCGGCCGACCTCGACCCCGCCGATCTGCACGCCGCGGCGGACTTCGGGCCGCTGATGCGCGGTCACCAGGAGCGCTTCGACCGGTTCATGAACTTCCTCGACAAGAACGGCCTGGAGAACACCTTCACCCACGGCGACGGCGGCACGGCCTTCGAGACCCGGATGAGCAAGCTGTCCTTCCCGCCGGGCGTCCGCCCCTGGGTCGGCTCCGACCCCGCCACGGTGGCACCGCGGCTGAACTGGCTCCAGAGCCAGCTGACCGAACTCGCCGCCGAGAACGCCCAGCTCAAGCGGAAGCTGCTGAAGAACGCCTCGCTGCCCGCCCAGCGCTCCACGTACCAGCGCGCCCGCAGCGTCGTGGGACGGCCCATCAGGCGCGCACTGCGTCCCTCCCGCTAGCGGGATTCGCACCGGACGAACCCGTGAGGCCGGCCCGATCGGGCCGGCCTCCGGCCGTTGCGCGAGGGACGGCGCCCATCGCACCCATGCCTAGAATCGGAGTGTTTGCACCAGGCCGTCGGCCCTGCCCCGATCCGTACGGAGACCCGCGCACATGTCCACCCCCCACGATCCGTACGTCCGGGTGCGCGGCGCCCGTGAGCACAATCTCCAGGACGTATCGGTCGACATCCCGCGCGACACCCTCACCGTCTTCACCGGTGTCTCCGGTTCCGGGAAGTCCTCCCTCGCCTTCGGGACGATCTACGCCGAGGCCCAGCGCCGCTACTTCGAGTCCGTCGCCCCGTACGCCCGCCGGCTGATCCACCAGGTCGGCGCGCCCGCGGTCGGCGAGGTCACCGGTCTGCCGCCCGCCGTCTCCCTGGAGCAGCGCCGTTCGGCGCCCGGCGCCCGTTCGTCCGTCGGCACGGTCACCACGCTCTCCAACTTCCTGCGGATGCTGTTCTCCCGGGCCGGGGAGTATCCCGCCGGTGCCGAACGGCTGGACTCGGACGCCTTCTCGCCGAACACCGCCGCCGGGGCGTGCCCCCGGTGCCACGGCCTCGGCCTCGTCCACCGCACCACCGAGGAGCTGCTGGTCCCCGACCCCTCGCTGTCGATCCGTGACGGTGCGATCGCCGCCTGGCCGGGGGCCTGGCAGGGCAAGAACCTGCGCGATGTGCTGGACGCGCTGGGGTACGACATCGACCGGCCGTGGCGCGAACTGGGTGCCGAGGAGCGGGAGTGGATCCTGTTCACCGACGAGCAGCCGGTGGTGACGGTCCATCCGGTGCGGGAGGCGGGGCGCATCCAGCGGCCCTACCAGGGCACCTACACCAGCGCCCGCCGCTATGTGATGCACACCTTCGCGGACTCCAGGAGCCGCACCCTGCGGGCGAAGGCCGAGCGGTTCCTGACCAGTACCCCGTGTCCGGTCTGCGGCGGCAGCCGGCTGCGTCCGGAGGCACTGGCCGTCACCTTCGCCGGCCGTACGATCGCGGAGCTGGCCGCGCTGCCGCTGACCTCGCTGGCCGAACTGCTGAGCCCGGCGGGCGGGAGCGACACGGCGCGGGTGCTGACGGCGGATCTGCTGGGCCGGATCGAGACGGTCACCGAGCTCGGCCTCGGCTATCTCAGCCTCGACCGCACGGCCCCGACGCTCTCCTCCGGCGAGCTGCAACGGCTGCGGCTCGCCACCCAGTTGCGCTCGGGCCTCTTCGGTGTCGTCTACGTGCTGGACGAGCCGTCGGCCGGTCTCCATCCGGCGGACACCGAGTCGCTGCTGGGGGTGCTGGGCCGGCTGAAGGAGGCCGGGAACTCGGTCTTCGTCGTGGAGCACCAGATGGACGTGGTGCGCCGGGCGGACTGGCTGGTCGATGTGGGGCCGCTGGCCGGTGAGCACGGCGGCCGGGTGCTGCACAGCGGTCCCCCGGCGGGGCTCGCGGAGGTGGCGGAGTCGGCCACCCGGCGCTTCCTCTTCGACGACGGGCCGGCGCCCGCCCGGGAGGTGCGTACGCCGTCGGGCTGGCTGAGGCTGACCGGGGTCGACCGGCACAACGTGCGGGGCGTGGACGCCGCGTTCCCGCTCGGGGTGTTCACGGCCGTGACCGGGGTCTCGGGGTCCGGGAAGTCGACGCTCGTCGGGCAGGTCCTGGCCGGTGCGCTCGCCGACCGGCAGGTCTCCGCCACCGAGGACCCGCCCGCGGAACGGCCCGCGCCCTGGTGCGCGTCGGCGCGGGGGCTGGAGGCGGTGGACCGTCTCGTCCAGGTCGACCAGCGGCCGATCGGCCGTACCCCCCGGTCCAATCTGGCCACGTACACCGGGTTGTTCGATGTGGTGCGGAAGCTCTTCGCCGGTACGGACACGGCCCGGGAGCGCGGCTACCGGGCCGGGCGGTTCTCCTTCAATGTGGCCGGCGGGCGGTGCGAGACCTGCCAGGGCGAGGGGTTCGTCTCGGTGGAGCTGCTCTTCCTGCCCAGCACGTACGCGCCCTGTCCGGACTGTCACGGCGCGCGGTACAACCCGCAGACGCTGGAGGTCACGCTGCGCGGGCTGGACATCGCGCAGGTGCTGGATCTGACGGTGGAGTCGGCGGCAGGGTTCTTCGCGGGTACGCCGGCCGCCGAGCGCAGTCTGCGGACGCTGCTCGACGTGGGGCTCGGCTATCTGCGGCTCGGGCAGCCCGCGACGGAGCTGTCGGGCGGTGAGGCCCAGCGGATCAAGCTCGCAGCCGAGCTCCAGCGCACCCGCCGGGGCCACACCCTGTATCTGCTGGACGAGCCGACCACGGGGCTGCACCCCGCCGATGTCGACGTGCTGATGCGGCAGTTGCAGGGGCTCGTCGACGCGGGCGACACGGTGGTGGTCGTGGAGCACGACATGGCGGTGGTGGCGGGTTCCGACTGGGTGATCGACCTCGGCCCCGGCGGTGGCGACCGGGGCGGCCGGATCGTGGCGGCCGGAGCACCCATGGAGGTGGCCCGGGTCCCGGAGAGCCGGACCGCTCCGTACCTCCGGACCGCACTCCAACTCGGCTGACTGCCCAGGCACCGCCAACTCCCCCACTGGCGAGGCGAGTTGCCGGGCACGGGCAAGCAAAGGGGAATGAAACAGTAAAGAACATTGACAGTCACTTGGTCCAGACCAATTATGGGCATGCCTCACGGCCGCTCCTCGCCGTGCGGCACGTGACCCCGGCCGGGAATCACAGGAACGGGCCGCACCCCTCCCCGGGCGCGGCCGAGCCGAGCGATCCGCCCGTTGTCTCACCCCGCTGGGAGCTGCCCCATGAGACCCCCAAGAACAGCCGGCGCCGTCCTGAGCGCCTTGGCCACCGTCGTCGCGTCCGCCGGCCTGATCCTCGGATCGGGCGCCGGCGCACAGGCCGCCACCACCGCCGCCACTCCCCTGCCCGCGCACGTCTTCGCCCCGTACTTCGAGGCGTGGAACGGCGACAGCCCGGCCGCGCTCTCACAGGCGTCCGGAGCCAAGTACCTGACCATGGCCTTCATCCAGACGGAGGCCCGGGGCTCCTGCACCCCCTACTGGAACGGCGATTCGAGCACACCCATCGCCCAGTCAGAGTTCGGCGCCGACTTCACCACCATGCGGTCCCGCGGCGGCGATGTGATCCCCTCGTTCGGCGGATACACGGCCGACAACGGCGGCACCGAGATCGCCGACAGCT
This sequence comes from Streptomyces sp. NPDC048295, assembly GCF_040652135.1. NCBI lineage: Bacteria > Bacillati > Actinomycetota > Actinomycetes > Kitasatosporales > Streptomycetaceae > Streptomyces > Streptomyces sp. NPDC048295. Next base: position 41,374 of record NZ_JBEZLL010000024.1, read on the forward strand.
GTACGAACGTCGATTCCATCGCGGCGGCCTACGAGAAGGTCATCACGACCTACGACGTCTCCCGCCTCGACATGGACATCGAGGACAACTCCCTGGAGAACAGCGCCGGGATCGACCGCCGCAACAAGGCGATCAAGAAGGTCCAGGACTGGGCCGCCGCCAACGGGCGCTCGGTGCAGATCTCGTACACCCTGCCCACCACCACGAGCGGTCTGGCCGACAGCGGTCTCGCGGTGCTGGAGAACGCGGTGTCCAACGGTGCCAAGGTCGACGTCGTCAACCTGATGACCTTCGACTACTACGACGGCGCCTCGCACAACATGGCGCAGGACACCCAGACGGCGATCACCGGCCTCAAGGGCCAGCTGGCCGATCTGTACCCGTCGAAGACCGACGCCCAGCTGTGGGGCATGACCGGTGTCATCGAGATGCCGGGCATCGACGACTACGGCCCGGCCGAGACGTTCACCACGGCCGACGCCACCTCGGTCTACAACTGGGCCGTGGCCAAGGGGCTCAGCACCCTGTCGTTCTGGGCGCTCCAGCGTGACAACGGCGGCTGCCCCGGCACCGGCGGGAGCGACACCTGCTCCGGCATCGCGCAGGACACCTGGTACTTCAGCCACACCTTCGCCCCGTTCACGGGCGGCGGCACCGGTCCGGTGACGGACGACTACTCGGTGGCCGTCGCGCCGGCCTCGGCGACGGTCGCCCCCGGCAGCTCCACGACGGCGACGGTGAACACCGCGGTCGTCTCCGGCAACGCGAAGACCGTCGCGCTGACGACGAGCGGTGCGCCCGCGGGCGTGACGGCGACGCTCAGCCCGGCCTCGGTCACCGCGGGCGGGACGTCGAAGCTGACGGTCCAGGCGTCGGCCTCCGCGGCGCCCGGCACGTACACGGTCTCCGTGACCGGTGCGGCGGGCACGCTCAGCCACACGGCGTCCTTCACCCTGACGGTGTCGGGCCCGGGTGGCGGCACCGGGGCCCTGGTCAACGGCGACTTCGAGACCGGAGCGCTCGGCCCCTGGACGTGCGAGTCCGGTGGCGCGGTCGTCTCCACGCCGGTGCACGGCGGCTCGCACGCGCTCGCCGCGGCGGCCACCGCTTCGCAGACCGGTGAGTGCACGCAGACCCTCACCCTGTCGCCCAACACCAAGTACACGCTGAGCGGCTGGGTGCAGGGCAGCTACGGATACCTCGGGGTGCGCGGCGACGCGACCGCGAGCGTCTGGGGTTCGTCGAGCGGCTACGCGAAGCAGTCGGTGACGTTCACCACCGGTTCGACCGGCAAGGTCACCGTCTATCTGCACGGCTGGTACGGGCAGGGCACGGTCTACGGCGACGACCTCTCCGTGACGTCCTGACGATCGGGCATCCGAAGACACTCCTGGTCCCGGGGGCGGGCGGCTCCCGGGACCGGGTCCCCGCCGTCAGGATGTCCGGTGCCGTCGTCCGCGCGGATCCGATGGCCGGACGCGGGCGGGTATCAGGGCAGGTCCGGGACGGCCGGGAGCGGTGCGCGGCCGGCACAGCGAGGGGCCGGACCCCGGCAGGTCGGCGTTCACGCCGACGCCACGCCGTTGCGGAGAGTTCCGATGCCTTCGACCTCGATCTCCACCACGTCGCCGGGCCGGAGGAACCGGTTGGAGAAGAGGCCGGCGCCGCGCGGCGATCCGGTGCAGATCACATCCCCCGGTTCGAGGGTCTGGTACCGCGAGAGGAAGGAGATCAGCTCCGGCAGGCGGTGGATGAGGCTGCTGGTGCGATCCTCCTGGCGCAGCTCGTCGTTGACCCGGGTGCGGATGCGCAGGTCCAACGGCTCGCCGAACTCGTCCTCGGTGACCAGACACGGCCCGAGCGGCTTGAAGGTGTCGAAGCTCTTGGAGACACCGATGGACGCGGTCGGGTCACCGGACATGGCGCGGTGCTGGATGTCCCGCGCCGACACATCGTTGGCGACGGTCAGACCGGCGAGATACTTCCCGGCGTCCACCGCCGATACCGCCGTGGCGGCGCGACCGATCACCGCGGCCACCTCGCCCTCGTAATCGGCCCGGGTGGCCGCGACGGCCGGAAGAACGATGGCGTCCGACGGTCCGACCACCGCGGATCCGGCCACCACCTGGAAATTCGGCTCCCGCGGCAGATCGACGGGACCGTTGCCCATCGCGGCCAGCATCTCCAGCGCCTCGTCGGCGTGGCTGGGGTAGTTGAGACCGACGATGAGGACCTTGCCGGGGCGGTGAACCGGCGCGAGGACGCGCACCTCGCCGAGTGCGACCCGGCGTACGGCCTTCGCCGATCGCGCCGCCTCGACGCCGGGGCCGCGCAGCAGCGCCCCCAGCTCGCCGAAAGGCAGGTCGAGCACGGACAACTCCCCGGGGGAGTCCTCCCTGGCGATGCCTTGATCGGTGCTGTACAGACGCATCGGGAACTCCTCGGGTCGACCGGCCACTCTCTTGTTTTCAAGTCAAGAGAACTCTTGTTCCGGAGTCAAGAGGTACCGCCGGGCAGTACCACGACACCCTCCCGCGCCGCCGCCGAGAGCCCGGGGCGCCCGGCATAGGCTTCCGTGCCATGCCACGTAATCGACAGCAGATCCCGAAGGCCGAGCGCGAGGCCGCATTGGTCGACCACGCCTGGGAGCTCTTTGCGGCCCAGGGGTACCGAGGGACCAGCCTCGCCGAGGTGGGGCGCACCGCCGGCGTCGCGGCCAATGCCGTGCGCTGGTACTTCCCCACCAAGGACGACCTGTTCGCGGCCGCGATCGACCACCACTTCACACGGGTGCGCGAGCGCATCGAAGCCGACGAAGCGCTGGCCGGGGACCCGCGCCGGGAACTGGTCGCCCTCCTGGTGGACCTGGAGCCCTATCGCGGACTGCACCGAGAGGCCTATGAGCGGATCGGCGACTCCGAGGCGCTCGCCGGCACGTACAGCGGGATTCAGGAGTGGCTCGAACGGCGCCTGCTGGCCGACATCACGAGCGGACTGCCGGACGGCGCCGATGTCGGGCTGATCACGGACACCGCCCACGTGCTCTTCGAGGGCCTACTGGTCAGCGCCCGGCGCCTGGACCGCCCCACGGCGGAAGTCATTCAGCTTCTGACCGAGGCACTCACGGCGGCGGCAGCAGCGCGTTGCGGCGCCGCAGGGTGACGAGGCGGGCACCCACCCGGCCCGCGGAGCAGGGGCGACGGCGAACCGGGAACCCCGAAACGGCCCGACCGCCGCCTTCCGGGCCCGCCAGGGTCCGCACACACCCTCTCTTGTCTGACGTACAAGAGCATGCCTATGCTGCTCTTGTGCGTCAGACAAGAAAGTGTCGTGCCTACGACCAGGAGGTCGGTCCCATGGCTTCTCCGAACAAACTCGCCCATGTCGTTCTCAAGACCGGGCAGCTGACAACGATGACCGAGTGGTATCTCCGCGTCCTCGAAGGCCGCGTCACCTTCGCCAACGACGCCCTCGCCTTCCTCACGTACGACGATGAACACCACCGGGTCGCACTCATCGCCACCGGGGCGACGGAGCAGCCGGGGGACGGGCACACCGGCCTGCACCACGCGGCGTTCACCTACGCCACTCTCGCGGATCTGCTCGGCACCTACCAGCGGCTGAGTGCGGAGGGGATCCGTCCGTTCTGGTGCATCAACCACGGGCCGACCACCTCGATGTACTTCGAGGACCCCGACGGCAACCACATCGAGCTCCAGATCGACAACTTCGCCACCGAGGAGGCGCTCTACGAGTGGTTCGGTTCGGGAGCCTTCGAAGCCAATCCCATCGGAACCCAGTTCGACCCGGACGACCTGGTACGCCGCTTCGAGTCCGGTGAGTCCTTCGACGAACTGGTCAAGCGCTCATGACGGCCGCCGAAACCCCCGTGGTCATCGTCGGCGCCGGCCCCGTCGGCCTGGCCACCGCCTTGGTGCTCGGCCGGCACGGCGTGCCCAGCATCGTGTGCGAACAGTACGGGGGCATCAATCCGCATCCACGTGCCCATGTCGTCAACACCCGGTCCATGGAGCTCCTGCGGACCTGGGGGATCGCGGACGCGGTGCTCAAGGACTCGGTCGACCCCCGCTGGGCGCAGCACATCCTGTGGAAGCAGACCCTCTCCGGTCCCGTGCTCGGCCGGATCGACATGGCCGAGGGGCCCGATGAGCACATACTCCGGCGTATGGCCGCCTCCCCCGAGATGATCACCTCCTGCGCCCAGGACCGGGTGCAGCAGCATCTCCTCGACGCGGTCCTGGCGCAGGGTATGGCCACGGTCCGCTACAACACCACCGTTCTCGATGTGACGGACCGGGGTGACGCGGTGGACGTCACGGTGGAGAGCGGACGGCGGAGGCAGACCCTCCGTGCCCGCTACGCCGTTGCCGCCGACGGGGCCGGCGGCGCCCTGCGCGAGGCACTCGGAATCACGGCCGGAGGCTCGGCGGATCTGGGCCACCAGATGAACATCTACTTCCACGCGGATCTGTCCCCCTGGACCGAGGACAGTCCGGCCCTGCTCGTCTGGGCCGTCAACACCGCCTCCCCCGGTGTCTTCATCGGGATGGACGGAGTCCGCAGGTGGACCTTCCAGAAGAGCTTCGACCCGGCCGTTGAGTCACCTGACGACTACTCGCCCGAACGGTGCGCGCGGATCATCCGGGAAGCCGTCGGAGTGGACCGACTGGACGTGGAGATCCGGTCCGTGGGCCCCTGGACGATGACGGCCCGCACCGCCGACCGGTACCGGAGCGGCCGTGTCCTTCTCGCGGGCGATGCCGCGCACCAGTTCCCCCCGACCGGCGGTCTGGGCATGAACACCGGCCTGGCCGACGCGGACAATCTCGGCTGGAAACTCGCCGCGGTGCTGAACGGATGGGCTCCGGAGGCCCTGCTCGACAGCTATGAGACCGAACGCCGCCCGGTCGCCGTCGGCAATGCCCACCACAGCGTCCTCAACGCGGTCAAGATGGCCGAGGCGGGCATCGGACCGGATACGGCCGGTATCGCCGCCCGCCTCGAAAGCCCGGACCCTGCGATCGCGGCGGAGGAACGCCGTCGGATCGCGGCGGCCATCCCCCTGCAGCGGCCGCATTTCGACTCCCTCAACCAGGAGATCGGCTACGTCTACGGAGCGGCAGGGCACGCGGAGGGTGTCGCGGATGCCCCCCTCTCGGCAGCCGACTACTCACCCGCTCCTGTCGTCGGCGGGCGGCTGCCGCACACCTGGGTCGAACGTGACGGCGTCCGGCTGTCGACGCTCGATCTCCTGGTCCCGGGCTTCACACTGATCACGGGGCCGGCCGGAACCGCGTGGGCCGAGCTGTTCGCGGAGGCCGCCGAAGGCGTACCCATGGAAACCGTCGTGGTCGGCCGGGACGTCATCGGTGCGGACAACTCCTGCCTGGAGCGCCTGGGCATCGCCGAGGACGGAGCCGTCCTCGTACGCCCCGACAGCCACATCGCGTGGCACAGCGGCGACGGGACGTCGCCCTTCTCGCTCGGCACCGCTTTCCACGACGTGCCGGCCGCAGCACCCCAGTCCGCCTGACCGCTTCGAGCCGGATGGTCCGGGCCCCGGTACCCCGTGACCGGAAGCAACAGGAAACCGCCAGGCGGGCGGTCCCGGCGTGCGGCTGCGTCCGTCGCGCCGGGACCGCCGCGAACCGCGCGGTCCGCGCGCCCCGACCACCGATGTTCTTTCGGAGAAAAGCACATGGTGACTCAGAAAGCAGCACGCCCCACGCTCCAGGACCGATTCGTGCGCGAGGAGGGCACGCTCCATCTCACCGGTATCCAGGCACTCGCCAGGCTGCCCCTCGACCTGCGCCGCGCGGACCTCCGCGCGGGCCGCAGTACCGCCGGCTTCGTCTCCGGGTACGAGGGGTCGCCACTGGCCGGCTACGACATGGAACTCGAACGCTGCCGGTCGCAGCTCGACGAGTACGACATCGTCTTCCGCCCCGGGGTCAACGAGGAACTGTCCGCCACAGCGGTTCAGGGGACACAACTCGCCGCGATGCAGCCGGACAAGCGCGTCGACGGCATCACGGGCATCTGGTACGGCAAGTCCCCGGGCCTGGACCGTGCCTCGGACGCCATCCGGCACAGCAATCTGATGGGCACACACCCCGACGGCGGGGTACTCGCCCTGGTCGGCGACGATCCGGCCGCGAAGTCCTCGACCGTGCCCGGCGCATCCGAACTGCTCCTGGCCGATCTCGGAATCCCCACGCTCTACCCGGCGGACCCGCAGGAAGCGCTCGACTTCGGACTGCACGGCGTGGCCCTGTCCCGGGCCAGTGGGCTCTGGGTCGCGCTGAAGATCGTGACCGGCGTCGCCGACGGCTCCGGCACCGTCGACGTACAGGCCGGGCGCGTATCCCCCATCGTGCCCGATCTCACGACCGGTGGCACGCCCTACCGGCACAGTGTGACCGCCCATATGGTGCAGCCGACGCTCGGCGAGCTGGAACGCAGCAGGGACGGTGCCAGACTGGAGATCGCCCGCCGATACGCCGCCGCCAACGGCCTCAACCGGATCATCGGGCAGGGCCCGGACGACCGCGTCGGCATCATCGCCCCCGGCAAGACCTTCCTCGACCTTCGCCAGGCCCTGCGCATCATCGGACTCGACGACACCGAACTGGACAGACGCGGGATCCGGCTGCTCCACCTCGGCATGATCCACCCGCTCGAACCGTCGGTCGTGGAACGGTTCGCGGCCGGCTTGAGCCACATCATCGTGGTCGAGGAGAAGCGGCCGCTGATCGAGACCGCCGTCAAGGAACTGCTCTACGGCAGGGCCGACACGCCGACCGTCACGGGAAAGCGCGCAGCCGACGGCAGCGTGCTCTTCCCACTGGACGGAGAACTGGGGCCCGATGCGATCGCCACCCGGTTGGCCGCCCGGTTGATGTCCATCGGCGGATTCCCCACTGTCCGGCGCTGGTCGGAGACCGCCCGGCCCGCGCACCGACGCATGCAGCTGCCTCTGCTGACCCGTACCCCGTACTTCTGCTCCGGCTGTCCCCACAACATCTCGACCCGGACTCCCCAAGGGTCCACCGTCGGTGCCGGGATCGGCTGCCATGCCATGGTCACGCTCATGGACCCCGTCCAGGCCGGAGACGTGATCGGCATGACGCAGATGGGCGGTGAAGGCGCCCAGTGGATCGGGATGCAGCCCTTCCTCGACCGCGACCACCTGATCCAGAACCTCGGGGACGGCACCTTCCACCACTCCGGCAGTCTCGCCGTCCGGGCCGCGGTCTCCGGCGGAGTGAACGTGACCTACAAGCTGCTGTACAACTCGGCGGTCGCCATGACGGGCGGGCAGCAGCCCGTCGGTGTCATGCCCGTGCCGGCGATCTGCGCAGCGCTCCTCGCCGAGGGCGTCAAGCGGATCGTCATCACCACCGAGGAGCCCAGGCGCTACCGAAAGGTCAAGCTCCCCGAGGGGGTTCGGGTATGGCATCGCGACCGGCTGACGGAGGCCCAGGAGACCCTCGCGCAGATTCCCGGCGTGACCCTGCTCATTCACGACCAGGAATGCGCCACCGAACTCCGCCGCAAGCGCAAGCGCGGACTCGCGGTGGACCCCGCCCGACGAGTGGTGATCAACGAGCGGGTCTGCGAGGGATGCGGCGACTGCGGCAGCAAGTCCAACTGCCTCTCGGTCCAGCCGGCCGACACCGAGTTCGGACGCAAGACGCGGATCGACCAGTCCTCGTGCAACAAGGACTACTCATGTCTGAGCGGCGACTGCCCCTCGTTCCTCACGGTCGTCCCGGCCGAGGGGGAAGCCGCGTTCACGCCGGTACCGATGCCGGACCTCACCGCGCTCCCCGAGCCGGCGTGCGGCGAACCCGTGTCACACACCACTCGTATCACCGGGGTCGGCGGATCCGGGGTCATCACCCTCGCCCAGATCCTGAGCACCGCGGCTTCTCTCGCCGGCCGTCACGTGCGGGCCCTGGATCAGACGGGCCTGGCACAGAAGGGAGGTGCGGTGGTCTCGGACATCAAGATCACCAGGGAACCCGTGGCGCAGTCCGGCAAGGCGGCCGCGGAGGAATGCGACCTGTATCTCGGCTGCGACCTCCTGGTCGCGGCCGGCCCCGATCAGCTGTCCGCCGCAACCCCCTCCCGAACGGTGGCGGTCGTCTCCACGGCCGAGGTCCCGACAGGACGGATGGTGATCGACACAGCGGTGTCGTTCCCCGCCGTCGAACCGATCAGGGAACGCATCCGTGCGGCGGCAGGCAAGGCCGTCTTCCTCGACGCCCGCCACTTGGCCAACACCCTGCTGGGTGAGGACCAGTTCGCCAATATGCTGCTTGCCGGAGCGGCCTATCAGACCGGCGCGCTGCCGCTTCCCGCGGAGGCCGTCGAGGAGGCGATCACCCTCAACGGGGTGAAGGCCGAAGCCAACGTCAAGGCATTCAGGCTCGGCCGTCAGGCAGTCGGCGACCCCTCCGGCTTCGCCGCGACCCTGGAGCGCGTGAGCGGCCCTCCGGCACCGGAGCGCACCGATCCCGCCGCGGCACGCACCGTGACGGCGCTGGTCGGTGCCGCGCCGGAATCGGAGCTGGCCCGCCTGATCGAGGTCCGGGTGCCGGATCTCATCGGCTACCAGAACACCGCCTACGCGCAGCGGTACGCCCGTCTCGTGGAGCGGGTGCGCCGTACCGAGGCCGAGCGGGTCCCCGGCTCGACCGCGCTGGCCGAGGCGGTGGCCCGCTACCTGTACAAACTGATGGCCTACAAGGACGAGTACGAGGTGGCGCGCCTCTCGCTGGATCCCGCCGTGGAACACGCGGTGCGGGCCCGGTTCGGGGACGGCGCACGAATGTCCTACCGGCTCCACCCGCCCGTGCTCCGGGCGCTCGGAATGAACCGCAAGATCGTGCTCGGCCCGTGGTTCAAACCGGCCTTCCGGATCCTCGCGGCGCTGCGCCGTGTCAGAGGAACCCGGCTCGACCTGTTCGGTGCCGGCGAAGTGCGCCGTACCGAACGGGCGCTGGTGGTCGAGTACGAGGCGATGATCACGCAGGCATGCCTTGCGCTGAGCCCGGACAACCACGCGCTGACCGTCGAACTCGCCGAGCTTCCCGACATCGTGCGCGGGTACGAGGACATCAAGATGGCGGCGGTCGCCCGGTACCGTGCCGAAGCGGCCGAGCTCGTGGAACGGCTCGCGCAGCCGCTGCCGGGTGCTCCTGCGGCCCCGGGGGCCACGACGGCCCCGTAGGGGGCGCATCGCCATCGCGGGCGGGTCCGGTGCCGGGCCCGCCCGCGAACCCTCTAGCGGCGGACCTTGCGGGTGGCCCGCAGCCACTCCTTGTTCATGGCCGAGATCGACGGCAGCGGGATGCCCTTGGGGCAGGCGGTGGCGCACTCCCCGGTGAGGGTGCAGCCTCCGAAGCCCTCGCTGTCCATCTGGCCGACCATGTCGAGGACCCGGGTCTCGCGCTCCGGGGCGCCCTGCGGCAGGACGTTGAGGTGGTTGACCTTCGCCGAGGTGAAGAGCATCGCCGAGCCGTTGGGGCAGGCCGCCACACAGGCGCCGCAGCCGATGCACTCGGCGTGCTCGAAGGCGAAGTCGGCGTCCGGCTTGGGCACCGGGGTGGCGTGCGCCTCCGGGGCGGTGCCGGTCGGGGCCGAGATGTAGCCGCCCGCCTGGATGATCCGGTCGAAGGCCGAGCGGTCCACGACCAGGTCCTTGACGACCGGGAAGGCGGAGGCGCGCCAGGGTTCGATGTCGATGGTGTCGCCGTCCGAGAAGGACCGCATGTGGAGCTGGCAGGTGGTGGTGCGCTCGGGGCCGTGGGCGTCGCCGTTGATGACGAGGCTGCAGGCGCCGCAGATGCCCTCGCGGCAGTCGTGGTCGAAGGCGACGGGGTCGTCGCCGGCGAGGATGAGTTCCTCGTTGAGGGTGTCGAGCATTTCGAGGAACGACATGTCCTGCGAGATGCAGTCCACTTCGTAGGTGGACATGGCGCCGGGGGCGTCGGCGTTCTTCTGGCGCCAGACGCGCAGGGTGAGCTTCATGCGTAGCTCCGCTGGGTGGGGTGGACGTACTCGAAGACGAGGTCTTCCTTGTGCAGGACGGGGGCCGTGCCGGTGCCGGAGAACTCCCAGGCGGCGGCGTAGGAGAACTCCTCGTCCCGGCGGGCGGCTTCGCCGTCCGGGGTCTGCGACTCCTCGCGGAAGTGGCCTCCGCAGGACTCGGCGCGGTGCAGTGCGTCGAGGCACATGAGCTCGGCGAGCTCCAGGTAGTCGACGATGCGGTTGGCCTTCTCCAGCGACTGGTTGAACTCCTCGCCGGTGCCGGGGACCTTGATGCGGCGCCAGAACTCCTCGCGGATCCGCGGGATGCGTTCGAGCGCCGTGCGCAGCCCGTCCTCGGTGCGGGCCATGCCGCAGTACTCCCACATGAGTTCACCGATCTCGCGGTGGAAGGAGTCGGGGGTGCGGTCGCCGTCCACCGAGAGCAGCAGGTTCAGCCGGTCCTCGGTGTCCGCGACGGCCTCCTCGACCACGGGGTGCGAGGCGTCGATCTCGTCATGGTGCGGATTGCGGGCCAGGTAGTCGTTGATCGTCGACGGGAGGACGAAGTAGCCGTCGGCGAGGCCCTGCATCAGCGCGGACGCGCCGAGGCGGTTGGCGCCGTGGTCGGAGAAGTTGGCCTCGCCGATGGCGAAGAGGCCGGGGACGGTGGTCTGGAGGTCGTAGTCGACCCAGAGTCCGCCCATCGTGTAGTGCACGGCGGGGTAGATCCGCATCGGCGTCTCGTACGGGTTCTCCGCCGTGATCCGCGCGTACATGTCGAAGAGGTTGCCGTACTTCTCCTCGACCTTCTCCCGGCCCATGCGCTGGATGGCCTCGGCGAAGTCCAGGTAGACGCCCTGGCCGCCGGGGCCGACGCCACGGCCCTCGTCGCAGACGTTCTTGGCTGCGCGGGAGGCGATGTCCCTCGGGACGAGGTTGCCGAAGGCGGGGTAGATGCGCTCCAGGTAGTAGTCGCGCTCGTCCTCGGGGATCTCGTTCGCGGGGCGGTCGTCGCCCTTGGCCTTCGGGACCCAGATCCGGCCGTCGTTGCGCAGCGACTCGCTCATCAGGGTCAGCTTGGACTGGTGGTCGCCGGTGCGCGGGATGCAGGTGGGGTGGATCTGGGTGAAGCAGGGGTTGGCGAAGTAGGCGCCGCGGCGGTGGGCGCGCCAGACGGCGGTGGCGTTGGAGTTCATGGCGTTCGTCGACAGGTAGAAGACGTTGCCGTAGCCGCCGCTGGCCAGGACCACCGCGTCGGCGAAGTAGGTGTCGATCTTCCCGGTGACGAGATCGCGGGCGACGATGCCGCGGGCCTTGCCCTCGACGACGATCAGGTCGAGCATCTCGGTGCGGGCGTGCAGTTCGACGTTGCCCGCGGCGATCTGCCGGGACAGCGCCTGGTAGGCGCCGAGGAGGAGCTGCTGTCCCGTCTGGCCGCGGGCGTAGAAGGTGCGCGAGACCTGGACGCCGCCGAAGGAGCGGTTGTCGAGGAGTCCGCCGTACTCCCGGGCGAAGGGGACGCCCTGGGCGACGCACTGGTCGATGATCTCCACGGAGATCTGGGCGAGCCGGTGGACATTGGACTCGCGGGCGCGGAAGTCGCCGCCCTTGACCGTGTCGTAGAAGAGCCGGTGGACCGAATCGCCGTCGTTGCGGTAGTTCTTCGCGGCGTTGATGCCGCCCTGGGCGGCGACCGAGTGGGCGCGGCGGGGCGAGTCCTGGAAGCAGAACTGGACCACGTGGTAGCCCTGTTCGGCGAGGGTCGCGCCGGCCGAACCGCCGGCGAGGCCGGTGCCGACGACGATGACGGTGTGCTTGCGGCGGTTGGCCGGGTTGACCAGCTTGGCCGTGAAGCGGCGGGTGTCCCAGCGTTCGGCGACGGGGCCTTCGGGGGCCTTGGTGTCGACGACGGGCGCGCCCGTCTCGTAGTGCGAGTAGTCGGACATGTCAGCTCACGACTCCGGTCATGACGGCGACGGGTACGGAGATGAAGCCCACCGTCAGCACCAGTGCGAGGACGTTGGCGATGGTCTTGAGGACGCGGTCGCGGGTCGCGTTTCCCGCGCCGAGGGTCTGGGCGGCGCTCCAGAAGCCGTGCTGGACGTGGAGTCCGAGGGCGAGCATGGCGACGATGTAGATGGTGTTGCCGTACCAGGTGGAGAAGGTGTCGATGACGTTCTGGTACGGGTGGCCGGACTGGAATCCGCCGGGGTGCACGGTGCCCGTCGTCAGGTCGAGGATGTGCCAGACGATGAACAGGGCGAGGATGATCCCGCCCCAGCGCATGGTGCGGGTGGCGTAACTGGCGCGCGGCTTCCTGTGGACGTACGTGGCGGGGCGCGCCCTGATGTCGCGGCGGCTCAGCTGGTACGCGGAGACGGCGTGCAGCACCACGGCGGCGACGAGCACCACACGGACGATCCACAGCGCCCACTCGTAGTGCAGGAAGGGCTCGCCCATGGTCCGCAGCCAGTGCGCGTAATGGTTGAACTCTCCGGACCCGAAGAAGATCTTCAGGTTGCCGATCATGTGGACGACCAAGTAGAGCAGCATGATCAAGCCGCTGACGGCCATGATCGTCTTCTTGCCGATGGACGAGTCCCAGAGCGTACGCGTCATGGACGGCCGTCGGTCCGTCCGGGTTGCCAATGCCATGGACACGACGCTAGGACCGAACCACCTCATCAGTCCAAGACATGGAGTGGCTCATGTTCATAGGCCGAGGCTATCGTGCTAGCTAGAATGGGTTCATGCAGTTCCAGCAGCTGACGTATTTCGTGGCGGTGGCCGAGACCCGTCACTTCACCCGCGCCGCCGAGGAAGTGCATGTCTCGCAGCCCTCGCTCTCCCAGCAGATCAGGGCGCTGGAGAGCGAGCTGGGGGCGGAGCTCTTCAGCCGGGCGCGCGGCAACATCACGCTCACCGACGCGGGCGAGGCCCTGCTGCCGCTGGCCCGCCGCATCCTCGCGGACGCCGACACGGCACGCCACGAGGTGCAGGAGCTGGCGCAGCTGCGCCGGGGCCGGGTCAGGCTCGGCGCGACGCCCAGCCTCTGCACGGGCCTGCTCCCCGAGGTGCTGCGCGCCTTCCACGACCGGCATCCGGGGATCCGGCTGCTGCTGGAGGAGGGCGGCTCGCTCGACCTGGTACGGGAGCTGGCGCGCGGCGCACTCGACCTCGCCCTGGTCGTGCTGCCGCTGCCCGCCGCGTCCCCCGCGCTCACGACGGTCGAGCTGCTCCAGGAGGACCTGGTCGTGGTGTCCTCGGCGCAGGCACCGCGGCCCGGCCGGGGCGGGAGCGTAAGGATCGCCGACCTCCAGGGCGAACCCCTGGTGATGTTCCGGCACGGCTACGACCTGCGGGAGCTGACCGTCGCCGCCTGCCGGGCGGAGGGCTTCGAGCCCTCGTTCACGGTGGAGGGCGGGGAGATGGACGCGGTGCTCGGCTTCGTCCGGGCGGGGCTCGGGATCGCGGTGGTGCCCAGCATGGTCGCCGGCCGGTCCGGTCACGGCCTGCGGACCACACCGCTGGCCCGGCCGGGGCTGCGGCGCACGATCGCACTCGCGCACCGCAGCGACGTGGCCCCGCCGCGCGCCGCACGCGAGCTGCAGGAGGTGCTGCTCGCCGCCGGACGGGCCTGACGGGCCCGTCCGGCGGCGGGGGGCGGGCCGGGCCCGCCTGCCTCACACCGCGTCGGCCAGCAGCAGCGAGTGGATCCGGTCGGGCGCGCCCGGCCGGGCGTAGTACCAGCCCTGAGCCGTGTCGCAGCCCAGCTTGCGCAGCTGCTCGGCCTGCGCCCCGGTCTCCACGCCCTCCACCGTGACCGCGAGGTCCAGACTGTGGGCCAGCGAGACGATCCCCTCCACGATCTTCAGATCGACCGGGTCGGCCGGGTGCTGCTGCATGCCCCTCGTGAAGGAACGGTCCAGTTTGAGGACGCTCACCGGCAGTCGGCGCAGATTCGCCAGGTTCGAGTACCCGGTACCGAAGTCGTCGAGCGCTATGTCCACGCCCATTTCGGCCAGTTGCCGCAGCGGCTTGAGCAGGTCGTCGTCCGCGCCGATGAGCGCGGACTCGGTGACCTCCAGGCAGAGCGCCCCGGGTTCGAGCCCCGAGCGCTCCAGCACGTCGACCGTCTCGGCGACCAGCCGGGGATGGTGCAGCTGGGTGGGTGAGAGGTTGACGTTGATCCGCAACGGACCGCCGTCGGTGTGCCTCTCCTGCCAGACGTTGGCCTGGCGTACGGACTCCTCCAGCACCCAGCGGCCCAGCGGCACGATCAGCCCGGTGTGCTCGGCGAGCGGGATGAACCGGTCCGGGCCGAGCACCCCGTGCTGCGGGTGGCACCAGCGCACCAGTGCCTCCGCACCGTGCACCGTGCCGTCGTCGAGGTGCACGAGCGGCTGGTACTCGATGAAGAACTCGCCGCGGTCCAGGGCGGCGGGCAGCGCGGTGGTCAGCCCGTGCCGCGTGATGGCGCGGGCGTCGGCCTCGTCGTCGGCGAGCTCGAAGCGGTTGCCGCCCGCCGACTTGGCCCGGTACATCGTGATGTCGGCGCTCCGCAGCACCTCGGCGGCGTTGCGCTCGCGGGCCGGTCCTTCGACGACCCCGATCGATCCGCGTACGGTCAGCTCGCGGCCTTCCAGGCGGATCGGGGTGCCGAGCACGCCGAGGATGCGGCAGGCGAGTTCGGCGACCTCCGTCTCGGTGTCGGGGCCGGTGGTCAGGGCCACGAACTCGTCGCCGCCGAGTCTCGCGACCATCTCGCCGGGCGCGGTCGCACAGCTCTGCAGCCGGTCGGCCACCTCGACCAGCAGCCGGTCCCCGGACGCGTGGCCGAGGCTGTCGTTGATCGCCTTGAAGCCGTCCAGGTCGAGGTAGCACAGGCCGAACCGACTGCTGTCGTCGGCGGACAGCGCCTTCTCCAGCCGCTCGAAGAACAGCGTGCGGTTGGGCAGGCCGGTGAGCGCGTCGTGCGTGGCCTCGTACCGCAGCCGCAGATTGAGCAGCCGGCGCTCGGTGGTGTCCTCCATCAGCGCCAGCTGGTACTGCGGCCTGCCTTCGGCGTCACGCAGCAGGGACACCGTCAGATTGGTCCACAGCACGGTGCCGTCGTTGCGGTAGTACGGCTTCTCGACCCGGTAGTGCTCGCGTTCGCCGCGCACCAGCTCGTCGTAGTACTTCCAGACGTGCGGCGAGTCCTCCGGGTGGACCCATTCGTTGACCTTGTGGCTGCGCACATGGTGGTCGAGTCCGCCGAACATCCGGGTGAGGGTGTCGTTGACCTCCAGCACATTGCCGTCCAGGTCGGCGATGCCGATACCGATGGCCGCGTCCTTGAACACGGCGCGGAAACGCGCCTCGGTCGTGTGCAGTGCCTGTTCGGCGTCGGACCGGGCGGTGAGCGCCGAGCGCGCGATGGCCTCCTGCTCGGACAGAGTGCGTTCGCGCAGCGCCTGGGTGAAGCCTCCCGCGAGGGCGTGCTGGATCCGGGCGCAGCGGGCTCTGCTGTCCTCCGTCGACAACGGCGTCACGCCGTTGCCTCCGCAGTAGAGCACCAGGTAAGAGTCGACGACGCCGAGCGTGCTGCTCAGCGCGTCCGGGTCCGTGCAGTGCGCGGCGACGAGGGCGGCACCCACCCCGCTCGCGGGCGCGGCGTCGAAGGGCCGGGCGTGCAGGATGTCGCTGAGCCCGCGGGCCAGCGGCAGCAGATGCTGTTCGAACTCCGTGCGCGTCAAGGAGGTGGCCGTCGAGGGGAAGATGGCCCGGCTCCAGATCGTGGCGAATCTTCGGAGCCGGTCCTCGGGACCGTCGGGCTCCGTGTCCGGCGTACCGGAGGACTGGGCGGGAATGCTCACGCCTTGCGTCCCACTCCCGCGAAGCCCGAGAACGCGAATGGGTCCTCCTGCTCCGCGACCACCGGGGTGTCCGGGCGCCAGTGCGGCATCGACACGAGTCCGGGCTCGACCATCTCGTACCCCTCGAAGAAGTTCGCGATCTCGTCGCGGGACCGCATGACCAGGGGGTTGCGGATGTTCTTGTAGACCTCGACCGTGCCGCCCGCCTCTTCCCGGGTGAGCGGAATGCCCTCGTAGGAGGCGTGGGTGAGGACGAGGAGGCTGCCGGGGGCGAGTGCCTCGCGCAGTTCGGCGACCGCGGTCTGCGGGTCGTCGGAGTCCTCGATGAAGTGGAGCACCGCGACGAGCAGCAGCGCCACCGGGCGGTCCAGATCGATCAGTCCGGAGACCTCCGGACTCTTCACGATCTCCTGCGGGCGGCGCAGATCCGCGGCGGCGATCACCGTGCGGTCGTTTCCGTCGAGTACGGCCTGGCTGTGCGCCACCGCGACCGGGTCGTGATCGACGTATGCCACCCGGGCCTCGGGGTCGGCCGCCTGGGCGACTTCGTGGACATTGCCGAAGGTCGGTATTCCGGAGCCGATGTCCAGAAACTGGGTGATGCCCTCACTCACCGCGTAACGCACGGCTCTGCGCATAAACGCGCGATTCGCCTGCATGATCTTGGGGAGTCCAGGCATGAACTCCATGGCCTTGCGCGCCGCTTCCCGGTCCACCTCGAAATTGTGCGATCCGCCCAGATAGAAGTCGTACATGCGGGACACGCTCGGCACCGAAATGTCTATGCCTCGCGGTGCCCAGGCGGGACGCTCCATCAATGTCTCCAACAAGTCGCCACGGCGATCCGGCCATGTTCATGGTCAGTGTTGTCCAGAGGCTACTGATCGTCCGCCAAGAGAGCGAGCGGAAACGGAAATTAGCCGTCCGTTATTGGTCACACACCAGTGGCATGTGCAACCAGCCCGTCGCTACGGGTGACATTTGGCATCGGACCGCTCCCGGGAGGTGTCGCGCGATGCCGGCGATACCCTGCGCCGCTCACACCCCGGCCGTTGAAGTAGCCGGTCATACAACCGGTTTCACATCGCGGAAAAAGGTCTGGACCGGATGGCGGCCGATGTCGTGCCACTTGACTCCGCCGGACCGATTGCGGGTGGCAAATCACTTGGTGGCGACGTGATCGGCAGCATTCTTTACCAATGCGGCAATAGCCGTTCCCTCCGCGGGGAAGGCGCCGGCGCCGGCCTGCTCCACCGGCCGTACGGTCCCCGCTTCCCACCACCGTCCGCCGCAGGACAGGCGAGGGGTTCGGCCAGGAGACCGCGTCAACTCACGAACCGGGCAACCTGGTTGCGAAGCGCGCCCGCTGCAACCCCCGCCTCGGGCACGGACCGTGTGCCCGCCCGGTTCACCAGGGCCTCATGACTTCCCCCGGCGGCAAACACCCGCCACCCCATGTCCCCACCATCAGGCGAATCCCGGCCTCGCTCCGCGTGTCCGGCGAGCGGCCGGAACATGCTCCCGGTCGTGTACGGATCACTCATAGGACGGCTCACGGCAGCCGTCACCCTGCTCTGGCTGCTGAGCACCCCGACGCCCGCGGCGGCGGACAGCTGCGCATACGCCTCCATCGGTGAAAGCGGCGGCAGTTCCGCGGTCGCCACGTCGGGCGACGGCAACTGCTTCGCGGGACCCATGCCCGAGCCGACGCCACCGCCCTCACCACGACCGCCGCCCCCGCCGCCCTCACCGGCTCCGCCACCTCCTCCTCCCCCGGCGCCACCCGCACCGCCGCGACCGGAGCCGGAGCCCGTGCCCCCGCTGCCTGCACCGACGCCCACACCCACCCCTACGCCCACTCCGACACCACCACCCTCACCCTCGGCACGCCCCACACCGCCATCACCCCGGCCCGTGGCCCTGCCCGCCTACCACAAGCCGGCACGCAAGGCCGTGCGGCACGGCACCTCCCTGGTCACCCTCACCCTGGTGATCACCGCGCCCGCGGTGTTCGCCGTCGCCGTACTGCGTCCACGCTCCCGCTGACCTCCGGAGGATCACCATGTCGGAATGGCTTGTTCTCGCCCTCGCCATGGTCGCGGCGAGCGCCGTCGTCCTGACCATCGCCGTGCTCAACAACCGCCGGGTCGGGGAGGACGACGACCCGTCCGAGACACCTGACGTCATCGAGTACATGACGATGATGATCGGCGTGGTCTACGCGATCGTGCTGGGCCTCGCCATCGCGGGCGTCTGGGAGGGCCGCGGCGCCGCCCAGGAGTACGTACGCCTGGAAGCCCAGGCCCTGCACGAGGTGCAGGCCCGCTCCGCCGTCTACCCGGCCGAGGTGCGCTCCCGCATCCGCGCAGACGTCGACGCCTATGTCCACCACGTCGTCCACGACGAGTGGCGGGCGATGAGCGAGCACGGCACCCTGACCGCCGAGGGGACCCGCCTCCTGGACCGGGTGCGCGCCGACGTCACCCAGTACCGGCCGAAGAACGACCACGAGGGGCAGGCATATCAGCCACTGGTCGACGAGGTGGCCGCGGCCGACGACGCGCGGGGCGCACGCGGCCAGAGCGCCGGTGCGACCATGCCGGGCGTGGTCTGGTTCGGCCTGATCACCGGAGCCCTGGTGACGGTCGGGCTGTTGTTCACGCTGCAGATCCGCAGAACCTTCCGCGAACTGCTGCTGGCCGGCCTCTTCAGTGTCCTGATCGCCTTTCTGCTCTTCCTGATCTGGGACTTCGACTCCCCCTTCGGGCGGGAGATCTCGGCCACCGCGGCACCGTTCCTCGATCTGTTCCCGCGCGCCTCGGGCGGATAGCGATCCGCCGGAACACGGGTGATGCGCCGCTCGGGCGAAGCCGGTGCCCCGAGCGGCGCACTCCGATCGCGGGCACGATGCGCGACTCCTAGCGTTCAGCGGGTCGAGGTGCATTTCTGACACTTTGTGGAAACTCGTTCCGCAAGTGCTCCTCGGGGATCCGGAGGAATCACCCATGCGCGCCGCAATACGTGTCGCACCCGTCGCCCTGCTCGGCACCGCGCTCGCCCTGACCGCTCCGTCCGCGATCGCGGACGCGGCGACGCCGGGGAGCGCGTCCTCCGCGACCGGATTCACCGTCACTCCGTCGGTGATCACGCCGGGAAGCCGGGTAACCCTGGCCGCCCGGGGGTGCCTTACCACCGCAACCGCCGGCTCGGGCGTCTTCGACACCGTCACCATTCCCACCGGCCGCTCCGTCGCGGCCACGGTCGACTGGGACGCGAGACCCGGCGCCTCCTACGAAGTGACGTTCATCTGCGACACGTCGCCCGACTCCCCCGCGAGGTCCGGTCTCACGATCGCCGCGCTCTCGCACGCGCCCGCCACCGGTGCCACGGTGGCCGCGGCCGGTGCGGGGAGCGAGTCCGGCGGCGGCGCAGTCACGAGCGGCATCGTGAAGACCGCCACCGGAACGGCGTTGGCGGTGATCGCGGCGGCCGGCGGCGTGTATCTGGCACGCCGCCGCGGGGAGAGCCGCGCGCACTGAGAGCAGGGGCGGTGCGCCGACCGGACGAGAAGTCGCCCCGGGTCCTGCCGCGGGACCCGGGGCGCCGTCGGCTCAACGGCGCTGCGGCACCGTGATCCGGTAGCCCTCGTCGAGCAGTTCCGGCAGGTAGCGGCGGAGCGCGGTCACGCTCTGCGAACGGTTGCCGCCCGCGTCGTGCGACAGCACGACGACGCCGGGTGCGGCGCCGTCCCGGACGCGGCGGACGATGGTGCCGACGCCGGGTTCGGTCCAGTCCAGGGTGTCGACGGTCCAGGCCATCGGTTCCATGCCCAGGCCGGCACCGATCTCGAAGGAGTTGCGGTTCCACGCCCCGTACGGTGCCCGGTACCAGAGCGGCGGGGCACCGGTGATCTTCTCGATGACCTCGCTGGTGGCGCCCAGTTCGTCGCGGACACCGGACCGGGAGAGCCTGGTGACCAGGGGATGGGTCCAGGTGTGGTTGCCGATGGTGTGGCCGTCGTAGGCGATGGCCCGCACCAGGTCCTGGTTGTCGTGGGCCATCTCTCCGCAGAGGAAGAACATCGCGCGGACATCGTGTTCGCGCAGGATCGCGAGGATGTGCGGGGTGTACAGCGGGTCGGGCCCGTCGTCGAAGGTGAGCACCATGGCGTGCCCGATCCCGGGCAGCTCCTCGAAGGGCCTCGTGCGGACGGGCGGTGCGGTCGGCCGGTAGCGGGCCGGGGCACCCGCGGTCATGGGCTGGAGCCGGTAGGCGGCGGGTCCCGCACGGAAGGCCGACGGGGGTCCGGCCGCCCCGGCCGAGGGCGATGCGGTGGACCGGAGCACTTCTCCGGCCGGATTCGCCGCGAACGTGTGCACGGCGGCGGTCGCACCGAGTCCGGCGGCCAGCCGCAGCAGTGCCCTGCGCCCCGGCAGCCTCTGATCATTTTTCATGACCTACTGCTCGCACGGCGGTGGTCCCGCCCTCGTCATCGACACCGGCCGCCGAGGGGTTTGCACCCAATGGAGGGATCTCCGGCACGCCATCCGGCAGCTTCCGACGAGGCCGTGCCGCAGCCCGCTACGGGGGCGGACCGGGCAGCGGATAGCCTCACTGCCGTGACAGAACCGCAGCCTCATCAGTTCGAACGTGGCACAGACGGCCCGAAAGTGATCGTCGCAGGCCTGGACGGGTCCGATTCCTCCATGCGTGCCGCGGCTTACGCTGCGGGACTGGCCCGCCGTCAGGGCGCCATGCTCGCCCTCGTATACGTCCAGCCCGTGCTGCCCGCCGGGGCCGCTCTCGGCGCCCCGGTCGCCGACACGACCGGCGAGGTCGCGGAGGGGCTGGTGAGCGAGATCCGGGAGGCGACGCACCGGATGAAGGACATATGGGACGTGCGCTGGGAGTTCCACACCTTCCGCGGCGACCCGTACAACGGCCTCGTGACCGCGGCGGACGAGCTGAAGGCGGATGCCGTGGTCGTGGGCGCCTCGGAGTCGGCGGGGCACCGGTTCATCGGCTCGGTCGCGATCCGGCTGGTGAAGGCGGGCCGTTGGCCCGTCACGGTGGTCCCGTAAGCGTCCCGGAATGCTCCGCTCCGCCGGACGGCACGCCGTCTTCCGCACCGGCCCCGCCTGAGCCATCATGAGCGCCCGTCAGGGACAGCCGTCAGCGAAGAGGTGACTCATGGCAAGGCTCCGAGTGGGCGAGGGTGTGCTGCGCCGCAAGCCGATCGAGCAGATCGACGAGAAGAGGCCCGCGGGAGATGCCTCCACTCAGCTCACCAGAACGCTCGGACTCTGGCAGCTCACCGCCATCGGCGTGGGCGGCATCATCGGCGCGGGCATCTTCACCCTCGCCGGCACGGTGGCGAACGGCACCGCCGGCCCCGCCGTCCTGATCTCGTTCCTGATCGCGGGTGTGGCGAGCGCGGCGGCCGCGTTCAGTTACGCGGAGTTCGCGGGCCTGATCCCGAAGGCCGGCTCCGCCTACACCTACGGCTACGCGGTACTCGGCGAGCTGGTGGGCTGGTTCATCGGCTGGGACCTGCTGCTGGAGTACACGGCGATCGTGGCGGTGGTCGCGATCGGCATCTCCGGCTACTTCAGCTTCCTGCTCGGGGAGATGGGGCTCGACGTGCCGAAGTGGATGCTGGGCGCGCCCGGCACCGGCGACGGCCACAAGGTGGACCTGTTCGCCGCGCTGCTCTGTCTGCTCGTCGCGTATCTGCTGACCCTCGGGATCAAGAACGCGGCCCGCTTCGAGACGATCGTGGTCGTCCTGAAGGTCCTGGTCGTCCTGCTGGTCATCGGCGTCGGTGTGTTCCACATCAACACCGCCAACTACACCCCGTTCTTCCCGTTCGGGATCGGCGGGGCCTTCACCGGTGCGGCCACGGTGTTCTTCGCGGTGTTCGGTTACGACGCCATGTCGACGGCCGCCGAGGAGTCCAAGGACGCCCAGCGCCATATGCCGAAGGCGATCCTGTACTCCCTCGCGATCTCCATGGTGCTCTATGTGGCGGCGTGTCTGGTGCTCACGGGGATGCAGAGCTACAAGGACATCGATCCGGAGTCCGGATTCTCCACGGCCTTCAAGTCGGTGGGGCTCGACCGGCTCGCCGATGTGATCGCGGTGGGCGCGATCATCGGCATCCTCACGGTGATGTTCACCTTCATGCTCGGCGTGACCCGGGTGTGGTTCTCGATGAGCCGTGACGGGCTGCTGCCGAAGTGGTTCGCCAAGACCCACCCGACCCGGCACGTGCCGACCCGGGTGACCTGGATCGTCGGTTTCGCCTCGGCCCTGATCGCCGGGTTCCTCCCGATCGGCGAGGCGGCCGAGCTGACGAACATCGGCATTCTGCTGGCGTTCGTCGTGGTGTGCATCGCGGTGATCGTGCTGCGTTACAAGCAGCCGGACCTGCCGCGCACCTTCCGTACCCCCGGCATGCCGTTCGTCCCGGCCCTCGGGGTGGTGTTCTCGGTCTGGCTGATCACCTTCCTGCAGTGGCAGACCTGGGTGCGGTTCGTGGTGTGGTTCCTGATCGGTCTGGTCATCTACTTCGGCTACTCGTACCGGAAGTCGGAGATGGCGAAGGCGCCCGGCACGGATACGGGTACGGGCTGACCCCGCTGGAGGGCGGCTGCCCGGCGCGCGTGTGCCCACCGCGCCGGCCGCCGCCCGACCGTTCACCGCACCATTCGCCGCACTGTGCGACCGCTCGTCGCACGGAGCCGCCCACCGCCTGTTCCCCGGCGCCCCGATGCGTTCGTATACGCCAGTCGGCAGCCAAACGGCAGGACCTCGGCGGAAAGGGCGTTCACGATGACCACCACGACGACCGATGAGCGGGCCCTCGCGGAGCTCCAGCGGGAGCACGGGCCCGCCCTCCTCCACTTCCTGCTCGGTCTGACCTTCGGCGACCGGCAGCGTGCCGAGGACCTGCTCCAGGAGACGCTGGTACGGGCCTGGCAGCATCCGGAGGCCTTCGACGCCCCGTACGACTCGATGCGGCCCTGGCTCTTCACGGTCGCACGGCGGCTCGCGATCGACGCCCGCCGCTCCAGGCAGGCACGTCCGGCCGAGGTCGGCGACGCGGTCCTGGAGACCACCGCGACCGAGGAGGACACCGCCGAGGCCGCGGTCTCGGCCCTCGATGTGCGCGACGCGGTACGCACCCTCAGCCCGGAACACCGCGCGGTCCTGGTCCAGATGTACTTCCGCGGGCTCACCGTGGACGAGACGGCCCGGGTGCTCGGCATCCCGGCGGGCACGGTCAAGTCCCGCTCCTACTACGCGCTGCGTCAGCTCTCCCGCAATCTGCCCGGCTACTCCAGCAGATCCTCCTCGCGCAGCAGGGCGAGCAGCGAGACGGCCTCCGCGACCGCCACGTAGTCGGCGGCGCAGCGGTCGCAGGACTGCAGATGACAGGAGACCGTGCGGGTCTCGCCGGCCGTGAGCGCGTCGAGCACGTAGGCACCGAGCGCATGCCGCATGTGGGGGCCCTTCCCGGGATCGGCGGTCATCGCATCCTCGTGTCGTGAACGGATCCTGTCCTTCTGGCCACGCGGGCCGCACTCCCCCGGTTCAATGCTCCGTGAAGCGCGGTGCCGAACAGAGAAAGAGGCGAGACGGGATGCGCCCGGAGCGTCAGGACGGAACCAGTGGGAACGGTCTGCTGGTCCCGATGGACTGGATGTACGCGGAGTACATCGCCGATGAAATGCTGCGGACCGGCGATCTGATGGAGCCGGCCACACTGGAGTACCGCGCGGGCCGCGACGCCCTCGCGCTCACCGTCTTCCTCTCCGACGGTGCGGTGCCCGATGCGCTGCCCGCGGCCCGGCTGGACGAGCTGCGCCTGCTGACGGCGTACGGGGCGGCGTGGTGCGGCTGGGTCCGGGAGCGGCTCGACGCGCTCGGCGCGGCCCCGGCGGCCGGGCCCGCCGGTGCGGGTCCCGATCTGGCGCTGGCCCGCGCGGCCTGGCGCTGGCTGGAGGAGACCGAACTGCTCGCGGCCGACCTCGATGCGATCGGTGCGCCGCCGCGCGAGGCGGTGGGCTACGAACCGGACGAGGAGGAGGCGGCCCAGGTGTGGACGCCGGCCTGGCAGCTGGGCCTTCCGCTGGGGCATCTGGCGATCCATCTCCACTGAGCGGCGACCGGCCCGCCGGTCAGGAACCGTGCACCCCGGCACGGTACTTCGGCAGCCGTACCGTGATCTTCATCCCGGCGCCGATGCCGGTCTCGATGACGAGTCCGTAGTCGTCCCCGTACACCTGGCGCAGCCGTTCGTCGACGTTGAGCAGTCCGATCCCGGTGGAGTGACCGCCCTCGCCGCGCAGGATGTGGCGCAGCCGTTCCGGGTCCATTCCGGTGCCGTTGTCCTCGATGACGACCTCGGCCTCGGAGCCGGCGTCGAAGGCGCTGATGGTGATACGGGTCGGGGTCTCCCCCGCCGGTACGGAGCCGGTGTCCCGGGGCACGGCCACGGCTCCTTCGAGGCCGTGCTTGACGGCGTTCTCGACCAGCGGCTGGAGGCAGAGGAACGGCAGCGCGACGGGCAGCACTTCGGGGGCGATCTGGAGGGTGACCGCCAGCCGTTCGCCGAAGCGGGCCCGTACGAGTGCCAGGTACTGGTCGATGGAGTGGAGTTCGTCGGCGAGGGTGGTGAAGTCGCCGTGGCTGCGGAACGAGTAGCGGATGAAGTCGGCGAACTCCAGCAGGAGTTCGCGGGCGCGTTCCGGGTCGGTGCGGACGAACGAGGCGATGGCGGCCAGTGAGTTGAAGATGAAGTGCGGGGAGATCTGGGCCCGCAGCGCTCTGATCTCGGCCTCGATGAGCTGGGTGCGGGAGCGGTCGAGCTCGGCGAGTTCCAGCTGGACGCAGACCCAGCGGGCCACCTCTCCGGCGGCTCTCGCCAGCACCGCGGATTCGCGCGGCGCGTAGGCGATCAGGGTGCCCAGCACCCGGTTGTCAACGGTGAGCGGCACGGCGACGGCCCAGCGCAGCGGGCAGTCGAGGTCGTCGCAGTCGCTGTGGAAGGCGGTGTCCCGGCCGCTGGCGAGAAGGCCCCGCACCTGGTCCATGACGTGGCGGCCGTGGTGCTCGCCCTCGCCGTCCCAGACGAGCACCCGTTCGCGGTCGGTGAGGCAGAGCGCCTCGGTGCCGAGCAGCGAGCGCAGCCTGCGGGCGGATCTGCGGGCGCTCTCCTCGGTGAGCCCGGCGCGCAGCGGGGGCGCGGCGAGCGAGGCGGTGTGCAGGGTCTCGAAGGTGGCGTGTTCGACGGGGGTCCCGACGTCGCTGGTGCGCAGGGGACGGGCGGTGCGGCGGCCGAGCAGGAACCCCGCGCCGAGGAGCAGGAGGGCGAGCAGGACCAGTACGGCGTATCCGGCTCCGGTCATCGGTGCCTCCCCGCTGTCAGCGTTTCCGGCAGGTGGAAGCGGGTCATGGCCGCGTTGGTGCCGGCGGGTATCCGGCCGGGGGTGGCGAGGGACACCAGAACCATCCCGAGGAAGCCGACCGGCACCGACCAGACGGCGGGCCAGGCGAGCAGTGCGTGCGGCCAGCCCGGCGGGCGCACCGCGCCGCTGACGGTGATGGCGACGGACAGGAACGCGGAGCCGCCGCCGAGCAGCAGTCCGGCGATGGCGCCGGGCGGGGTGAGCCGCCGCCACCAGATGCCGAGGACCAGCAGCGGGCAGAAGGATGACGCGGAAACGGCGAACGCCATGCCCACGGAGTCGGCGACCGGCACCCGGCTGACCATCAGCGAACCGGCCAGCGGTACGCACATGGCGAGGACGGTGGCCAGCCGGAAGTGCCGTACCCCGCGCGAGGGGAGCACATCCTGGGTGATGACTCCGGCGACGGCCATGGTGAGCCCGGAGGCGGTCGACAGGAACGCGGCGAAGGCGCCGCCCGCGATGAGCGCACCGAGCAGATCCCCGCCGTGCCCGTCGACGAGCCGCCCGGGCAGCAGCAGCACGGCGGCGTCCGCGTCCCCGCCGTGGATCAGCTCGGGGGCGTACAGCCTGCCCAGGGCTCCGTACACCGGGGGCAGCAGGTAGAACACGCCGATGAGTGCGAGGACGGCGACCGTCGTGCGGCGGGCGTCGCGGCCGTTGGGGCTGGTGTAGAAGCGGACGACGACGTGCGGCAGGCCCATGGTGCCGAGGAAGGTCGCGACGATCAGCCCGTAGGTGGCGTACAGCGGGTGGTCCGCGCGGAAGACGGAGAGCTGCTCGTCGAAGGTGACCCGGGGGCTCCCGTCGTCCTGCCAGGCGAGCACCAGGAAGATCGCGGGGACCAGGAGCGCGGTGAGTTTCAGCCAGTACTGGAACACCTGGACGAAGGTGATGGACCGCATGCCGCCCGCGGCGACGGCTACGACGACGACGGACGCCACGAGTACGTCGCCGAGCCAGCCGGGCGCCCCGGTGAGGATCTTGAGCGTCAGCCCCGCGCCCTGGAGCTGCGGTACGAGGTACAGCCAGCCCGCCGCGACGACGAAGACGCTGACCAGCCTGCGCACCTGCCGCGACTCCAGCCGCCCCTCGGCGAAGTCGGGCAGTGTGTACGCTCCCGAGCGGCGCAGCGGTGCGGCGACGAAGACCAGC
This sequence comes from Streptomyces sp. NPDC048295, assembly GCF_040652135.1. Lineage (NCBI taxonomy): Bacteria > Bacillati > Actinomycetota > Actinomycetes > Kitasatosporales > Streptomycetaceae > Streptomyces > Streptomyces sp. NPDC048295. The sequence goes on from NZ_JBEZLL010000024.1 coordinate 67,913, forward strand.
AGCACCAGATAGCCCGCGGTGTAGCCGACCGGGTACCAGAGCATGTCCGGGCCGTGCACCAGCACCAGGCCCGCGATGCCGAGGAACGAGGCGGCGGAGAGGTATTCGCCGCTGATGGCCGCGGCGTTGAGCCGGGGCCGCACGGTGCGTGAGGCGACGTAGAAGTCGGAGGTGGTGCGGGAGATGCGCAGTCCGAATCCGCCGACGAGGACGGTCGCGAGGACGACGGCGGCGACCGCCGCCACCGCGTACGTACGGCTCACGGCGTGGGGCGGCCTTCCACGAGCCGGGCGAAGTCGCGTTCGTTGCGCTCGGCCCGGCGCACGTACCACCAGGCGATCAGGGTGAGCGGTGGATAGGCGGCGAAGCCGAGGACGGCCCAGACGAGCGCGGCGCTGTGCAGTGCCTCGAAGACCAGCGGCAGCGTCCCGACGACCACGGCGAGGACGGTGAACGCGGTGAGTCCGGCCCGCAGTTGGCTGCGCATCAGCGACCGGACGTACGCGCCGCCGAGCGCGGTCTGCTCGTCGATCTCCGACTGGGTGCGGTAGCGCGGCAGCGGACGCACCCGCCGGGGCTCCCCCGTCACCACTTCGCGCCGGGGTGTTGGCTCTGCGGACATGGGCCCGGAGTGTACGCAGCACCGGACCGCCGTGGGAAGGGCCGGACCCCGGGAGGCCCTGGTCAGCGGCCGGTCTGACGCATCAGCAGATCGCGCAGCGCCCGGGTGTGGCGGCGGCTCACCGCGAGCTCGGCGGTGCCGATGCGGACGCTCATGCTGCCCGCGTCGAGGCGGAGTTCGTCGATCCGGCCGAGGGCGACGAGATGGCGGCGGTGGATGCGGACGAAGCCGCGGGTGCGCCAGCGCTCCTCCAGGGTGGTGAGGGGGACGCGGACGAGGTGGCTGCCGGTGGCGGTGTGCAGCCGGGCGTAGTCGCCCTGGGCCTCGGCATAGGCGATGTCGTCGATCGGGACGAACCGGATGACTCCGCCGAGCTCCACCGGGATCTGGTCGCCGGCGGTGTCGATTACCGGCGCGGAGCGGTCCCCGACCTGTTCGGCGACCCGGCGCACCGCCTCGGCCAGGCGTTCGCGGCGTACGGGTTTGAGGACGTAGTCGACGGCCTTGAGGTCGAAGGCCTGGACGGCGAAGTCCTCGTGCGCGGTGACGAAGACGATGAGGGGAGGCGCGGCGAATCCGGCCAGCAGCTGGGCCACGTCGAGGCCGGTGAGGCCCGCCATGTGGATGTCCAGGAACACGACGTCGATGGCGGCCGGGTCGTCCCGGCCCGCCTCGACGGCGCCGCCGATGCGGCGCAGCGCCTCGGTGGCCCCGGTGGCCCCCTCGGCGCTGCGGATCCGGGGATCGGCGCGCAGGAGGTAGAGGAGTTCCTCCAGGGCGGGTTCTTCGTCGTCGACGGCGAGTACGCGCAGCATGGGCCGGATTGTAGAGCGCGCACGGGGGTACGGGACCGGCTGGTTGACCGCTTCTTCGCGGACCGGCCGGCCCGCGCACCCCGGCAGGTCACTTCAGCAGCCTGGAGAGCCGGCGGTCGGCGAGCGGCTTGCCGCCGGTCTGGCAGGTCGGGCAGTACTGGAGCGAGGAGTCGCTGAACGACACCTCGCGGATGGTGTCCCCGCAGACGGGGCAGGCCTCGCCGGTGCGTCCGTGGACCCGCATCCCGCTCCTCTTCTCGGCCTTGAGCTTTCCGGCCGCCAGTCCGCCGGAGCGCGCGACCGCGTCCTGGAGCGTGGTGCGTATCGCCGTGTGGAGCCGGGTGATCTGGTCGTCGGTGAGGTTCGCGGTGAGCAGGTACGGCGACATCTTCGCGACGTGCAGGATCTCGTCGCTGTAGGCGTTGCCGATGCCGGCGATCAGGGACTGGTCGCGCAGCGCGCCCTTGATCCTTCGGCGCTCCCCGGCGAGCAGTGCGGCGAAGGCGTCGCGGTCGAAGGAGTCGTCCAGGGGGTCGGGGCCCAGCCGGGCGATGCCGGGCACTTCGGCCGGGTCGTGCACCAGGTAAACGGCGAGGCGTTTGGTGGTGCCCGCCTCGGTGAGGTCGAAGCCGTCGCCGCCGGTGAGCACGGTGCGCAGCGCCAGGGGGCCCTTGCCCGGGCGTGGCGGCGCGGCGGGGAAGGAGTCCTTCCAGCGCAGCCGGCCGGCCCGGGCGAGGTGGGTGATCAGGTGCAGCGGTCCGGCCGCGATGTCGAGGAACTTGCCGTGCCGGGCGACGGCGGTGACCGTGGCGCCGTGCAGTGCCGTCGGCGGTGGGTCGTACGTCTTGAGAACACTGACGTTGAGCGGCACGACGCGGTCGATCTCCTTGCCGACCAGGTGGTCGTCGAGAAAGACCCGCAGGGCTTCCACTTCCGGCAGTTCCGGCATGGTTCCAGCCTGCCGGAAGCATCGGCCCGGCGCCTACCGGAGGCCGTAGACCCGCTCGGCCGTGGTGGCCAGGACCCGGGCGCGTTCGTCTGCGCCGAGGGCGCCGGTCAGGGCGCGGGCCGTGTCGAGCACCTCCTCGTACGTCGCCGCGAGCCGGCACACGGGCCAGTCCGAGCCGAACATGAGCCGGTCGGGGCCGAAGGCGTCGAGGACTGTGTCCGCGTACGGGCGCAGGTCGCTCACGGTCCAGGAGCGCGGATCGGCCTCGGTGACCAGTCCGGAGAGCTTGCAGACGGTGTTGGGGCGGGCGGCCAGCGCCCTGATGTCGTCCGCCCAGGGACGCAGCCCGCCGGCGGCGACGGGTGGCTTGCCGGCGTGGTCGAGCACGAAGGTCAGCTCGGGCAGCAGCGCGGCGGCCTGGACGGTGGCGGGGAGTTGGCGGGCCTGGACGACGAGGTCGTAGACGAGCCCGGCGTCGGCGACGGCACGCAGTCCGCGCCGCACGTCGGGGCGCAGCAGCCAGGCGGGGTCGGGTTCGCCCTGGACCTGGTGGCGGATGCCGACGAGCCGGTCGCCGCCGGGGAGCTCGCGCAGCGCGGCCAGTGTGCCGGCGACGTCGGGGGCCGTGAGGTCGCACCAGCCGACGACGCCCGCGACGAGGTCGCTGTCCTGGGCGAGGGCCAGGAACTCGGGGGTCTCCTCCGCGACCGTGACGGTCTGGACGAGGACGGTGGCCCGCACCCCGGCTGCGCGCGCCTCGGGCTCCAGGTCGGCCAGGGTGAAATCACGCCGGAGCGGGGCGAGTTCGTCGCCGGTGATCCAGTCCTGGTTGCGTACCGACAGGTCCCACACATGGTGGTGGGCGTCGACGATCCGTTCCTGCCCGGCCATGTCACAGCTCCCAGGCGACCGGGAGACCGGCTGCGGCGCCGTCGGCCGAGTAGTCGTGCGCCACGTCGAGCAGTTCGTCCATCCGGGCCTGCCAGGCCACGTTGACGGGGAGCTGCTCCAGTTCCGCCAGGAGCGCGGCGTAGTCCTCGCAGTCGATGACGTGGAAGAGATCGGTGCCGCTGCGCCAGATCGTCCAGGACGTGGCGCCCGCGGCGCGGATCGCGGCGGTGAGCTCCGCCGGGACCTCGCGGTGCGCGGCCTCGTACTCCTCGATGCGGTCGGCGCGGACCTTGGTGTGCAGCGCGATTCTCATGTCAGTGTCCGTTCTCGGTCAGCAGGCCCTCGGTGCGCAGCTCGTCCCAGAGCTCGTCCGGGATCTCGCGGCGGAGCAGGGCGGCGGCGTCGCGCACCTCGTCCGGGGAGCGGGTGCCCACGAGCACTCCGGCGACGGCCGGGTGCGCGAGCGGGTAGTGGAGCGCTGCGGCCCGCAGCGGGACGCCGTGTCCCTCCGTGACGGCCTTGATGCGCAGGGCCCGGTCCAGGAGCGAGAGGGGCGCGGCCGTGTAGTCGTACGTGGCACCGGGGCGCGGGTCGGCGAGCAGGCCTGAATTGAAGACCCCTCCGACGACCACGCTGCGGCCGCGGGCGGCCGCCTCGGGCAGCAGTTCGTCGAGTGCGGACTGGTCGAGGAGGGTGTAGCGCCCGGCGCAGAGCACCACGTCGACATCGGTGTCGCGCAGGAACCGGGTCAGCATCCCGGTCTGGTTCATCCCTGCGCCGATGGCTCCCACGACGCCCTGGGCACGCAGCTCCTCCAGCGCGGGGTAGGCCTCGTGGAAGGCGGCCCGCGCGTGGTCGTCCGGGTCGTGCAGATAGGCGATGTCGATGCGGTCGAGGCCGAGGCGTTCCAGGCTGTCCTCGATGCTGCGGCGTACGCCGTCGGCGCTGAAGTCCCAGCGCCGGCGGTGGGTGGCGGGCACGACGAAGCCCTCGGAGAGTCCGCCGGGGCCGTCCCCGGAGCCGCCGGGCAGCGGGTCGAGCACCCGCCCCACCTTGGTGGACAGCACGTACGAGTCGCGGGGCCGGGATCGCAGGGCCTCGCCCAGCCGCCGTTCGGAGAGGCCGAGTCCGTAGTGCGGCGCGGTGTCGAAGTAGCGGACGCCCTCGTCCCAGGCGGCGTCGACGGCGGCGGCGGCCCGCGCCGGTTCGACGGCGGTGAAGAGATTGCCGATGGCGGCCGCCCCGAAGGACAGCTCGGTCACCTCGACCGCGCTGCTTCCCAGTCTTCTGCGCCGCATGCTTCCGCCGCCCTCCCCGATGATCGCTTCCTGCACACAGCGAATATTCATCGGATCACTTGGGTGCGTCAACACCTCGGGCGCCACCGATTGCGGCACTCTCTCGGAAATATGTCCGATCTATGACCGATCAGGCGTCGGCCGCTCAGCGGATCGGCAGCAGCGCGAGCAGCTCCGCCACCTCTTCGCCGGCACAGCGCGCCAGCCGTTCCAGATCGGGCAGCGCCTTGCCGTCGGCCACCAGCCCGACCCGCACCCGGCCGCCGTAGGTGGACAGCGCCACCGCGAGGGCCTGGCCGCGGGCCAGCGGCGCCATCGGGTAGACGGCCCGCAGCGGGCAGCCGCCGAGCGAGAGCGCCGAGCGCGGCAGGGGCACGTTGGTGACCAGGACGTCGAAGAGCATCCTGGCCGCGTTCCCGGCCAGCGGGGCCCCGAAGCGATGGGCCAGCGAGGGCAGTTGGTCGGCGAGCACCGCGACCGCCCCGGCGCCGCGGAGGGGACCCGCGGCCTTGTTGCGGTCCATGTCGGTGCGCACACGGCCGAGCCGCTTCCACGGATCGGGTTCGCCGACCGGGAGCCCGAGCAGATAGGCGGAGAGCCTGTTCCCGGTCGCCGCGCCCTGGCCCGGCCTGCGGCGGGAGACCGGGACCAGGGCGCGCGGGTCCTCGTCGGGCAGCGCCTCGCCGCGCTCCCGCATCCAGCGGCGCAGCGCGCCGGCGACGATCGCGAGCAGCACGTCATTGGTGGTGCCGCCCGCGGCGCGGCGGATCCGCTGGACGGCTTCGAGGTCCAGGTCCGCGGTGGCCAGCCGCCGGGTGCCGCTGGAGCTCGCGGTGAGCGCGGGCGCGCCGCGCGGGTCGAGGCGGCTGGCCCGCACCATGGAGGCACCGACACCGAACGCCCGCCCGAGATCCTCGATCCGGCCGAGCGCGAGGCCGGCCACCTGGCGCGGGCCCGGCATCCACGAGCGGGGCGGGACCGTGCGCGCCCGGCGTGCGGACGCCCCGGCCCGGGCACGGCCGGCGGCGGCGATCTCGTCGAAGATCCCGGCACCGATGGCGACCGCGCGCATTCCGTCGGCCAGTGCGTGGTGAAGCTTGACGAGCACCGCGAAGGGGCCGCCGTCGGCGCCGCCGATCACGTACATCTGCCAGGGCGGCAGGCCCCGTTCGAGGGGCCTCTCCATCAGTTCACCGGCGAGCCGGGTGGCGCCCGCCATGAATGCCCCGCCCTCGTCCCGCGACTCCGCGCCGGTCAGCCGTACCCGCCGGACGTGCCGGTGGACATCGAAGTCCTTGTCCACGAACCACGCCGCGCCGCCGACCGGCAGCAGTACATCCCTGACCCGCATCCGCAGCCGGGGAATGGCGGCGGCACGGGTGCCCAGCAGTTCGAGCACGGCCTCCGCGCCGGCGCCGTGCGCCGGACCGGGGGCCGGGGAGAAGACGGCGAGTGCGCCGAGATGCATCGGGTGGGCATCGGATTCGAGGTGCCAGAAGGCCAGATCGAGCGGTGCCAGCAGATCGGTTCCCAACGGGTCCTCATGTCCTCGAAGACAAAGAAAGACTGACGGAGTCGCAGTCAATCGCTCGCGATCGGTTACGGTCAAGTACAGACATGTTACGTTCTGTTACTGTCGGGTAGATAAGCGTGTTTCTGTCACTCGTGTGCAGGGATGACGAATTCGCACCACACGCACTTGCCGCTGCCCCGGGATTCCACGCCCCACAGGTCCGCCAGCCGGTCCACCAGCATCAGCCCCCGCCCCGACACTCCGGCCTCGCCCGCGTCCCGGCGCCTGGGCAGCGCGCTGGAGCGGTCCTCGACGTCGACCCGCAGCCGTCGCTCGGGGCCGGTGAGCACCCGGATCGTGACGATGGCCCCGCCGTCGGTGTGCATGAGCGCGTTGGTGATCAGCTCGTCGGCGGCCAGCTCGACCTCGTCGGCCCGCGCCTTGGCGCCCCAGGCCCGTACCGCGGCCCGGATCATGTGGCGCGCGGAGCTCAGCGCCTCCGGGTCGCTCTGTGCGACATGCTGCTGGAGCCGGCCGCCGGGCTGAGGGGCGTGGGCGGCCTTGCGGCGCAACAGCAGGACCGCGACATCGTCCTCGCCGCCGCGCTCGTCGACCTCCTCGCAGAGCCGGTCGGCCAGCCGCTGAAGGTCCTGCGGACCGTTGCGCACCATGGCCGTCAGCAGCTGCATGCCCTCGTCGAGGTCGGCGCCCGGCAGCTCCACGAGACCGTCGGTGAACAGCACCAGGGTCTGGCCGGGGTCCAGCTCCACCGTGCTGACCGGGTACTCGAGCCGCCCGAACTCGGCCGAGAGTCCCAGCGGCAGCCCGCCCTCCGCGGGCAGCCTGCGGCAGTTTCCGTCGCTCTCGCGCACCAGCGGATCGACATGGCCGGCCCGGACCAGCTGGACCACCCCGGTCGTCAGGTCGACCTCGGCGTAGGTGCAGGTCGCGAAGCGTTCCGTGTCCAGCTCGTGCAGGAAGACCGAGGCCCGCGCCATCACCGTGGCCGGGCTGTGCCCCTCGGCCGCGTAGGCCCGCAGCACGATGCGCAGCTGCCCCATCACGGCCGCGGCATGGGTGTCGTGGCCCTGCACGTCCCCGATGACGGCCCCGACCCGGCCGCCGGGAAGCGGGATGACGTCGTACCAGTCGCCCCCGATGTCGCGGCCCAGCCGTGCCGATCGGTACCTGACAGCGATCTGCGCCCCCGGTACGTCCGGGATCCTGCGCGGCAGCATGGCCTGCTGGAGGCCCTCGGCGAGGTCGTGCTCCTGCTCGTACAGCATGGCCCGCTGCAGGCTCTGCGCGATGGAGCTGCCGAGCGCGACCAGGAGATTGCGTTCGTCGCCGGTGAAGCCGCCCTTGTCGCTGTAGAGCAGGCCGAGCGCGCCGATGGGCCGGGCCTGGGCGATCAGCGGCAGGTAGGCGGCCGAGGTGATGCCGAGGTGGCTGATGTGGGGCCACAGGATCGGGTACGAGGTGGCGAAGTCCGTGGCGGACTCGATGAAGCGGGGCGAGAGTGTGCGTACGACCTCGCTCATCGGGTACTGCTCGTCCGTCCGGGTGTACCGGGTGCCGGGCACGAACGAGTCCTCCGGGCCGTCGGCCACCAGATGGATGCGTCCGGCCTCCATCAGCCCCATCACCAGGCTGGTCGCCCCGAGGTGCGCCAGGCCCTGGGAGTTCTTCAGCACCTCGATGACGTCGCCGACGGTGCGGGCGTGGGCCAGTGCGGCGGTGGTGCCGTCGACCAGGCTGGTGCGGCGGCGCCGCTGCTGGTCCAGTTCGTGGCGGGCGGTGGAGTCGGCCAGTTCCTGCGTCGCGTCGCGGACGATGCCGATGATGCGGTGCGGGCGGCCGGTCCCGTCCCGCCGGATGAAGCCCTGGGTATGGGTCCAGCGCAGGCCGCCGTCTCGCCGCCTGATCCTGAAGTACGCCCCGTAATTGCTCTGCCCGCTCTTGAGCGCCTGCGCGACCATGGTGTCGAGGCGCACGCCCTCGTCCGGCGGCACCCGGCGCGCGAGCGACTCCGGCCGGTCGTCGTACTCGTCCGCCCGCAGGTCGAACACGTCGAGCGCGGGACGGTCCATGTGCATGAGGCCGCTGTCGAGGTCCCAGTCGAAGCTGCCCATACGGTTCAGGGCGAGGCTGAGATCCGGGTGGGCGGGCCAGTCGTCCGGGAGTGACAGGGCACCCGCTACCCGATCATCCATGTGGGTCACTCTGCCATCATTTGTCCGATTCTTCGAGCGAGCCCCGCACGCTTGGGCGAATCGTCTCCGCACCACCCGGGTGGCGACCCATCGCATTCCGGGGGCGGGACGACGGACCGGACGGCGGGACCGGATGTCTCGCAGGGCGAACCGCCCCGAGGTCTCTGGCGGGCAACGGATAACGTGTCCCGGGGAGCACGGTAAGCCCAGCCTTACCTTTACCCTGAGCTGCACTGCCCGCATCAGCCGTTCTAAGGACCAGCACCTGATGACCCGCCCCGTCCGTGTCGCCATAGTCGGAGCCGGCCCCGCCGGCATCTACGCGGCGGACGCGCTGCTGAAATCCGAGGCCGCCCAGGACCCGGGGGTTTCGATCGACCTGTTCGAGCGGATGCCCGCCCCCTTCGGTCTGATCCGTTACGGAGTGGCTCCGGACCACCCCCGGATCAAGGGCATCGTCCAGGCACTCCACCAGGTTCTCGACAAGCCGCAGCTGCGGCTGTTCGGCAACGTCGACTACCCCGACGACATCGGCCTGGACGATCTGCGGTCCTTCTACGACGCCGTGATCTTCTCCACCGGCGCCGACGCGGACCGCGCGCTCGACATCCCCGGCAGCGACCTGGACGGCTCCCACGGCGCCGCGGAGTTCGTCTCCTGGTACGACGGCCACCCCGACGTGGCGCGCACCTGGCCGCTGGAGGCGGAGAAGGTCGCCGTGCTCGGCGTGGGCAATGTGGCCCTGGACGTGGCCCGCATCCTCGCCAAGACCGCGGACGAGCTGCTGCCGACCGAGATTCCCGCCAACGTCCACGAGGGCCTCAAGGCCAACAAGGCCCTTGAGGTGCACGTCTTCGGGCGCCGCGGCCCCGCGCAGGCCAAGTTCAGCCCGATGGAGCTGCGCGAGCTGGACCACTCGCCGAACATCGAGGTCATCGTCAACCCCGAGGACATCGACTACGACGCGGGTTCGATCGAGACCCGGCGCGGCAACAAGCAGGCCAACATGGTCGCCTCCACGCTGGAGAACTGGGCCATCCGCGATGCCGGCGACCGGCCGCACAAGCTGTTCCTGCACTTCTTCGAGTCCCCGGCGGAGATCCTGGGCGAGGACGGCCGGGTCGTCGGCCTGCGCACCGAGCGGACCGAGCTGGACGGCACCGGCAACGTCAAGGGCACCGGGAACTTCACCGACTGGGACGTGCAGAGCGTCTACCGCGCGGTCGGCTACTACTCGCAGGAACTCCCCAAGCTCCCGTTCGACGTGGTCTCCGGCACGGTTCCGCACGCGGCGGGACGGGTCGTCGACGGCGGGGAGCACATGCCCTCGGTCTACGTCACGGGCTGGATCAAGCGCGGTCCGATCGGCCTGATCGGCCACACCAAGGGCGACGCCAACGAGACCGTGGCCTGCCTGCTGGAGGACCGGGCCGAGGGCCGGCTGCCCGCCCCGGTCCGGCCCGAGCCGGAGGCCGTCACCGCCTTCCTGGAGGAGCGCGGCGTCCGGTACACCACCCGCGAGGGCTGGCACCGCCTGGACGCGCACGAGAAGGCCCTGGGCGCCGAGCAGGGGCGCGAGCGCATCAAGGTCGTGGAGCGCGACGCCATGCTGGACGCCTCCGAGCCCCGTTCCTGACCGTACGGCGCACCTTCCGCCCGGCCGTCGTCACGGCCGGGCGGAAGGGCCCGAGGGCGGCTCCGTCCACCTCGGCCGAGCCGCCCGGTCCCCGGAGCCTCAGCGGCCCTGGAGCGCCTTGACGTTGTCCCCGAAGGTCCACCCCTTCGAGCCGTCCCAGTTGAGTGACCAGGTCATCAGGCCCTTGAGCGCGCCTCCGTAGTGGTTCCAGGCCTGCGACACCTGACCCGGCGACATGTGACCGCCGCCCGCTCCCGGCTGGGCGGGCAGTCCCGGGACCTGCTTGTCGTAGGGCACCTTGATCGTGGCGCCCTGGACGACGAGCCCCTTGTCGAGACAGTCCGTCTGGGCGGTGAACCCCTCGACCGTGCCCGCGGAGTACGAGTCGCCGGCACACCCGTACATGCTGCCGTTGTAGTACTGCATGTTCAGCCACCACAGGCGGCCGTTGTCGGCGTACTTCTTCACGATGGGCAGGTACGCGCCCCAGATCGAGCCGTACGTGATGCTCCCGCCGGTGACATAGGCGGTCTCCGGGGCCATCGTCAGCCCGAAGTTCGAGGGCATCCGGGCGAGTACGCCGTCGATGATGCGGATGAGGTTGGACTGGGAGGCCGACAGCTGGTTGATGTTGCCGCTGCCGGTCAGCCCGGTCTCGATGTCGATGTCGATGCCGTCGAAGTTGTACTTCTTGAGGATCGGCACCACGGTCTCGACGAACCGGTCGGCGACCGCGCTGGAGCTCAGGTCGATGCCCGCGGCCGCGCCCCCGATGGACATCAGGGTGGTGAGTCCGGACGCCTTCGCAGCGCACATCTCGGCGGGGGTCGGAACCTTCACGGTGGAGTCCATCCCGTCCTCCCACAGGACGGTGCCGTCCGAGAGGATGACGGGGAAGGCCGCGTTGATCACGTTGTAGCCGTGCTGGGCGATGCGGCTGTCGGTGACCGGGATCCAGCCGAGCGGCGGGTGCACACCGTTCGACGCCCCGTCCCAGTTCTCCCAGTACCCCTGGAGCACCTTCCCGGCGGGCTTCGACTTGACCGCGCAGGTCTCGTCCTGGGCGGTGCTCGGCGTTGCGCCGACCAGCATCTGTACGACACAAGCCGCCGCGAGGCCGACCCCCAGCAGGCGCGATGTCCGACCGAACATGCTCATTTCCCTTCCTGTCGCGGCCGGGCGCCGGGGCGGTGCGGATGCCCGAAGCGGCCCGGCGCAGGGCGAGTTGGCGCGTGAATGGCATGCCCCTGACAACCCCAGGCGGAATGCGGTCTCGCATTTCACGGCTCGCCACACGCTAGGGAGGACCGGACCTTCCGTCAATAGGTCTGGACCAAAGAAGCCCCCCGGACACACCGGCCGGCATCGGCACGACGCCGGAGCCGGACGCGCACACCGGGGGCCGGTTGTCGCTGCACAAAGGCTTAGCTTAGGCTTGCCTAACTCCTTGCGATCTGCACCGGGGCCGCCCGTCGTATCCGTACGGCCGTCCCTTCGGCATGCCCTCACGCGGTCGCGGGGTCCTGCCGCTCCATCCGTCAAGCATGAGGAACATCCATGTCCCGGTTCACCCGCGCGCGTCGCCGGACGCTCGCCGCAACTGCCGCCGCCGCAGCCCTCGTTCTCGCCCTCGGCGGCTGCTCGTCGAGCGACGACGGCAAGGAGACCTCCGGCGCCTCCGGGAAGAACAGCGGCGCGTTCCCCGTCTCCATCAAGAGCGCGCTCGGCACCGCGGAGATCAAGGAGCAGCCCGAACGGGTCGTCACCCTCGGCCAGGGCTCGGCCGAGACCGCCATCGCACTCGGCCACACCCCGGTGGGCATCGAGAAGTACGAGTGGGGCAGCGACAGGACGGGCTATCTGCCCTGGATCCACGAGGCGGTGAAGAAGTCCGGCGACAAGCTGCCGACCCAGTTCACGGGCGGTGAGGACATCGACTTCGAGGCCATCACCGAGCTGGAGCCGGATGTCATCCTCGCGCCGTGGTCCGGGATCACGAAGAAGGACTACGACATCCTCAAGGACATCGCCCCCACCGTCGCCTACCCCGATCTGGCGTGGAGCACGGACTGGGACCAGCAGATCGACATCATCGGCAAGGCGCTGGGACAGACGGACGAGGCCGAGGGCCTCGTCTCGAAGATCGAGAAGCAGCTGTCCGACGCCGCGGCGACCCGGCCGGACTACAAGAAGTACACGTTCTCGTACATCTACAACACCGGCCCCGGCACCCTCGGCGTGTTCAAGCCCGAGGAGCAGCGCGTCAAGATGCTCACCTCGCTCGGCCTCACCGTCGACCCGGTGGTGAACTCCTTCAAGGAGACCAAGGGCACCGACTCGGCGCTCATCGGCCTGGAGAACGCCGAGAAGCTGAAGGACAGCGATCTGCTCTTCACCTTCTACATGGATGACAAGGCCCGCAAGGAGATCGAGGCCCAGCCGCTGTACGCGGCGATGCCCGCGGTCAGGAGCGGCGCCATGGTGTACAGCAACGACAACTCCTTCGTCACGGCCTCCTCCATCATCAACCCGCTCACCGTGCCGTGGGTGATCGACCGTTACCTGCCGCTGATCGACAAGGCCGTCAAGGCCGCCGACAACGGCTGATCCGGCCACCACCCACATGGCCACCACCACGCACGCACCGCCGAGCGGTGCCGGCACCTCACGGGCCGGCACCGCTCGGCGGGTGTCCCTCCTCGTCATCGCACTCGTCGTCCTCGTGCTCGCCGTGTTCGCGAGCATCATGTTCGGCAGCCGGACCACCTCGTTCGGCGATGTGCTGGACGTGCTGTCCAAGACCGCCGACCCCAATGTCACCACCATCGTCGAGAGCCGGTATCCGCGGACCGCGCTCGGTCTGCTCGCCGGCCTCTGCCTGGCCGTCGCGGGCACGCTCATGCAGGGCGTGACCCGCAACCCGCTGGCCGATCCGGGCCTCCTCGGGATCAACGCGGGCGCCTCCGCGAGCATCGTCGCCGCGACGGCGTTCCTCGGGGCGGCAGGCAGCACGGAGACCATGTGGTGGGCGCTGCCCGGTGCCCTGATCGCCGGTCTGCTCGTCCATGCGATCGGATCGGCGGGGTCGGGCAGCGGGCTGGTGCGGCTGGTGCTCGCCGGTGCGGTGCTCTCCGCCGTGCTGATGGCGTTCATCCAGGCGGTGACCCTGAGCCGTCCGAAGGTGTTCGACAGCTACCGGTACTGGGTCGTCGGTGCGCTCGGCGGAAGGGACTTCGACGTCCTGTGGTCGGTCCTGCCGTTCGCCCTGACCGGCCTGGTGCTGGCCGCGGTGCTCGGTCCCGGCCTCAACGCGCTCGCCCTCGGGGACTCGACGGCGGCGTCCCTGGGGGCCCGCCCGGGGCTGGTGCGGGCGGGCGGGCTGTTCTCGGCCACGCTGCTCAGCGCGGCGGCCACGGCCGCGGTCGGCCCGATCGCCTTCGTCGGACTGGCCGTTCCGCATGTGGTGCGGGCGCTGGTCGGGGTCGACTTCCGGATGCAGATCCTCTTCTCGGCGCTGACCGGCCCGGCGCTGCTGCTCCTGGCGGATGTCGTGGGGCGGGTGGTGATGCGCCCGCAGGAGCTGATGGTCGGTGTCGTGACGGCGTTCATCGGGGCGCCCGCACTGCTCATTGCCGTACGCAGGATGAGGGGCAACTCATGACGTCGCATCACACCGGAATCCGCACCGCGTCGCCGAGAAAGGTCCTGACGGTCGGGGGGCGAGTGGCCCTGCCGGTCCGGCGGGTGTCCGTACTGACGGCGCTCGTACTGTTCGTACTGCTGGTGGCGGGCTCCGTCGCCACGCTCTCGCTCGGGCGGCTGGGCATTCCGCTCGCCGATCTGGCCGGGGCGGTGACCGGCGGGGCCGAGGGCAAGAACGCCTTCGTGATCGAACGGCTGCGCGGGCCGCGTCTGGTGGTCGCCGTGGGCACCGGCGGGGCGCTCGGGCTCTCCGGGGCGCTGTTCCAGTCCGTCACCCGCAATCCTCTCGGCAGCCCCGATGTGATCGGGCTGGCCTCCGGCGCCGGAGCGGGTGCCGCGATCGCCGCGCTGCTGTTCCCGGACACCGTGCCGGTGGCGCTCGGCGCGCTGCTCGGCGCCTTGCTCGCCATGGTGCTCGTCCACGTGTCGACCGGCACCGGATTCCGCAACCCGGCCCGGCTGGTCGTCGCGGGCATCGGGGTCGCCGCGATCGGCACCGCGATCACCCAGTACGTCGTCTACGCCATGGAGCGGGACCGGGCCGCCGTGCTCACCGCCTATGTCAACGGCAGCCTGTCGGCACGGTCCTGGGAGGACGCCACCACGATCTGGCTGGTCCTGCTGGCCGTTGCCCCGCTCACCGCGCTGATCGCGCGGCGGCTGTCCATCGGGGAGATGGGCGACGACATCGCGGGCGCGCTCGGATCGGAGCCCCGGAACACGAAGACCATCGCCGTGGTCCTCGCCATCGTGCTCTCCGCCGGCGCCGTCGGTGTGGCCGGGCCCATCGCGTTCATCGCGCTCACGGCACCGCAGATCGCCAAGCGGATCACCGGGGCGTCCGGCCCTCATCTGGCGCTGTCGGCGCTGACCGGCGCGCTGCTGCTGGTACTCGCGGATCTCTGCGCCCAGCAGCTGCCGCTCTTCGACAACCTGCCCGTCGGCATCTACACCATGGCCATCGGGGGTGTGTACCTCGGCTGTCTGCTGATACGGGAGTGGCGCCGGGGAGTCCTGTGACGTCCGGCACCGGACTACGCCCCGCTGCGGCTCGACCCGGCACATACATTCCGCACGGCCCTTCTTGAACGCGTTCAAGAAGGGCCGTACAGTCATCCCCGAACGCACTTGAACACGTTCAATTCAGGGGGTCGTGATGTCGGTACTGGTCGGTCTGACCGTGATGCTGGGCATGCTGGTGGTGGTCCCGGTGGGGCTGCGGCTGGCCGGTGCACCCGAACTGGACCGGATGCGCCGCTGGTGGCCGCTGTTCGCCGTCCCGGGCGCCGTGGCCCTGTGGCTGCCACGCGGCGGCCCGGCCACCGCCCTGGCGGCCTGCTACGCGCTCGGGGCCGCGCTCCTCGCCCTGCACGCGCTGCCCCGGCTGCTCCTGCTGCGCAGTCTCCCGACGTCCCGGGCACCCGCCGAGATCGCTCTGCTCACCGCCCTGGTCACGCCGTCGATCGCCGCTGCGGCCCTCGTGGCCGAACGCGCGGGGCACCCCCTCCTCGGCTTCGGGCCGGGCATCCTCGCGCTGACCGTGCCGCACTTCCACTTCGCCGGATTCGCCGCAGCGCTGGTCTCCGGGCTCGTCTGCCGGACCACCGACAGCCGTGCGGGGAGGTTCGCCGCGCTGAGCGTGCCGCTGGGCACCCTGCTCGTCCTGATCGGCTACTTCATCGGGGACCGGGCCGAACTGGCCGGCGCGGTCGTGCTGACCGCCGGGATGTGGACCGTCGCCCTTCTCACCTGGCGCTCGATCCGCGGCCGGAACCGCGACCGGATCACCCGGGCGCTGCTCGCCGTCTCGTCCGCCGTGCTCGCCGTCACCATGGTGCTCGCGCTGAGCTGGGCGCTCGGTGAGGCCACCGGACTCCCCCACCCGACACTGACCTGGATGGCCGCCACCCACGGCGTCGGGAACGCGCTGGGCTTCGCGCTCTGCTCGCTGCTCGCCTGGCGCAGGCTCCAGAACCGCACCGACCACGAAGGCAGGACCGCATGACCGCATTCACCTACCCCGAGGTCGGCTCCACCCGCCTCGGCCCGCTCCCCGACGGGTACCACCACCTCCACCACCGGACCCGGGTCGGCCGCGGCCGGGCCGACTTCGAGGCCGCCGGAGCCGCCGTCACCGGCTGGCGCATGCACCGCACCTCCGGGGCCGGGGTCCGGGCGTCGGCCGACCGCGCGGAGGCCGGAGTCTCCGTCCGGGTGTCGCTCGGCATCGGACCGTTCCGGTTCAACGCCCCCTGCCGCGTCGTCTGGGCGGCGTACGAGAAGGACCTCGTCGGATTCGCCTACGGAACGGTCGACGGACACCCCGAATGCGGCGAGGAGTCCTTCGTGGTGGAGTCGGCCGACGACGGGACGGTGTGGTTCACCGTCACGGCGTTCAGCCGCCCGGCCGCCTGGTACACCCGCCTCGCGGGCCCGCTCGTGCCGATGGCCCAGCGGTGGTACGCCCGGCGGCTCGGAGCCGCACTGCGCCGGATCGTCGCCGGGGCCGCGCGGGGCTGAAGGGCTGAGCGGAGCCGACGGGCCGATACTGGAAGCGATGGAGTGGTTCACCGCAGACGGGTACTGGCTCAGCCGGCTGGTCTTCCAGCGGGCTCTCGCGGCTGTGTACCTGGTCGCCTTTCTCGCCGCCGCGCTCCAGTTCCGGGCGCTGATCGGCGAGCGCGGCATGCTGCCCGTACCCGACTTCCTGCGGCGTACGGACTGGCGCAGCGCACCCGGACTCTTCCGGCTCCACTACAGCGACCGCTTCTTCGCCCTGGTCTCCTGGGGCGGCTGCGCGATCGCCGTCGCCCTGCTCGCGGGTGCGGACTCGTACCTTCCGCTCTGGGCGGCGATGGTGCTCTGGGCGCTGCCCTGGGCGCTGTATCTGTCGATCGTCCAGGTCGGCCAGACCTGGTACGGCTTCGGCTGGGAATCGCTGCTGCTGGAGACCGGATTCCTCGCCGTCTTTCTCGGCAACGCGCACACGGCTCCGCCGGTCCTGGTGCTGTGGCTGCTGCGCTGGGTGCTGTTCCGGGTCGAGTTCGGTGCGGGGCTGATCAAGATCCGCGGAGACGAGTGCTGGCGCAGGCTGACGTGTCTGTACTTCCACCACGAGACGCAGCCGATGCCGGGGCCGCTGAGCTGGTTCTTCCACCGGCTGCCGAAGCCCGTGCACCGGGCCGAGGTGGCGGCCAACCATGTCACCCAACTGCTGGTTCCGGTGCTCCTGTTCACTCCGCAGCCGGTGGCGAGCGCGGCCGCGGGGCTGATGATCGTCACCCAGCTCTGGCTGGTCTTCTCGGGGAACTTCGCCTGGCTGAACTGGCTGACGATCACCCTGGCCCTGTCCGCCGTCGACTGGTCGCTGTTCACCGCGCCCCCCGCCCAGTCCGCGCCGCCGCTCTGGTACGAGATCGTCGTCCTTGCGGTGACCGCGCTGGTCGTGTTCCTCAGCTACCGCCCGGCACGCAATCTGGTCTCCCGCCGCCAGGTGATGAACCGCTCGTTCGACCCGCTGCACCTGGTCAACACCTATGGCGCGTTCGGCAGCATCAGCCGGGTCCGGCTGGAGGTGGTGGTCGAGGGCACGGACGAGGAGGTGCTCCACGACGGCACCGTCTGGCGGGAGTACGGCTTCCGCGGCAAACCGGGCGATCCGCGCCGGATGCCCCGCCAGTTCGCCCCGTACCATCTGCGGCTGGACTGGCTGATGTGGTTCGCGGCGCTGTCCCCCGCGTACGCCCGCCCCTGGTTCGGCCCGTTCGTGGAGCGGCTGCTGGAGAACGACCGGGACACTCTGCGGCTGCTGCGTCACAACCCGTTCCCCGACGCTCCGCCCGCGCACGTCCGCGCCAGGGTGTACCGCTACCGGTACACGTCCTGGCGCGAACTGCGGGCCACCGGGCGCTGGTGGCACCGCACCTATGTGCGGGACTTCATGCGCCCCGCCTCGCTCGGCCCCTCCTGGATCAGTCCGACCAGGCGATCTTGAACACCCAGGCGTGCCGCCCGGTGCTGCGGGCCGCCGCCGGTACGTCGATCACCAGCGAGCCGCCCCGGACCCGCCAGTTGAGCGGCCGGTCGTGACCGAGCAGGGTGATCCGGTCGCCGCCACGGACCGGCACCGGTGCCTCGACGGTGAGGGTCGCGCCCGGCCGTACCAGGGAATGGATGTAGAACGCCCGGTTCGGCCGCAGCGTGAACCGCAGATCCTCGCCGAGCTGCGGCATCCGTGACCAGTAGGTGGTGTCGTAGATCGCCTCCCCGTTGGTCTTCAGCCACTGGCCCGTCTCGCGCAGCCTGCGCTGCATGATGCCGGGGATCGTGCCGTCGGCCCTGGGCCCGATGTCGAGCAGGAAGTTGCCGTTCTTGGAGACGATGTCGACGAGCGAGTGCACGATCTCCTCGGCGGTCATGTACTTCTCGTCCGGCGTCTGGGCGTTGTAGCCGTAGCTGTACGGATCGAGGCCGCGGCTGGACTCCCATTTGGCGGTGACGATCTGGTCGTACGTCGTGTACTCGGGCGTGGTGAAGTCGTGCGGGCCGATCCCGGAGCGGTTGTTGACGGTGACCTCGACCGGGCGGGCCCGGTTCTTGGCATGGTTGAAGTACTCGGCCAGCACCCGGTGGCTGTCGTTGTCGCCGCCGATGTCGCACCAGAGGATCTCGGGGCCGTACCGGTGGATCAGCTCCAGCATCTGCGGGCCCTGGAACTCGGTGACATAGTCCTTCCCCGCCGTGTGGCCGGTGTACGGGACGGGCTCCAGGGTGTAGGGATTGCGCGGTGCGTGGCCCATCCACGGGTGGTCGGGGTTGAACCACTCGGGCATGGAGAAGTACAGCCCGGGGTGGAGTTCGGGGGTGTAGCGGCGCGAGGCGTCGAAGAGCTCCTTGACCAGGTCGCGCCCGGGCCCCATCTTCACCGAGTTGCGGTCCGAGAGCTTGGTGTCCCAGAGCGCGAAACCCTCGTGGTGCTTCGAGGTGAGGACGTGGTACTGGGCGCCGGCGTCCCGGAACAGCTCCACCCAGGAGCGTGGGTCGAAGCGTTCGGCGCGGAACCGCGGGATGAAGTCGTCGTAGGCGAAGGACTCGCCGTAGGTCTCGCGGTGGTGGGCATAGGTGGGGTTGTCGGGGTCCTGCATCTGGCTCCAGTACCACTCGGCGTACTGGGTGCCGACCGGCGCCCAGGCGGGCACCGAGTAGACCCCCCAGTGGATGAAGATCCCGAACTTCGCCTCCTGGAACCAGTACGGCGCCTGATGGGTGGCAAGGGAGTCGTCCGTCGGCGCGTAGTCGGGGACACCGAGGGTGAGGGAGCGCCGGACGGTGGCCGCCCGCGCTCCGCGTCCACGCGCGACAACGTCGCCTTCCCGGGCGGTGCCGGGCGCGGTGCCGGATCCGCTGCGGATGCCGATGCGGACGCGGGCCTGCTCGCCGGGGGCGAGGCGGCTGACCCGGGCGGGCTCGACGGTACGGGCCCCCGGCACGTCCACGGAGAGGGTGAGACCGTCGGCGGCAAGGATGCCGACCGTGCCCGCGTTCACGACGGTGGCCTCGACGCTCTGGGCGCCGGAGTCCAGCAACGAGGTCGTGGAGTGGGCGTCGCGCAGCGACAACGCCCTTCCCTGGGCGGCCGGCTGGAGCGAGAGCGCGAAGATGTGCAGGGACGGCTTGCCCGCCTCGGCGGGCCGGGTGGTGGGCAGGGTGAGCGCGACGGCCTCCCGGCCCGGGTCGAAGGCGATCTCGCTGACGGCGATGGACACCTGGTGCGGATCCTTGGCGCCGTCGGCCGTGTAGCGGTACGGGGCGGTGAGGGCGCCGCTGCCGCCGTACCAGTCGGGCCCGCCGAGCAGCGGGGTCGTCGTGGTGCCGTCGGCGTAGTGGACCGTGGCCCTGCCGGACGCGTCGCCATAGCTGCACGAGGTGAGGAAGAGCCCGGAGAGATAGCGGCCGGGCGGCAGGCCGATGCGCTGGCCGAGGGCGACGACGTTGTTCTTGGCGCCCGCCGCGGAGCCGGGGAAGAGGAAGGCGGTGCCGCCGATCTCCCGTTCCCCGGCCGGGAGTTCCTCGCCCGGGAAGGTGTAGCCGGAGCCGTCGAAGTCACCGCCGCGGGCGTCGGCGGTGTCGATGCCGTCGTTGTCGAACCACTGGTCGAGGGGCACGGGCACGGCGGCGGGTACGATGCCCCACTCCCCCTCGTCGGTGCCTGCTCCGGTGCGCGGGGCGGCCCGGGGGTGCGGGGCCGCATCGGCGGTGGCGGGGGTGAGCAGGGCGGCGCCGACTGCCGCCCCTGC
This sequence comes from Streptomyces sp. NPDC048295, assembly GCF_040652135.1. Lineage (NCBI taxonomy): Bacteria > Bacillati > Actinomycetota > Actinomycetes > Kitasatosporales > Streptomycetaceae > Streptomyces > Streptomyces sp. NPDC048295. Next base: position 87,848 of record NZ_JBEZLL010000024.1, read on the forward strand.
CGTCATTCCGAGTACATGGCGTCTGGGAAGTTCGGTCATGACGTCCGATGATTGGAGCGCGGAGCGAACCTGTCAATGCAATCTTCCAGACAGAACGAAACAGTTCCCCCTTACTCATCCGATGACTGACCGAGCCGTGCCCGGCACGGGTCCCTCAGGGCCCGGCCACGGCAGAGCACGTCACTTGGCCTCCTCGCGGGCCCGCAGCAGCTTGGTGATCTGCCGGACGAGTTCGTCGTCGCTGGTCACGGCCTTCCCGGAGACCAGGGCGCCGAGGCGCTCGGCCGTCTGGAAGTCGTAGGCGCGCTCCCGTTCCGTACCGGGCACACTGTCGTACTCGTCCTGCGCGCGGAAGCCGACGGCCAGATGGACCACCTTCGCGATGATCCAGGTGAGGATGAAGGAGAACGCCATCACGGAGAGGATGGCGACGAGCTGTTTGCCCAGCAGCCCCCAGCCGCCGCCGTAGAAGAGCCCCTTCTTGCCGCTGATCCGTGCGGTGGCGAACAGACCGACCATGATCAGGCCGATCAGGCCGCCCACGCCGTGCACGCCCACCACGTCCAGCGTGTCGTCGACCCCGAAGCGGTACTTGAGCGTGACGGCGAAGGCGCAGACCGCCCCGACGACGAGGCCCGTGACCACCGCCCCGAGCGTGTTGATCTCACCGCAGGCGGGAGTGATGGCGACCATGCCCGCGACGGCGGAGGAGACCACGCCCATGGTGGTGACCGTGCCGGTGCGCCACTTCTCGACCAGCGGCCAGGTGATCATGGCGCCGGCGGCGCCGAGCTGGGTGTTGATGAAGGCCCCGGCCGCGGTGCCCTGGTCGCTGAGCGCCGAACCGGAGTTGAAGCCGAACCAGCCGAACCACAACAGCCCGACACCGATCACCACGAGCGGAATGTTGTTGGGCCGCTCCTCACGGCGGGCGAAGTCGCGCGGCGCCCGCAGCGCCAGAGCGACGGCGAGCCCGGCGACCCCTGAGTTGAGCTCCACCGGCAGACCGCCGGCGAAGTCCAGCGCACCGAGATGCTTGACGATCCACCCGTCCTGGTCGAACACCCAGTGGGCTAGGGGGATGTAGACGACGAGCAGCCACAGGACGACGAAGACGAGCCAGCCCTTCATCGTGGCGCGGTCCGCGATCGATCCGCTGACCAGCGCGACCGTGATGATCGCGAAGCCCATCTGGAAGGTGCTGTAGACATAGGTGGGAATGTGACCGGTGAGCGTGTTCAGCTCGATGCCGCGCATGAACACATGGTCGAGATTGCCGATGAGTCCGGCGCCGCCGACGTCCGGGCCGAAGGCCAGCGTGTAGCCGATCACCCACCAGACGAGCGTGCCGAAGGCGAGCGCGGCGAAGCTCATCTTGATCATCATCAGGATGTGCTGGGTGCGCACCATGCCGCCGTAGAAGAACGCCAGTCCCGGCGTCATCAGCAGCACCATGGCGGTGGAGGCGAGCAGCCAGGCGGTGTCACCGGAGTCGTACGCGGGTGGCATCGGCGCGGGAGCGATGTTCATCTGCGGATACCTCGTCGTGGGGGGCGGAATGGGGTACGGGGGGTCGATGGTGCGTCAGGGCTTGCGCGGATCGGGGGCCGGGTGGCCGGTGAGCAGCCGGCGTACGGCGTCCCAGGCGGCGGTGTGCGCGGCGGCCACCCCGACCGGGCTGTCGCCCAGGAGCCGGACCCAGGCGCCGCAGTCGTGGGGCAGCACGCTGACCCCGTACAGGACGCCGAGTCCGGCCAGCGCCCCGTGGAGGGTGTCGGCGAGCTCGCCGGCCGGGGTGCGGTCGGAGACGACGAAGAGCGAGGCGACATGGTCGTGTCCGGCGAACACCCCCGGGCCGACGACCCGGTCGCCGTGCGCCCCCGCGCCCGGTGCCAGGCGCAGGGTGTCGATGGCGAGGACGGTGCCGTCGGGCCGGGCGATGTGCAGATCGGTGGCGAGGACCCGGTAGTCGTGGCGCTCGCCGCGGGCGAGCCGCCCCGCGGTCAGGGTGTCGCCGACGACCGCGGTGGCGCCGGGTGCGACCGTGACCTCGGTGCGCTGGTAGAACCGCGAGCCCCTGAACGGGATCAGCGGGTCCGGCAGGTACTCCGCGTAGGCGCCCTCGTCCACCGTGAGGTGCACGCGCTGGCTCGCGTAGTCGTGCTCCATGCGGAAGACCTTGGTGGCCGCCTGGGTGGTCAGATGCACTTCGGTGCCGGGCCCGCAGCGGAAGTCCATCCGGTAGCGGTCGGCCTGGGCGATGCCGCCGCCGGTCGCCATCAGATAGACGTAACTCATGCCGGGCATCGCCGGGTCGATCCACAGCGGCCGCATGATCTGCAGCGGGGTCTTCTGATAGCGCTCGACGAGTTCGGTGCGCCCACCCCGTACCGCGAAGGCCAGGTCGAGGATGCCGACCTTGGCCGGGGAGCCCGGCGCCAGCGTGTCCGGCACGGAGGCCAGCGCCGCCACGTCCGGGGGGACGCGGACCGCGGTGTAGTACTCGGGGGCGAGCCGGTCCGGCCGGGACGGCCACGGGCCGGGGTGCGCGGACGGGGTGGGGAGCATGTCAGATCAGCGCCTTGCGGCGCGATTCGAGGAAGGCCATGACGTCCTCGACCCCGACGCCGGTGAGGCAGTCGGTGAGGACGACCGGGCGGTTCTCGCGGACCCGGTGGGCGTCGGACTCCATGACGCCGATGTCGGTGCGGACGTACTTGGCGATGTCGATCTTGTTGATGACGAGCAGATCGGAGTCGGTGATGCCCGGGCCGCGCTTGCGGGGCATCTTCTCGCCCTCGGCGGTGTCCAGGACGAAGACGAAGAGGTCGACCAGGGCCGGGCTGAAGGTGAGAGTGAGGTTGTCGCCGCCGGACTCGTAGAGCAGCGTGTCGGTGTCGGGGAAGCGCTCCAGCAGCTCGGCACCGGCCGCCAGGTTCATCGTGGGGTCGTCGCGCACGGCGGTGTGCGGGCAGGCCCCCGTCTCGACGCCGACGACGCGTTCCGGTTCGAGGATTCCATCGAGGGTGCGCCGGATGTGCTGGGCGTCCTCCTGCGTGTAGATGTCGTTGGTGATGACGGAGGGGCGGTGGCCGCGCTCGATCAGCACGGGGACCAGCGCCTCGATGAGCGCGGTCTTGCCGGACCCGACGGGTCCGCCGATGCCGACCCGCAGTACGTTGTCGTCCATGATGCTCCCTGGCTCGTGAGGGGGATGGCTGGATCAGCTGGCGAACAGCCGCGCCTCGGCGCGTTCATGACGGCCCGACATGACGTCCGAGGCGAAGACGGTGGCGCCGACGTCGGCGAGTTCGCGACGCAGCGCCGCCTCCGCGGCCGCCTCGATGACGGGTGCGGCGGCCCGCAGCAGGACCTGTGCCCCGCGGTGGTCGGTGAGCCGCAGCCGCAGGGCGGCGCCCGCGAAGCTCGCGCAGAACGCGAACAGGTCCGAGGCGACCGCCTGACGGACCGGGACGCCGGTCGCCGCGTGGATGACGCCCGCGGCCACCGCCTGGGTCCCGGGGGACTCACGGCGTACGACACGGCCGAAGTGCTCGGTGATCTCCGGGCGGTCGAACACCTCGGCGGCCAGGTCGAGGAGCTGACGGCCGGTCCGGGTGGCCGCCTGGCGCATCTCGCGCCCCAGCTTGGTGGCGAACAGGTGCTGGTCGATACGGACGACGGCCGCCGCGTCGCCCGCCCGGGTCGCGCGGTGGGCGAGCGCGAGCGCGGTGGCGTCGGCCGGACCGACCCCGTGCAGCAGCAGATCCTCCAGCAGCAGCGGCAGGCTCTCCCGGTCGACCGCCCCGGCCTGGGCGAACCCCTCCAGGCTGTGCGACAGCGTGTAGAAGCCGCTGGGGAACGCCGAGTCGGTCAGCTGGAGGCCGACCAGCAGCGGCCCGAGCGCGGGCTCGGGGGCCGCTGCCTCGGCGGTGGCCGCGCCCGGCCCCCGGTCGGCCTCGCCCAGGACGCCCTTCTCGTCGCGGTACATCGGCCTAGACGAGGAAGAACAGGTGGTTGAGGGGCAGTTCCTCGGCCGGGTCGATGGTGGCGACCTTGCCGTTGAGCGTGACCTTGAACGTCTCCGGGTCGACCTTGATGTCCGGCAGCGCGTCGTTGCGGACCATGTTGTGCTTGCCGATGGTCCGGGTGCGGCTGACCGGGAGCACCGTGCGTTCCAGGCCCAGTGCGGCCGGTACCCCGGCGGCGATGCCGGCCTGGGACATGAAGGTGACGTGGGTCGTCGGCAGGGCCTTGCCGTACTGCCCGAACATCGGCCGGTAGATCACCGGTTGCGGGGTCGGCAGCGAGGCGTTGGGGTCGCCCATCTGCGCCCAGGAGATGATGCCGCCCTTGATCACCATCTTCGGCTTGGCTCCGAAGGAGTGGATGGGCCAGAGCACGATGTCGGCGAGCTTGCCCTTCTCGATCGAGCCCACGTGGTCGGAGATCCCGGTGGCCACGGCCGGGTTGATGGTGACCTTCGCGAGGTAGCGGAGAACCCGCTGGTTGTCGTTGCGGGCGGAGTCGCCCTCCAGCGTGCCGAGCTTGTCCTTGCAGTGGTGCGCGGTCTGGAAGGCACGGGTGACGGACTCCCCGACCCGGCCCATGGCCTGCGAGTCGGAGGAGAACATGCTGATCACACCGAGGTCGTGCAGCACCGACTCGGCGGCGATCGTCTCGGCGCGGACCCGGCTGTCGGCGAAGGACACGTCCTCGGGGATGTCGTGGCTGAGATGGTGGCAGACCATGACCATGTCGAGGAGCTCGTCCACCGAGTTCTTGGTGTACGGCAGTGTCGGGTTGGTGGAGGACGGCAGTACGTTCGGCTCGCCGGCCACCCGCAGGATGTCCGGGGCGTGACCGCCGCCCGCGCCCTCGCTGTGGAAGGTGTGGATGGTGCGGCCGTCGATCGCCGATCGGGTGTCCTCGAAGAAGCCGCTCTCGTTGAGGCTGTCGGTGTGGATGGCGACCTGGACGTCGTGCCGGTCCGCGACCTTCAGCGCGTTGTCGATCACGGCGGGGGTCGCACCCCAGTCCTCGTGGACCTTCAGGGCGCAGGCCCCGGCCTCGATCTGCTCGTCGAGCGCCTCCGGGAGGCTGCCGTTGCCCTTGCCCATGATGCCCAGGTTGACGGGGATGGCCTCGGCTGCCTGGAGGAACCGGGCGATGTTGTACGGACCGGGCGTGCAGGTGGTGCCGTTCGTCCCGTCGGAGGGGCCGGTGCCGCCGCCGATGAGGGTGGTGATGCCGTTGGTGAGCGCCTGCTCGGCCTGCTGGGGCGAGATGAGGTGTACATGGGTGTCGATGGCGCCCGCGGTGGCGATGAGGTGCTCACCGGCGATGGCCTCGGTGCCGGGCCCGATGACCAGGTCCGGGTGGACGTTGTTCTGCGTCTGCGGATTGCCCGACTTGCCGATCCCGGCGATGAATCCGTCCTTGATGCCGATGTCGCACTTGACGACGCCGACGATCGGGTCGATGACGACGACGTTCGTGATGACGGTGTCGAGCGCACCCTGGGCGGCGGTGGCCTGCGGGTCGGCCGCCATGCCGTCGCGCATGGTCTTGCCGCCGCCGTAGACGACCTCGTCGCCGTACAGGCCCTCGCTGTAGTCCTTCTCGACCTCGACGACGAGGTTGGTGTCGGCGAGGTGGAAGCGGTCGCCGACCGTCGGGCCGAACATGTCGGTGTACTGCTTGCGCGGCAGGATGGGCATCAGCGCGAACCCTTCTTCTTTCCCTTGGAGTCCTTGGAGTCCTTGGAGTCCTTGGCGTCCTTGGCGTCCTTGGCGTCCTTCGAGCCCTTGGTGGTCTTGCCGGTCCCGGGGCTCTTCTTCGGTGCTGCGGAGCCGGCGTCTTCCCGCGTCCCCTGGAATCCCAGCTCGATCGCCCTGCGGACGGCCTCGACCTTGACCGGGTGCGAGGCGAGGCTGCCGTTGAGCAGCCCGCTGAAGCCGACGAGCCGGCCGGTTCCGGCGTACGCGCACAGCTCCACGTCGCGTGTGCCGCCGGGCTCGATGCGCACCGATGTACCGGCGGCGATGTTCAGGTGCATGCCGAGCGCCTGCTGGCGGTCGAACGACAGCGCCGAGTTGACCTCGAAGAAGTGGTAGTGCGAGCCGACCTGGACCGCGCGGTCCCCGGTGTTGTGCACGGTGAGTTTCACCGTGCGGCGACCGGCGTTGATCTCGATCGGTTCCTTGCCGTAGATGTACCTCTGACGGGTCGTCATGCGGTGCTCCTGATGACTTGGCCCGCACCATGTCCATGGGTGTGCCGGTGCGGGTGCGGATGTCCGTGACCGTGGTGGTGTGCTGTGCCCGGTGGGTGGGTGTGGGAGTGGCCGTGGTTGTCGGCCGCGGTCAGTCCGGCCGCGATGCCGTCGTCACCGCGCTCGCCCCGGTGCCGCCGGGCATCGGCCACGCGCTCGGCGAGCACCCGGGCCAGCGCCGCCGGAGCGATCAGCGGACCGGCGTGCTCCACGCGCGCACCGGGTACGTCGGGTACCCGCGGCTGGGCGAACGCCGCCGGGAGCAGCACCACGTGCCGCGCGCCGAGCAGGGTGCAGCGCCGGACGCCTTCGGCGGGGTCGGGGTCGCCCCCGGTGAACGCGACCTCCACCAGGTCGTGGCTGCCGTAGCGGCGGACCAGGCAGGCGACCCGGTACAGCTCGGCGTCCTCGAACGGGTCGCCGGCCGGGGCGGTGACCAGCAGCGCGGCGGTGTCCGGGGCACGGCCGGCCGCCGCGCGCAGCCAGGCGATCAGATGCTGGGAGGTGCCGAACGGCTCGGCCAGCACGACCCGGGCACGGTCGGCGGCGGACAGTGCGCGCAGGGTGCGGGCGGTGTCCGCGACGAGTTCCGGGTCGCGGCCGAGCGTCATCGGGACGACGCAGCTCTCCTCGCCCCGGCGGCTCGGCGCGGCAACGGCACGGAACAGTTCGCGGCCGTTCGCCACGACGGTCACCCCGGGGGCCACGAGGCCGCGCAATGCCTCTCCGTACGCGGCCTCGTGGCCGCACACGGCGATCACCCGGCAGGGGTCGGACACCGGTTCAGCCGCCGATGGGGTCGTGGCAGGACACCAGTTTGGTGCCGTCCACGAAGGATGCCTCGATCTGGAGCAGTCCGAGCATTTCCCGTACGCCCGGCATCGTGTCGTCCTCGCCGACGACGTGACGGCCGAGTTCCATGCAGTCGGCGACGCTCCTGCCGTCGCGTGCGGCTTCCAGGATCGCCTCGCTGATCAGCGCCACGGACTCGCTGTAGTTGAGCTTGAGGCCGCGGTCCCGGCGTTTGCGGGCCAGATCGGCCACGACGTACACCAGCAGTTTGTCGATCTCGCGAGGTGCGAGGTTCATCGTCAGTACCTTCCTCTGGGATACGGGGAGGGGCGGGGATGGGTCCGGGTCCGGGCGTCGTCAGCCGCTCCTGCGGAAGCGGGGCAGCAGGGGGACGGCCGCCATGAGTGCCCAGGTCACGAGGATGAACGGCCAGGTGAAGGTGTGGCCGCCGAACGGTTTGAAGAACGAGGTCAGTGAGGCGGTCAGGCCGGTGGAGGCCGCGGCGCCGAAGAGCGCGTACGCCCCGTTCCACACCGTTGCGGTGAGGAAGACCGCGCCGACGGCGATGGCGACGAGCACGGCGTTGTATCCGTAGATCCCGTCGGCGATCAGTGACGTGGGGGCGCCGAGCGCCCAGGCGGCGACGATTCCGACGACGGAGCCGGCCGCCGCGTACAGCACCACGCGCACCCCGGCGAAGGCCAGGCCGACGAGCATGATGAGCCCGACGTACCACGCGTCCACGAGGAAGATCTGCGAGACATTGGTGAAGAAGGCGTGCCACAGTGCGTCCCAGGAGATCGCGGTGTCACCGCTGGTGGTGCTGGACACGGCCTTCGGCGCTCCGTGCCAGATCCGCCCGAAGGACGGCGCCCCGAGCACCATGACTCCGGAGACCAGGCAGAACGGTGCGGTGAGCGCGGTCAGTCCGTAGGGCTTGAGCAGGGTCGTCAGTGTCATCGTCAGTACGGTGCACATGATCGAGCCGATGACGGCGAGCACATACGTCGCGGGGTGGTGCCCGAGCGAGGTGACCAGTGCGATGCCGGTGAGACAGCCGGAGTACCCGTGGAGGCCCAGCGCGATGCCCGACCGGTCGACACCGAGCACGTAGGCGGTCAGGGTCGAGACGGCGGTGCCCAGGGTGGCGAAGAGTCCGATCCGCCAGCCCGCCGCCCACAGTCCGGCGAGGATGAACGCACCGGTCCAGATGCACGACTGGAGGTCCACCTGCCCGACTCCGCGCACCGAGGCGACGAGGAAGGCCGTCGGCTGCCGGCCTTCGAGTTTCCGGACGACTGCCGGCTCGGCGATGGGCAAGGGAGGCTCCAGCGGCTCGGCGGGGAAAGGGCACTCTCCACGCGGAGCGGAGGGGCCGGAAGTGGCTCACCGCCATCAACGCATATGCCGCGCGGCACTTCTCGTCCTGCGGTGTTCCACTGCGCCGTTCGAGTCCGTAAGTGAGCCTTTCCGCGCGCTGGACGTGCGTGCGCGGTTCGGCTGGCTAGGTTCGCCGGATGTCCCCCAGGATGCGACTGCACCACCACACCCACCCCGATCACCACCCCGGGGCACAGCCGGCCGTCGTGGTGGCCGTCGCGATCGGCGGCGCCGCGGGGGCCATGGCCCGCTACGGCGCCGAGCGTCTCTGGCCGACCGGCCCTTCGGCGTTCCCCTGGACGATTCTGCTGGTCAACACCGTGGGCTGCTTCCTCATGGGGATCCTGATGGTCACCATGAAGCTGCGCTTTCCCGGAGCGCCCCGGCTGATCAGCCCGCTGCTGGGCACCGGGGTGCTCGGCGGGTTCACCACGTTCTCCCACTACACGGACAATGTGCGACAGCTCTTCGAGAACGGCCTGCCCGGATACGCGGTCGGCTGTCTGCTGCTGACGGTCGTGGCGGCCCTGGCCGCCGTGACGGCGGGCGCCTTCGCCACGCATCTGGCCCTGGGGCGCGGCTACGCGGACCGGGACGGCGTCCGATGACCGACTGGCTGCTGGTCCTGGCCGGCGGACTGGTCGGTGCTCCGCTTCGCTATCTGCTCGGTGTGGATGCGAAGTTCCGTCTCCACACCGCCTTTCCGTGGGGCACCTTCGCGGCCAACGCGGGGGCCGCGCTGTTCCTCGGCTTCCTCTCCGAGGCGGTGACCGACGGGGATCTGGGGACCCGGATCCAGCTTCTGCTCGCCACCGGTTTCTGCGGCGCGCTGTCGACCTGGTCGACGTTCTCGTACGAGCTGCTGACCCTGACGTCGGCCCGCCGGCTGGCCATGGCGGCCGGATATCTGGTGCTCACCGTCGGTGCGGGCGTCGGTCTTTCGTTCGCCGGGGCGGCCGTGGCGCGGGCGGCCCTGTGAACGGCACACGCCACAACGAGCCGAGCTCCGGACCGCGCGATGCGGGCCGGAGCTCGGGTGTTGGTGCCGGGGTACGAAGCGAAGTCAGTCGATGCTCGGCAGGATGTGCGGCTCGGCGAGGTCGTCCTCGTAGCCGGCCAGCCGGATCGGCGCGGACCGGGCCCAGACCTCGATGTTCCGGAGCTTCTCGGGCCTGCGGGTCCGCTCTCCGTGCCGTTCGGCCGGTCGCTTCTCGTGCTTCGTCATTTCCGGTGTCGTCACCGCGCACTCCTTTGTGTCATGTAGCCCCGGGCATCGCCGATGCTCCGGGCTCACTACCGGGAGTCGGCCGCCCGTGGCGGGGCAGGGGGCAAGAACAGTTCGGTCGCGGTGGCGCCGGGTACGGGGCGGGACGGCGACTTGGTTGAAAGCCTGTCCCAGGACGGTCGAGGAAGGTTTGTGGACTCCTCGATTACGTCCGTTCACATCAGGGTAACCAAATGAGCGCTTCCGCGCTCGATGGAACGTGTGCTCTAGGTCACTTTCAGCCACCGGATACGGGAAAGGCCCGGTCGGGAGCGACTCCCGGCCGGGCCCACGGCGGCTCACGCACGCCGCATCGGCGGACGACTACCAGTTGGCGGGTGCGTAGTCCTTGAGGAAGCAGCCGTAGAGATCCTCGCCGTCCTCGCCGCGCACGATCGGGTCGTAGACCCGGGCGGCTCCGTCGACCAGGTCGAGCGGGGCGTGGAAGCCCTCCTCGGCGAGGCGGATCTTGTCGGGGTGCGGGCGCTCGTCGGTGATCCAGCCCGTGTCGACGGCGGTCATCAGGATGCCGTCCTTCTCGAACATCTCCTGGGCGCTGGTGCGGGTGAGCATGTTCAGGGCGGCCTTGGCCATGTTCGTGTGCGGGTGGCCCGCGCCCTTGTAGCCGCGGCTGAACACACCCTCCATCGCGGAGACGTTGACCACGTAGGCGCGCTCGGCTGCCGTCGCCGCCATCGCCGGGCGGAGCCGGCTGATCAGGATGAACGGGGCGGTGGAGTTGCAGAGCTGGACTTCCAGCAGCTCGATCGGCTCGACCTCCTCGACCGTCTGGATCCAGCTGTTGGTGTCGTGCAGGTCGGGCACCAGTCCGCCCGCGTCGATCGCCGTCCCGGCGGCGATCCGCTCCAGCGAGGCGGAGCCGGTGACCAGGGCGAGCTCGGTGACGTCCTGCGCGCTCAGGCCTTCCTTGCGGGCGGCCGGCAGGGCCGCGACCCGGTCGACGGTGCCGCTGCCGAAGGTGCCGATGACCTCGGCGGCGGGCAGCTCGCCCGCCGGGAGCGGCGCGGACTCGGCGTTGACGAGTTCGCTGTACGCGTTCGCGGAGCGGCGCACCGTCTGCGCCGCGTTGTTGATCAGGATGTCCAGCGGGCCCTCGGCGGCGACCGAGTCGGCGAGCGCGACGACCTGGGCGGGGTCGCGCAGATCGATGCCGACGATCTTCAGCCGGTGGATCCACTCGTCGCTGTCCGGCATCGCCTTGAAGCGGCGGATCGCGTCGTTGGGGAAGCGGGTGGTGATGGTGGTGTGCGCCCCGTCGCGCAGCAGCCGCAGCGCGATGTACATGCCGATCTTCGCCCGGCCGCCGGTCAGCAGCGCGCGCCGCCCGGTGAGGTCGGTCCGCGCGTCGCGGCGCGCGCGGTTCTCCTTCGCGCACGACTGGCAGAGCTGGTGGTAGAACGCGTCCACCTCCACGTACCTGGTCTTGCAGATGTAGCAGGACCGGGGCCGCTGGAGCACTCCCGCGATCTCGGCGCGGGCGGACGACGACGGCAGGACCCCCTGGGTCTCGTCGTCGATCCGGTCGGCCGAGCCGGTCGCGGTGGCCTCGGTGACCGCCTTGTCGTGCGCGGTCTTGGCGGCGCGGCGCTCCTGGCGACGGCGCTGCTTCACCGTCCGGTAGATCCCGGCCGTGGCACGGCGCACGGCGATGGCGTGGGGGTGGTCGACCTCGATGGTGTCGAGTTCGTCGAGCACGCTCAGGCAGACGGCCAGCCGCTCCGGGTCGATACCGGGACCGAACTCCTCAGTTCCGGGAGCGAGCTCCGGGCTGTCCTCTGTCACCGTCATTGCCGTTCCTCTGTCATCCGTCTCTCGTGGCGCCGACCGCCGTACCTGTTCCTGCCGGGCCGAACGCCCCGATCAAGTCTGCCATGCACCTGATGCTGCTCCGTTCGCGTGACTTCGCGCGCGTGCGGTGCGGGTGCGAACGGCCTCCGGCCGCCCCGTCCCGACGTCTCCTCCACGGGCCGGTCACATATGCTTCGCTGCCATACGGCCGGGGTGTGCCGTGCCGTACGTACGAGGGGGTGCAGTGTGACCGGGCTCCCCGCGGGCGGCTCTCCGGCGAAACCCGCGCGTTCGGACGCCATCCCCGTGCAGCCGGGTCCTGCCCCGGCCGGCACCGGTTCGGTGTGGGACGTCGACGCCGTGATCCTGCTGGTCGAGGACGACGCGGGCGATGCGCTCCTGGTCGAGGAGATGCTCGCGGACAGCGAGCTGGACTCCGCGCTGACCTGGTGCAAGACACTGACGGAGGCCCGCCGGTTCCTGGCCGGCAGCCGGACACCGTGCTGCGTACTGCTCGATCTGCATCTGCCCGATGTGTTCGGTCTCGACGCGGTCACCCAGATCGTCGAGTCGGCACCGGACGCGGCCATCGTGGTGCTGACCGGCCGGGCCGAGGCCGATACGGGGCTGTCGGCCGTGGCCACCGGCGCCCAGGACTATCTCGTCAAGGGCCGGCTCGATCCGGAGGCGCTGGGCCGCTCGGTGCGGTACGCCCTCCAGCGCAAGCAGGTCGAGCGGGCGGCGGCGGCGCTGCGCGCCAACCGGCTGATGGCTCAGGAGAACGCCCGCCTGGAACGCGGTCTGCTGCCCGTGCCGCTGTTGCACGACGACTCCTTCGAAGCGGTCGCGCGGTACGAGCCGGGCCGGGCGCACGCCCTGCTCAGCGGGGACTTCTACGACGTGGTGCAGACGTCCGACGGCACGGTGCACGCGGTGATCGGCGATGTGTCGGGGCACGGGGCCGCGGAGGCGGCGCTGGGGGTCTGTCTGCGGGTGGCCTGGCGTACGGCGGTGCTGTGCGCGACCGGCCAGCTCGAACAGGTCCGGCTGCTGGAGGAGATCCTGGTCGCCGAGCGCTCCGACCCGCATGTCTTCGCCACCGTCACCTCGCTGGCCTTCGCTCCGGACCGGCGCCGGGTGCGGGTGGTACGGGCCGGGCACCCCGGGCTGCTGCTGCGCAGTGGTGCCCGGGTGAGCTGGGAGGAGCCCGAGCCCGGGATGGCGCTGGGTCTGGTGCCGGGGACGGGGACGGCGCGGTGGAGCGTCTCGGAGCTGTCGCTGCCCGGGGACGGCCGGGCCGTCCTGTTCACCGACGGTCTCTTCGAGGGGCGCTCCGGGCCGGGTTCCCGGCTGGGCGAGGAGGGGCTGCTGGCGATGGCCCGCCGGCACGGTTCACTGGCGGCCCGTGCCTTCGTCGACGCCCTGGTCGACGGGGCCGCGGGGGCGGCGTCCCCGTACGGCGGCCTCGCGGACGATGTCGCCGTGCTCCACCTGGGCTGGGGACGGAGCAGCGGGCGATGAGCGGCCGTGACGCGAGCGGCCCTGCCTCGCGCCTGTCGGTCCAGCACCGGGTGCATCTGATCCTGGCCGTCTTCGTGCTGATCGTCTGCGCCGGATCGGTCGTCGGCGGCCTCGTGCTGTCCCGGATATCCGACCGCACCACCGAGCTGGTGGACCGTATCCAGCCCGCCCGCTCGTCGTCGTTCCAGCTGCAGAACGCACTGCTGGAACAGGAGACCGGGGTCCGCGGTTTCGCGCTCACCGGTGATACGACCTTCCTGCGCCCGTACGAGCAGGGGATGCGGGACGAGAGCCTGCGGCTGGCCCGGGTGCGGGCGCTGGTCGGGGACGAGCAGCCCTTCGCCGACGATCTCGACCGGATCGCCGAAGCCGCGAGGGAGTGGCGGGGCCGGCACGCCGAGCCGCTGGTCGCCGCGGTCCGCCGGGACGGCCCGGCCTCCGAGTCCTCCGTGCCCATCCGGCAGAGCAAGGACGAGTTCGACACGCTGCGGCGGCTGTACACGGCCCAGCAGGCCCATCTCGACGTGGCCCGCGACCGGGCCCGCGCCGATCTGGGCACCGCCCGCACCACCCGGGACCAGGTGCTCATCGCGCTGGTCGTGGGCTTTCTGCTGACCGTGGTCTCGCTGGGACTGCTGCTGCACCGGACGGTGGGACGCCCGCTGAACCGGCTGACCGCCGCCTCCGACACGGTCCGTTCGGGGGCGTTCGACAGCCGGATCGAGATCGCCGGCCCCTCGGACGTGCGCGCGGTGGCTGCGGCCGTCGAGGACATGCGCCGCCGTATCGTCGAGGAGCTCGCCGATTCCCGGGAACGCGAGAAGCTGCTGGCGGAGCAGGCACAGGAGCTGCGCCGCTCCAACGCGGAGCTGGAGCAGTTCGCCTATGTCGCCTCGCACGATCTCCAGGAGCCGCTGCGCAAGGTCGCCTCGTTCTGCCGGCTGCTGGAGAAGCGGGCCGCGGCCTCGCTCGACGACCGGGCCCGGCAGTACATCGACTACGCGGTGGACGGCGCCGACCGGATGCAGGTGCTGATCGACGATCTGCTCACCTTCTCCCGTGTGGGCCGGGTGCACGACAAGTGGAAGCCGGTCGCTCTCGACCGGACCCTGGACCGTGCGCTGGCCGATCTCGCGCTGGTCGTCGAGGAGTCCGGCGCCACGGTCGTACGGGAGGGCCCGCTGCCGGAGGTGACCGGGGACGCCACGGCGCTCTCCATGGTCTGGCAGAACCTGATCGGCAACGCGGTGAAGTTCCGCCGCCCCGGCGTACCGTGCCGGATCTCCGTCGGCTGCGTACGGGACGGCGAGGACTGGCACTTCCTGGTGGCGGACAACGGCATCGGCATCGCGCCGGAGTCCGCGCAGAAGGTGTTCGTCATCTTCCAGCGCCTGCACGGCAGGGACGAGTACGAGGGAACGGGCATCGGTCTGGCCCTGTGCCGGAAGATCGTGGAGTTCCACGGCGGCCGGATCTGGCTGGACGAGGAGACCGCCGAAGGCACCCGCATCCGTTTCACGCTGCCGGTCACCCCCGGCGTGCCCTCGCGCGCCGCGGCGGAACCGCTCGTCACGGACACCATGGCCGGGCGGCCCGGCCATGGCTGAGAACTGCCGGGTTCTTGCCGGAGTGGGACCGTTCGTCGCGGGTAGGCGGACACCGAGAAGCTGTCACAGAACACCCCTGCGTCGCCCTGGCTGGAGCACATGAACGAACAGGTCACCTCGCGGCCGGCCGGACGCCCCTGCCCGGACCGGCCCACGGAGGTTCTGCACAGCGCCGAGGTGTTCGACGGCGAACCCGGCTGCATCGCGCAGGCCCGGGCGCTGGCCGACCGCTTCCTGGTCCGGCTGGCCGCCGAGTGGCTCGCGGTCTTCGGTGAGCACACCCGCAGCGATCTCCTCCTGGCGGTGAGCGAGCTGGTCACCAATGCCGACCGCTACAGCCAGGGCCCGTATCTGCTGGAGCTGGAGGGCACCGCGGAGCGCGTCAGCGTCACGGTGTACGACTCCAGCACCGCGCTGCCGCTGTTCTACTCCCCCGACCCGACGCGCCCCGGCGGCCACGGCATGGAGATCGTGGTGGCGCTGTGCGACCGGCTGACCGCCGAGCGCGTGCCGGTGGGCAAGCGCATCCGGGCCGAGTTCGAACTGAGCAGCTGAGCTGTGGGGCGGGCGGGACGCCGCCCGCCCCACGACCACGGTCAGCCCAGTGCGGGCGGGGCGTCCGCGGTGGCGGTGCCCCAGGACGAGGGCTCACTGCCGACCGTGAAGGAGAGCGAGCGGGCCGAGCGGATGTCGTCGGTGGTCAGATAGGTGCGCGTACGTGCCGTGCCGTCGAGGCGGGCCGACCGGATGTAGCGGTCGCCGGCGGAGGTGCCGGGTGCGCTGACCGTGAACGATCCGCGCGGGTAGTAGCGGCGGTCGAGCCTGAGGTCGACGCGCTCGAAGGCGGGCGTGGACAGGCCCCAGGTGTCGGTGCCGGGCTGCACCGGGAAGACGCCGATGGCGGACAGCACCATCCAGGCGGACATGGTGCCGAGGTCGTCGTTGCCGGTCATGCCGGTCGGGGTGTCGGTGAACAGGGTCAGGGCCGCGTGCACCACATCGGTGGTCTGCCAGGGCCGGCCGGTGGAGAGATAGGTGTACGGGGCGATCAGGTCGGGCTCGTTCTGCGGGTTGTACTTGTCGGCGTTGTAGTACGCGTACGGGCCGTTCACCCAGACCTCACGGGCGGTCCTCGCGGGGTCGGCGAGCAGCTTGTCGTAGGCGAAGAAGGAGTCGAGCCGCCGGTTGGCGGCGTCCTTCCCGCCGATCAGCCCGACCATGCCGGGCAGGTCCTGCGGGACGAGCCACTGGTACTGCCAGGAGGTGCCCTCGTGGAAGCCTTCGCTCCCGGCCGGGTCGGCGGGGCCGGTGAAGGCTCCGGCGGTGTCGCGGGCGCGGAAGAAGCCGGTCGAGGGGTCGAAGATCTTCCGGTAGTTCTGGGCTCGTTCCGCGTACCGCTCTGCGTCGGCCTCGTGGCCGAGGTCGCGGGCCATCTCGCCGAGCATCGCGTCGGACAGCGCGTACTCCAGGGTGGCGGAGGCGCCGTGGTCGTAGTCCGAGTCGCCGGGCTTGGCGTGCTGCCGGCCCTTGATGTACGGGGCGAACCCGTCCCTCAGGTACTGGACGTTGGCCTCGCGGCCCACGGGTGCGGAGTCGGCGGGCGGCACCCCGTCGGCGTTCTTCTTCAGGGCGCGGTACGCCTCCTCCTCGTGCCCCTTGAGCAGCCCCTGCTGGTAGGCGTTGGTGAGGAAGGGGGTGACCGGGTCGCCGGTCATGATGTTCGTCTCGACCGTGCCGTAGCCCCACTTGGGGAGCCAGCCGCTCTCGGCGTCGATGCGCAGGACCGAGAGCGCCATGTCGCGGGACTCGCGCGGGGCGAGGAGGGAGAGGAGCTGGGCCTGGGTGCGGTAGGTGTCCCAGAGCGACCAGTTCTGGTAGTAGGTGAAGGCTCCGTCGGCGGCGACGGCGCGGTGCGTCTTCTGGTCCCATCCGGTGTAGCGGCCGTCGGCGTCGCTGCCGATGTTGGGGGCGAGGAAGGACCGGTAGAGGGAGGAGTAGAAGGTGCGGCGGAGCTGCTCGCTGCCGCCCTGTGCCCGTACGCCTTCGAGCCGTTTCTCCCAGGCCTGCCGGGCGGCGTGCTCGACGCGGTCGAAGCTGCGGCCGCCCTCGGTACGGAGGTTGAGCGCGGCGCCCTCGGCATCGACGTAGCTCAGGGCGGTGGTGGCCTCGACGGTGCGGTCCTTCGTGGTGTCGAAGCGCAGCCAGGCTCCGTTGCGGGCGCCGGCGGCGGAGGACTTCCTGGTGCCCTCGGTGACGGTGTCGCCGTTCCAGGTGCCGGAGGTGGTGAACGGCCGGTCGAAGCGGGTCACCGTGTAGAGGGTGTACGGCTTGGTGTCCTGGCAGAAGCCGCTGCCGGTGATCGCGGTCCGTACCGTCCGGCTGTCGAGGATCTCCACCTCGGACGAGAGCGTCCGGTGCAGCGACTGGCCGGCGTTGAGCAGGACGTTGGCCTTGTCCGTGGCGGGGAAGGTGTAGCGCTGCACACCGGTACGGGGGCTCGCGGTGAGCTCGGCGTCGATCCCGGTCTTCAGCCCGACCCGGTAGTAGCCGGGGCTCGCCTGCTCGTCGTCGTGACTGAACTCCGCGGCGTAATCGGCGTAGTCGGTCTCCGTGATGTCGCCGGTGGTGGGCAGGGCCGGCAGATCGCCGCCGAGCCCGCAGCCGACGCCGGAGAGATGGACGGTGGAGAAGCCCCGGATGTGGTTCTCGCCGTAGTCGTAGCCGGTGTTGTGGCCGGTGTCCGGGGAGAACTGCACCATGCCGAACGGCACGGAGGCGCCGGGGTAGGTGTTGCCCTCGTTCTGGGTGCCGATGAACGGGTTGACCAGATCGGTCAGTTGTCCGTCGGTACGGGGCGCGGCCTGGGCCGTGGCCCCGGTGGTGAGGAAGCCGCCGAGGAGCGCGACGGCGGCGAGTGCGGCCGCCGGGGCGCGGAGCCGCGGCCGTGGGGTCCGGTGCATGGGGAACTCCTCCTTGGACAACGTTGTCAGAGCGCGATCATTCTTGATTCCCCGGTGAGGGGCGTCAAGAGGTCGGACACGAACGCCGCGGCCCGTCCCGGGCGGACGGGACGGGCCGCGGCACTGTCATGGGTCAGGCGGCGGGACACCCCGCCACGACCGGCTGCGAGGCGTCGCGGACCAGCGCCTCCTGCGCCTTCCTGATCCGCTCGACATCGGGCTTGACGACCCGCCGGTCGTAGGTGAGGAGCCCGTTCAACTCCCCCTCGACGTCGGAGATCTGGGTGTAGACGGCGCCGTTGCTGCCCTGGCAGGCGAGCTTGCGCACCTCGTCGAGCCTGGCCAGGTAGTCGTCGGTGTAGGTGGCCGGGTCGACCGCGATGTACGACTGCTGCACGGCCCAGGCGTGCCCGGGTACGGCCAGGCCGAGCCCCCCGTACTCGCCGCTGACCAGGGCCCGCCGCCCGTCGGGCCGGGGCAGCGCGGGGCTCGGATAGCCGTGCGCGTCGGCGATGTCGCCGTTGCCGCCGTCCACCGCGCCGCAGCAGTTGAGCCCGCTCATGTTGTTCACCGGCCGGGTCGGGTCCCAGGACTTGGCCTGGTCGGCGATGCGGGCCTGGTCGTACTGGCCCCAGCCCTCGTTGAAGGTGACCCACATGACGACGGACGGGTGACCGGAGTGTTCGTCGATCATCTCCTTCATCTCCCGCTCGTATTCGGCCCGGGCGGCGGCGGACGGATCGACGGTGTTCATCGCGGGCATGTCCTGCCAGACCAGCAGGCCCAGCCGGTCCGCCCAGTAGAACCAGCGGTCGGGCTCGACCTTGATGTGCTTGCGAACGGAGTTGAACCCCATCGCCTTGTGCATCCGCAGGTCGTACGCGAGGGCCTCGTCGGTGGGTGCGGTGTGCAGCCCGTCGGGCCAGAATCCCTGGTCGAGGGTGGCCATCAGGAAGACCGGCTCGCCGTTGAGGACGGTGCGCGGGGTGCCGTTCACCTTCTCGACGGCGATCGACCTCATCCCGAAGTAGCTCCCGACCCGGTCGGATCCGACGGTGAGCTCCAGCCGGTAGAGATGCGGGTCGTCCGCGGACCACAGGTGCGGGTCCGGCACGGGCAGGTCCAGCGCGGCACCGGTGCGTCCCGTGACCTGTGCGACCTTGCGCCTCCCGTCGTACGCGGTCGCCGTGACGGGCACCCCGTCCCGCACCCCGCGCACCTCGACGGTGACCTTCTCGCCCGGGACGTCGGGGGTGATCCTCAGCGAGTCGGCGTGGTCGGCGGCGACCGGTTCCATCCACACCGTCTGCCAGATCCCGGACGACGGGGTGTACCAGATGCCGCTCGGGTCGAGACGCTGCTTGCCCATCGGCGGGTTCTCGCCGTCCGCGGAATCGGTCGGGTCGTGGACGCCGACGATCAGCTCCTGGGTGCGGCCGGGCTTCAGCGCGTCGGTGATGTCGGCGCTGAACTTGTCGTAGCCGCCCTTGTGTTCGGCGACCCGCCTGCCGTTGACGTACACCTGCGACTGCCAGTCGACGGCGCCGAAGTTCAACCGGAGCCGCTTGCCCGACCCCACTTTCCAGCCCTTGGGGACGGTGAAGGTGCGGCGGTACCACATCCGGTCCTCGTGCCGCTCGATCCCGGAGAGCTGCGACTCGACCGGATACGGGACGAGGATCTTCTCACCGAGCTTCCTGCCGACCGGGGGCCGCTCCCCCGCCTTCGCCGCGGCGAACTCCCAGGTGCCGTTGAGGTTCTGCCAGTTGTCCCGGGTCAGCTGGGGCCGCGGGTACTCGGGCAGCGCGTTGCGCGGCCCGACCTCGTCGGCCCACTCGGTCCGGAGCTCGTACGTGGAGCGGTTCGGCCCGCCGGACCAGAAGGCCCCGACAGCCTTCCCGTCCTCCCCGGCCAGCGCTCCCGCGCCGTCGTACCGGACATCGGCGAGCCCCTTGGCGTCCCCGGCCTTGTTGCCGACCACGGGTTCCTTGAGGGCGACGGTGAGGCTGCGCGGGTCGGACGGGTCGGCCTCGGCGGCACCCAGCGGCCACTCGGCGCCGCCGATGACCGCGTCGAGGTGGTTCACCAGCCCGGCGGGCAGGGGCGCGAGCTTCTGCGCGAAGTCCAGTTTGAGGGTGCGGCCGTCGGCGAGGACGGTGGCGGCGATGGCCCCGTCGTACGCGAAGCCGTCGGGCAGCCGGAAGGCGGACTGCGGCACCGGGACCTTGCTGCCGCCGGGTTCGGTCCACTTCAGGTGGAGGTTGGATCCTCCCTGGTGCTCGAAGAACTCCACCTTGAGGTCGTAGGCCCTGCCCGCGGTCAACTCGACCGGCTGCGAGGTCTGTTCCTTCTCCCAGTCGTCGACCCAGTGGTCGATGACCGGCTTCCCGTCGATCCAGAGCCGGAAGCCGTTGTCGCCGATCATCGAGAAGACATGGGCGCCGGTCTTCTCCGGCACGATCTTCCCGGTCCACCGGATGCTGACGTCGTCGCTCTGCCCGGTGGCCGAGGCCAGCCGCGGCTCCAGCGTCGGGAAGTCGATGGCGGGGTCGAATCCGGTCGCCCTGAGCTGCCCGAAGTCGAAGGCACCGGGGGCGGACTGGGTGTAGTACTCGCCCTTCAGACCCCGCACTTCGCCGGAGCCGGCGGGGTCGGGGGCGGCGGACGCGGTGGGCACGGCGGTCAGACCGGCGGCGCCGAGAACTGCGGCGAGAAGCAGTACCAGGTTCTTTCTGATGCGCACGGATCCTCCTAGCTGAGGAAGGGTGGCGGCTCGTTGCAGCAGGATGTACAACGTTGGAAGGAACGGCAGTTGGCATGACAGCACGACACCCGAGCCGGTGTCCAGGTGCATGACAAAGGGAGGGTCGGGTGCGCCCGCTGTCCGGTGGGACGACGGTGTGTCAGACGCTCTCGAAGACGCAGTCACCGCAGAGGCCGCCGGCCGGTGTGCGGTAGTACAGACAGCAGCTGCGCCGGCGGAACGCCGTGTCGTGCGGGGCTCCGGTGTGCCGGAGGTCGGGGTCGTCGAAGAGTTCGGCGGCCAGTGCGCGGGCCCGCGCGGCCACGTCGGGGCGGTGGTGCGTCCGCGCCCAGGCGACGAGTTGGCGCACCGCTCCCGCCAGCGCGGATCCCGCGTTGCCCCACAGCAGCCGGTCGGACAGGGGGCCGTCCCGGTGGACCGCCTCGGCGAGGGGCACGAGGTGGCCGTACTGGACGGCTTCCCTGATCCGGCAGGCGGTTCCGGGCAGCGACCCGGTGCCGTCCAGCCAGAGTTCGTCGGGGGCCGGGGGCCGCGGGTCCCAGTGGAGGACGGCGGGCGAGAGGACGGGGAAGCTGCCGGTCAGGACCGCCGGTCCGAGGGCGACCGACCAGAGGCGCGAGGCCAGCCCCAGGTGCGCGACGGAGGCGGCCACCCGCCGCTCGGAGGTGTCCAGCCGGGCGGCGACGGTGTCGATCCGGTCCGTGAGCGGTGCCTGCTCCCCCTCGTACAGCCGCGCCAGCGGGCGGTGCGTCCCGCCGGGCGGCGCGGTGGTCCGCAGCGCGAAGAACCCGCCCACCGAGGCCGCCGCGGACCCGTCCATCGATGACGATCCTTCCCGGCGCTCCGGCCTTCTGCCCCGACCCGCGCGGCCCCTGACGTGCCGCGCTCCGCCGTTCACCGTATCCCCCCGCGGGCCAGGGGTTCCGGGAGGGTCAGCGGTCTCCGGGGGAGAGCCACCCTCCGCAGGAGGACACTGGGACCACGGCCGTACTACCAAAGAAGTACGCCGAATCGCCGTCTCAAGGACGACGACGCAGCCGCGTGGAAGAGACATCGTGGTGTACATGAGTTCCCTTGCGCTGTCCGTGCTGCTGTCACTGGTCTCCGCGGTCGCGTACGCGGCCGGGGCGATCGTCCAGGAGCGCGTGGCGACGACCGGCGACGACCGCTCACTCGCACCGCTGCGCAACCGCGCCTGGTGGGCCGCCGTGGCGCTGAACGGCGGGGGCGCGGTGCTCCATGTCGTGGCCCTGGCCTTCGGCCCGCTCAGCCTCGTCCAGCCGCTCGGAGCGCTGACCATCGTCTTCGCCCTGCCGATGGCGGCGCTCTTCGTACGCCGTCGGGCGGGAGCAACGGCGTGGCGGGGCGCGATCATGGCGACCGTCGGCCTGGCCGGCCTGCTCGCGCTCACGGGGAACTCCGAGTCGCACTCCCTGAACGGCACGGACCAGCTGATCGTCGCCGGCGTGACGCTCGGCGCGGTCGCACTGCTCGCCCTGATCTCCGTGGGCGTGCGCCGGCCGGTGGTACGGAGCGTGATCCTGGCCGGGGCGGCGGGCATCGCGTTCGGCATCGCCTCGGTGTTCGTGAAGACGGTGGCGGTGGGATGGGCCTCCGGCGCCCTGGCCACGGGGCTGCCGGCGCTGGTGGCGATCGGCGGTTTCGCGGCCGCCGGGATGATCCTCTCCCAGGCCGCGTACCGGGGTGCCGGGCTGACCGCTCCGCTGGCGACGGTGACCGTGGTGAACCCGGTGATAGCGGCGGTCGTCGGCCTCACGATGTTCGGTGAGCAGTTCCGGCACGGCACGGCCGGGACCATGCTCGCGCTGGCCTGTGCGGTGCTCGCCGCGGGCGGTCTGATACTGCTCACGACGGAGCGGCTGGGCTCGGAGCACCGTGCCGCGCAGGCGGCGGGCAGCGTGCTCACGGACGCGCCGGTGGGCGGGACGGACGCGGAGGGCGAGGTGCCTGTCTTTCTGACGCCTGCGGCCCCGGTGCCCGCCACGGCCCTCGAAGCGGCCCCGGAAACGTCCTCCTCTGCGCGTCCCCTGCCCGCGCTGATGCCGCTGGACTGTCTGGGCCGGGTGGCGTTCGGTCCCGGGGCGTCGTCGTACACCGGCACGGAGCGGCGGGGCGGCTCGTCCGCGGGGGCCGCCGATCCCGACGACGCGGCCGTTCAGACGCTGACGCCGCCCGCCCTGAGGTAGACCAGCGGGTCGATGTCCGATCCGTAGCCGGGGCCGGTGCGGATCTCGAAGTGCAGGTGCGGGCCCGTGACGTTCCCGGTGGAGCCGGAGCGGGCGATCCGCTGGCCCGCGGAGACGTGCCGGCCCTCACGCACATGCAGCGCGGACAGATGGGCGTACTGGCTGTACTTGCCGTCGCTGTGCCGGATGACGACCTGGTAGCCGTACGCCCCGCCCCAGCCCGCCGAGACGACCGTGCCGGAGGCCACCGCCCTGATCGACGTGCCGGTCGGGACGGGGAAGTCGACCCCGGTGTGGTAGCCGCTGGCCCAGGAACCGGCCTGGTGGTACGGGGTGCCGATGCCGGCCGCCACGGGGGCGACGAGACCGGGGTGCTTCTCCGTCCGCTCCTTCGGACGGTGGCCCTCGGTCTTCTTCGGGTGCGGCTTCGGCTTCGCGGTGTCGTGGTGCGGCTTCGCCGTCCGGAGCCGGGGCTCGGCCGCTTGCTGCTGGGGCTTCGCCTCCTGGTGCTGCGATGAGGCCGCTCGCTGCTTCGGCACGGTGGCCGTCCGGGGCTTCGGCTCCTTCTTCGGCTCGGCCTGTGCGGGCGCGCCCGTCCGGGGTGCCGCCTTCGGCGACCGTGCCGTGTCCAGGCTCAGGCGCTGGCCGGGCAGGATGAGGTCGGGGTCGTCGCCCACGACCTCACGGTTCTGTGTGTAGAGGTGCTGCCAGCCGCCACGGACCTGCTTCGCCGCCGCGATCGCCGAGAGCGAGTCGCCGCGTGCCACGGTGTACGACTTGCGCTTGCCGGGAACGGTGGTCGGCGTGGCGGGGGCGGAGGTGCGCTTCGTCGTCGGCTTCTCCGCGGTGCTGTTGCCGGGGGCGGCCTTGCCGGGGGCCCGTACCTGACCGGTCCGCTGCGACTGCGGGTTGATGTCGGCGGCGTCCCCGCCCCTGGTCAGCCCCGCCCTCGTCGAGCAGCTGGGCCAGGCGCCCGGTCCCTGTGCGTCGAGCACCTTCTCGGCGATGGCGATCTGCTCGCCCTTGGTGGCCAGATCGGCGCGCGGGGCGTAGACCGTGCCTCCGTACGCCGACCAGGTCGACCGGCTGAACTGCAGCCCGCCGAAGTAGCCGTTGCCGTTGTTGATGTGCCAGTTGCCGGTGGACTCGCAGGCGGCGACCTTCTCCCAGACATCCGTCGACGCGGCGCCCGCCGAGGCGGCTGCGATGAGCGGGAGCGCGATGCCCGCACCGCCCGCGGTGACCGTGAGCGAGGCACGGTTGATCCGGCTGGGCTGATATCTGCGGTGCCGTCCGTTCGCGGCCATGGCTTGGCTCCCCCACTGACAGTAGGACACGTCGCAAGCGCCCAACTTATGTGCAGACGAAGGCCGATGACAAGAGAGCGCCGGGTCTCCCCCGCACCGGCCCGGCCGGCGGTCACGGTACGGGAGCGCCCGCCCCGGTGACAGCTCGGCGTCGGGCCGCCGCTTCCACGAGAGCGGTCATGACCCGGATGTCCTCACCCGTTTCGGGGTGCCACTGGACCCCCAGCACCAGGCTCTCGTGGCCGGTGAGCTCGATGGCCTCCACGGTGCCGTCTGAGGCGTGCGCGCTTGCCGTGAGGCCGGATCCCAGGCGGTCCACGGCCTGGTGGTGGTAGGTGGGCACCACGGCCGGCTCCCCGACGGCCGCCGCGTACACCGTGCCGGGAACGGGAGTGACGGTGTGTTCGCCGAAGACTCCGGTGCCTCCGGTATGACCGTCCAGGTGCTGGTGCAGGGTGCCGCCGAGAGCGACATTGAGCAGTTGCATGCCCCGGCAGATGCCCAGCAGCGGGACCTGTCGGTCGATCGCCGCCCCGATCAGGGCGAGTTCCCAGGCGTCGCGTGCGCGGGCGGGCGGGCCGGTGCGGGGATCGGGCGTCTCGCCGTAGCGTGCCGGTTCGACGTCGGCGCCACCGGCGATCACCACACCGTCCAGTGCCGCCACGGCCTCCCGGGCCGCGTCGGCGCTGTCGTCGGGGGGCAGCATCACCGCGAGGCCGCCGGACGCCCGCACCAGGCGTGGGTAGGAGGCAGGCAGCAGAACGGCCGGCATTTCCCACACGCCCCACCGGGCCGGTTCCTGATAGGTGCTGATGCCGATGACGGGCCGGGTCATGGAGACCCTCCTCTGGTTCGTTCGCTGCTCGGTCGTGGGTGCGGCCCCTGCCGCGTACGGATGTGGCAGGACGGATACGGAGACAAATCCGCTGCTCCGCAGGCATGTTCAGTCCCGTGACAGCTCGGCCTCGGCCGCCGCGAGGGCGGCGAACTCCTCCTCCGGGGCGCTCGCGACGAGGCGGTGGCGGCTGTAGAACGCGAAGTAGGCCAGCGCCACCACGTACACGCCGAGAGCG
Source organism: Streptomyces sp. NPDC048295 (assembly GCF_040652135.1). Classification (NCBI taxonomy): domain Bacteria; kingdom Bacillati; phylum Actinomycetota; class Actinomycetes; order Kitasatosporales; family Streptomycetaceae; genus Streptomyces; species Streptomyces sp. NPDC048295. The sequence continues at coordinate 112,806 of NZ_JBEZLL010000024.1, forward strand.
ATGAACGCCGCGTCGCGGTCCACCAGGAAGGTCGCCACCAGCGCCGAGCATGCCAGTACGAACGCCACGGACGAGGTCAGCGCGCCGCCGGGTGTGCGGTAGGGCCGTTCGAGGTGCGGTTCGCGTCGGCGCAGCACGATGTGCGAGAGCGCCATGAGCGCGTAGCTGATGGTGGCGCCGAAGACGGCGACGTTCAGCATCCGGCCGCCGTTGCCGATCCAGGCGGCGAGCGTGAAACCGATCGCGCCGGGAATCAGCAGACCGAGGTAAGGAGACTTGCGACGGTTGGTCAGCGAGAGGAAGCGCGGCAGGTAGCCGGCCCGGGAGAGCGCGAAGAGCTGCCGGGACCCGGCGAAGATCAGCGAGAAGAACGAGGCCACCAGGCCCGCCAGGCCCGCGTAGTTGACGAAGCGGCTCAGGGCGGTGGGACCGCCCTCGCCCTCCAGCGCGACCACGAGGGGGTTGCCCGCTTCCTGGATGGCCTTCGCGCCGTGGGCCCCGGTGGCGGAGAGGAAGGTGAGCACCGCGAGCCCCACCAGCACGGTCAGCGAGATGGCGAGCGCCTTCGGCATCGACCTGACCGGGTCCTTGGCCTCCTCGGCGGCGAGCGGCACGCCTTCGACGCCCAGGAAGAACCACATGCCGAAGGGGAAGGCGGCCCAGATGCCGAGCAGCCCGAAGGGCAGCCAGGACGAGGAGCCGAACGCGCCGGTGTCCACCGGGATGTCGTCGAGACGCGCCGCGTCGAAATCGGTGAACGCGCCGATGGCGAAGACCAGCAGAGCGGCCACGGCGACGGCGGTCACGATCAGGCTGAACCGCAGCGCCTCACCGACGCCCCAGAGGTGGATGCCGATGAAGACGGCGAAGCAGGCGAGGTGGACGGGCCACCCGGAGGTGAGCCCGAACAGGCCGAGGGATTCGACGTAGTCACCGATGAACAGCGAGATGGCCGCGGGGGCGAGGATGTACTCGATGAGGATGGCCGTACCGGTCAGGAAGCCGCCCCAGGTGCCCAGGGCGCGGCGCGCGAAGCCGTAGCCGCCGCCGGCGGTGGGCAGGATGGCGGAGAGTTCCGCCAGCGCGAAGACCAGGCACGCGTACATCAGCCCCATCAGCACGGTGGCCGCGGCGAGTCCTCCGAAACCTCCCTTGGACAGGCCGATGTTCCAGCCGGAGTAGTCGCCGGAGACGACATAGGCGACACCGAGTCCGGTCAGCAGGAGCCAGCCGGCGCTGCCCCGGCGCAGGGTGCGACGGTGCAGGTACTCGTCCGTGCCGGTCGCCGTGCCGCCGGGCGGGCTGGTGGGGGCATCGGTTCCCTGGGCCATGGGGCACTCCAGTCGTGGGTCGACGGCGCTGCGTCGAGGCGTGGGAGGCGAAGAGGGCTTGCATCAAAGGCTCATCGACTCAAAGGTTCATCGCCACACCTTTGTGGAATGCCAGGGGAAACACAAGAGGCGCGCGTCAAACAGTGGTTACGGATGTACGCCGTGCGTGTGACAACCACACGGGGCGCTCCGCAGGGGCCGATTCGCCGCCACCGGGCGACCCTCTTCCCAAGCAATGGTTCTCTGTCATACCTTATGGACCTCGGTGCACCCAAGGAGGAATCCCGTGGCAGACCGCACACCCCCGCTCGCCGTCGAGGAGCTGCGCTCACTCGTCGCGAGCGGCTCCATCGACACCGTCGTCCTGGCCTTTCCCGATATGCAGGGCCGGCTCCAGGGCAAGCGGTTCGCCGCCGGATTCTTCCTCGACGAGGTTCTGCGGCACGGTACCGAGGGCTGCAACTATCTGCTGGCCGTGGACACCGAGATGAACACCGTCGACGGCTACGCGATGTCCTCCTGGGAGCGCGGCTACGGCGACTTCGCGATGCTCCCGGACCTCTCCACCCTGCGTCTGCTGCCCTGGCACGAGGGCAGCGCGCTGCTCGTCGCGGATCTCGCCTGGAACGACGGCAGTCCGGTCGTCGCCGCACCGCGCCAGGTCCTGCGCCGGCAGCTGGACCGGCTGGCCGGCCTCGGCTACCGGGCACAGGTGGGCACGGAGCTGGAGTTCATCGTCTTCAAGGACAGCTACGAACAGGCCTGGGACCGCGGCTACCGGGGACTGACCCCGGCCAATCAGTACAACATCGACTACTCCATCCTCGGCACCGGCCGCGTCGAACCGCTGCTGCGCCGCATCCGCAACGAGATGCAGGCGGCGGGGCTGACCGTCGAGTCCGCCAAGGGCGAGTGCAATCTCGGCCAGCACGAGATCGCCTTCCGCTACGACGAGGCGCTGATCACCTGCGACCAGCACGCGATCTACAAGACGGGCGCCAAGGAGATCGCCGCACAGGAGGGCGTCTCGCTCACCTTCATGGCCAAGTACGACGAACGCGAGGGCAACTCCTGTCACATCCACCTCTCGCTCACCGACGGCGACGGTGACAACGCGATGGCGGGTGACGGCCCGGACGGCATGTCGGACCTGATGCGGCACTTCCTCGCCGGACAGCTCGCCGCCCTGCGCGACTTCTCGCTGCTGTACGCACCGAACATCAACTCCTACAAGCGGTTCCAGCCCGGTTCCTTCGCACCGACCGCCGTCGCCTGGGGGCACGACAACCGCACCTGCTCGCTGCGTGTGGTCGGTCACAGCCGCTCCCGCCGCTTCGAGAACCGGCTGCCCGGTGGCGACGTCAACCCGTACCTCGCCACCGCCGGACTGGTCGCCGCCGGGCTGTACGGCGTGGAGCACGAACTGGCGCTGCCGGAGGTCTGCACGGGCAACGCCTACACCTCCGAGTACGAACAGGTTCCGACCACCCTGCGCGAGGCCGCCGATCTGTGGGAGGCCAGCCCCATCGCCAAGGAGGCGTTCGGCGAGGAGGTCGTCGCGCACTATCTGAACATGGCGCGTGTCGAACTCGCCGCCTACGACGCCGCCGTGACCGACTGGGAGCTGCGCCGCTCCTTCGAGCGCCTGTGACCTCCGCCCCGTCCCTCACCCCCGATCGAGGCCCGTACGTGTCCCCACAGTCCGCACCGCACAGCCTGGACATCCTGAACCCGGCCACCGCCGAGGTCATCGCCACCGTCCCGGCCGCCACCGCCGCCGACGTCGACGCGGCCGTCGCCCGCGCCGCCACCGCCCAGCGTGTCTGGGCCTCGGCGGCACCCGCCGACCGTGCCCGGCTGCTGCGCCGGTTCGCCGCCGTCGTCGACGAACACATCGAGGAGCTCGCCCTCTGCGAGGTCCGCGAGGCCGGTCACACCATCGGCAACGCCCGCTGGGAGGCGGGCAATGTGCGCGACCTCCTCGACTACTGCGCGGGCGGTGTCGAACGCCTGCTGGGCCGTCAGATCCCGGTCGCCGGCGGCATCGACTTCACCGTCCTGGAGCCGCTCGGCGTCATCGGTGTCATCGCCCCCTGGAACTTCCCGATGCCGATCGCCGCCTGGGGTACGGCCCCGGCACTCGCCGCCGGCAACGCCGTCCTGCTCAAGCCCGCCGAGACCACACCGCTGACCGCGCTGCGCCTGGCGGAGCTGGCCCTGGAGGCCGGGCTGCCCGCCGGGCTGTTCCAGGTGCTGCCGGGCGAGGGTCCGGTGGCCGGCGCCGCCCTGGTGGACCACCCCGGTGTCGCCAAGATCGTCTTCACCGGATCCACCCGGACCGGCAAGCACATCATGACCCGCTGCGCCGATCGCGTGAAGCGCCTCACCCTGGAACTCGGCGGCAAGAGCCCGAACGTGGTCTTCGCCGACGCCGACCTGGAGGCCGCGGCAGCCGCCGCCCCGATGTCCTTCCTGGACAACGCCGGCCAGGACTGCTGCGCCCGGACCCGCATCCTGGTCGAACGCACGGTCCACGACCGCTTCCTCGACCTGCTGGCACCGGCGGTCGCCGCCGTGGTGGTCGGTGACCCGTCGGACGAGAAGACCCGGATGGGGCCGCTGATCTCGGCCGTGCAGAAGGAGCGCGTGAGCGGGTTCGTGGACACGCTGCCCGACGGCGTACGGACGATCCTCGGCTCGGCGCCCGACGGCCCGGGGTTCTGGTACCCGCCGACCGTCCTCGCCGGGGTGTCGCCGGACGCCCCGGTCGCCGTCGACGAGGTCTTCGGACCGGTCGCGGTGGTGCTGCCCTTCGACGACGAGGCGGACGCCGTACGGCTGGCCAACGCGACGGAGTACGGCCTGGCCGGGTCGATCTGGACCCGGGACGTGGCCCGTGCCCTGCGGGTCGGCCAGGGTCTGCGGGCCGGAAACCTCTCGGTCAACTCGCATTCCAGCGTCCGCTACGCCACCCCTTTCGGCGGCTACAAACAGTCCGGACTGGGCCGCGAACTCGGCCCCGACGCACTCGCCGCCTTCACCGAAACCAAGAACGTCTTCATCAGCACGGAGGCCTGAGCACCATGACCGACACCACCGCAGTCTGCCGCCGCCTGGTCGGCCGCACAGCCGTAGTCACCGGAGCCGGCAGCGGCATCGGGCTGGCCACCGTCCGGCGCCTGGCCGCCGAGGGCGCGCACGTCGTCTGCGCCGATGTCGACGAGGCGAGCGGAAAGGCCGCCGCCCAGGAGGTCGACGGACTCTTCGTACGTACCGACGTCACGGACGCCGAGCAGGTGGAGGCCCTGTTCAAGGCCGCGTTCGACACGTACGGCTCGGTCGACATCGCCTTCAACAACGCGGGGATCTCGCCGCCGGAGGACGACTCCATCCTGGAGACCGGCCTCGACGCCTGGCGCCGGGTGCAGGAGGTCAACCTCACCTCCGTCTATCTGTGCTGCAAGGCAGCCATCCCCTACATGCGCCGTCAGGGCAGGGGCTCCATCATCAACACGGCCTCGTTCGTGGCCCGGATGGGCGCCGCCACCTCGCAGATCTCCTACACCGCATCCAAGGGCGGCGTGCTGGCCATGTCGCGCGAACTGGGTGTGCAGTTCGCGCGGGAAGGCATCCGGGTCAACGCGCTCTGCCCCGGCCCGGTCAACACCCCGCTGCTCCAGGAGCTGTTCGCCAAGGACCCGGAGCGGGCCGCGCGCAGGCTGGTGCACATCCCGGCGGGCCGGTTCGCCGAGCCCACCGAGATGGCCGCCGCCGTGGCCTTCCTGGCCAGCGACGACTCCTCCTTCGTCAACGCCACCGACTTCCTGGTCGACGGCGGGCTCACCGGCGCCTACGTCACACCGCTCTAGACCGTGTGCGGACGCGGGACGGGACCGCAGTGCGTCCCGTCCCGCGTCCGCGGCGACCGCCCACACCACAGGAGTGTCCTCGCGTGCCCGTACTCCGTCCCGCACTCCGGTCCGCCGCCCGGCCGGCCGTCATCGCACTCGCGCTCGCGGCGGCACTGGCCGGCACCGTCACCGCACCCGCCCGGGCCCACGACCGCGCCGCTCCCGGCCGCTCCTGTCCGCGGCTGACCGTGTCCGCCGGCTGGTACGGGGCCAACCGGTCCCGTGTCCAGGGGCTCATCGACCGGTACGGAAGCTGCGCACCGCACCACCGCGACGGCCGTGCCGCGCCGGTGGCGGTCTTCGACTGGGACAACACCGTCATCAAGAACGACATCGGTGACGCCACGATGTTCTGGCTGCTGCGCAAGTCCCGGATCCGTGGGCCCGAGCACGGGGACTGGCACACCACCAGCCGCTATCTCACCGACGCGGCGGCCAGGTCGCTGCGCGCCGCCTGCCCGGACGGCACCGGCCGCGACCGCACCCTGCCGACCGCGACCGACACGGCCTGCGCCGACGAGATCCTCTCGGTCTACAGCGAGGCCACCACCACCTCGGGGCAGGACGCCTTCGCCGGCCACGACCGGCGCACGCTGGAGCCGTCGTACGCCTGGCTGGCGCAGCTGACCCACGGTTGGACGCCGGTACAGGTGCGTTCCTTCGCCGCCGCGGCCCGCGCCGAGAACCTGGCCGCCCCCGTGGGCGCCACCCAGAAGGTCGGCAGCACCCAGGACGCCACCGGCTACGTCCGCTACTACGACCAGCAGCGCGACCTGATCCGCACGCTGCGCCGCGCCGGGTTCGACGTGTGGATCGTCTCCGCCTCGCCGCAGCCCGTGGTCGACGTCTGGGCCAGGGGTGTGGACGTCCCGCCCGGGAACGTGATCGGGATCCGGTCCACCACCGAGCGGGGCCGCTACACCTCGCACCTGAGCTCCTGCGGTACCGGACGTCCCGGCGACGACTCGCAGATCACCTACATCGACGGCAAGCGCTGCTGGATCAACAAGGAGATCTTCGGCGTGCGCGGCGCCGCCGCCTCCCGGGTGCAGGCCCCGGCGAAGCGGCCGGTGTTCGCCGCCGGGGACTCCGACACGGATGTGTCGATGCTCCGTGACGCGACCGGGCTGCGGCTGGCCCTGAACCGCAACAAGCCCGAGCTGATGTGCCGTTCCTACGACGACGCGGACGGCAAGTGGCTGGTCAACCCCATGTTCATCGGGCCGAAGGGCCGGATGGACGGTGTGTATCCGTGCGCCAGTACCGGATACACCGCCTCGGACGGGACCTCGCGGCCGGTACGCCGCGGCGACGGCAGTGTGATCCCCGATCAGAAAGACACCGCGTTCGCGGGCTGACGTGAGGACAGCCATGGGCCGTCCTGCGGGGCTCAGCCCAGCGGTCCCCGGAGCGTCCGGTCGAGCAGGACCGCCCGCAGCCGCTCGGCGAACGCGTCGGGGTCCTCGGTGCAACCGGTGTGGCCACCGGGGAACTCCACGAGTCCGGCGCCCACTTCGTTCGCCAGCCGGGCCCCCGGAAGCGCCGTGAGCAGGGTTCGCGAGTCCTGCCCGACGCCGATGACCAGCCGCCCCGCGCCACGACGCAGTGCCGCCGGGTCCGGCGCGTAACCGCTGAACGAGCACAGCACATGCTCCAGGAACACCGGAAGGTTGTCCCGCATCCGCCGGAACGCCTCGGCCTCCCGCGCGGACGGTTCGGGCGCGGCCCTTCGCTCTCCCCCGGCCGGCGGCTCCGCCTCCGGATCCGTCAGGCCCTCGGCCATGGTGGTCATCGCCGCGCCCACCCCGCCCTCGCGGAAGGATTCGCGTACCGCGGCGAAGAGCTTGCGTCCCCGTTCCGGATCGGGCATCAGCTCCACCAACGGCGGTTCATGCGCGACGACTCGATGCAGCCGCTCCGGGTGGCGGGCGAGCAGGTCCAGGGCGACGATCGCGCTCGAACTGGAGCCGAAGACGCACACCGGCCCGCCGTCCGGCGCCAGCAGTTCGATCAGCCGGTGGGCGTCCTCGCCGTGCACCGCCACCCGCTGGTCGCCCGGCGCACCGTCGAGAACGCTGCGCGAGTAGCCGCGCGGGTCGAAGGCCGCGACCCGCCAGCTGTCGGCCAGCCGCTCCGCCATCCGGTCGTAGAGCCCCGCGTCGGCGCTCCCGCCGGGCATCATCAGCAGCAGCGGGCCCTCGCCGCGCACTTCGTAGTACAGCGTCGCACCGGGCACCTTCAGTTGTCCGGTGCGCTCCGGCACCGCACGGTCAGCCATGCTCCGTCTCCCTCTCGTCCGTCGCGGACGGCCAGTGCTCCAGCAGGAAGTGCAAAGCCTCGACGGACCGCTCCCAGGACCTCTGCACATCGCGCGGCGCGCCGAAGCCGCCGCTCGCCTCCAGGGCGCAGTAGCCGTGGAAGGTGCTGCGCAACAGCCGTACCGCGTCCGTGAGATCGGGTTCGGACAGGCCATAGGCCCGCAGCATCGCGCCCGTGGTCTCGATGGTGCGGTGGTACGCGGACGACTCGGCGACGACTTCGGGCTCGACCCGCATCTGCGTCGCCTCGTACCGTCCGGGCCTCTCCAGGGCGAAGGCCCGGTAGGCGTCGGCGAACGCAACCAGGGCGTCCTTCCCCGCCCGGCCGGCCACGGCGGCGGCGATCCGGTCGATGAACTCACCGGCGGCCAGCAGCGCGACCCGGGTCCGCAGATCGTGCAGATTCCTGACGTGCGAATACAGGCTGGCGTCCTTGACTCCGAAGCCGCGGGCCAGTGCGGAGATCGTGACCTTGTCGAAGCCGATGGAGTCGGCGAGATCGGCCGCCGCCTCCACCACGCGTTCGGTCGTGAGACCCGCGCGAACCATCCGCCACCTCCGTCGAAGCGCCTAGGCTCCCTAGGCAGTTGCCTAATATACACAGGAAACCCGTACGGACGATGCAGAGCGGGCCGTTCCGGCGCCTCGTATCCATACTGAAGATCCCGGCATTGCCGAAGATCCCGGCGTCCCCGGACCCGCCGGGCATCCCCGAGACAGATTGCAGAGCACACACATGAGCGGCACCGCGCAGATCGGCGTCACAGGGCTCGCGGTCATGGGCCGCAACCTCGCCCGCAACTTCGCCCGCAACGGATTCACGGTCGCGGTGCACAACCGGACGACCGCCAGAACCGACGCCCTGGTGAAGGAGTTCGGCGACGAGGGCTCCTTCGTCGCCGCGCGCACGCCGCAGGAGTTCGTCGCGGCGCTGGAGCGCCCGCGCAGGCTCGTCATCATGGTGAAGGCGGGCGATCCCACCGATGCCGTGATCCAGGAGTTCGCCCCTCTCCTGGAAGAGGGCGATGTCGTCATCGACGGTGGCAACGCGCACTTCGAGGACACCCGCCGGCGGGAGAAGGACCTGCGCGAGCGCGGGATCCACTTCGTCGGCGTCGGCATCTCGGGCGGCGAGGAGGGCGCGCTGAACGGGCCCAGCATCATGCCGGGCGGTTCGGTCGAGTCGTACGAGTCGCTGGGGCCGCTGCTGGAGAAGATCGCCGCCAAGGCCAAGGACGGCACCCCGTGCACCACCCACATCGGTCCCGACGGGGCCGGGCACTTCGTGAAGATGGTCCACAACGGCATCGAGTACGCGGACATGCAGCTGATCGCGGAGGCGTACGACCTGCTGCGCGCCGTGGCCGGCTACTCCCCCGCGAAGATCGCCGAGACCTTCCGCGGCTGGAACACCGGCCGCCTCGACTCGTATCTGATCGAGATCACGGCCGAGGTCCTCGCCCACACCGACGCGGCCACCGGAAAGCCCTTCGTGGACATCGTGCAGGACCGGGCCGAGCAGAAGGGCACGGGCCGGTGGACGGTGCAGATCGCCCTGGACCTGGGGGTGCCCGTCTCGGGGATCGCGGAGGCCGTCTTCGCCCGTTCGCTGTCCGGGCACGCGGATCTGCGCGAGGCCGCACGGGAGCTGCCGGGGCCGTCGGCCTCCCCGCTCGGGGAGGAGGCGGCCGCGGCCTTCGCCGACCGGGTGGAGCAGGCCCTGTACGCCTCCAAGATCGTCTCGTACACGCAGGGCTTCCATCAGATCCGGGCCGGCAGCGAGGTGTACGGCTGGGACATCGACCTCGGCGCGGTGGCGGCGATCTGGCGGGCCGGGTGCATCATCCGGGCCGCGTTCCTGGACCGGATCCGGGCCGCCTACGACACCCGCCCCGACCTGCTGAGCCTGCTGTCGGACCAGAAGTTCGCCGAGGAGATCGGCGCGGCCCAGGACGACTGGCGCGCGGTGGTCGCCGAGGCGGTGCGGCAGGGTGTGCCGACGCCGGGATTCGCCGCCGCACTCGCGTACTACGACGGCCTGCGCGCCGACCGGCTGCCCGCGGCACTCACCCAGGGCCAGCGCGACTTCTTCGGCGCGCACACCTACCGCCGCACCGACCGCGAGGGCTCCTTCCACACCCTCTGGGGCGGCGACCGGTCGGAAGTCACCGCGGGCTGACACGGGGCGGTACGGACCGGGGGCCGTCGTCGGGCTCGCCCGGCCGGGTGCCCCGGGGTGCGGGGGCGCCCCGGCTGTGCGTAAGTAGCAGCGAGCCCCCTTTCCGCCCACCGCACGAGCCCGTTGCCGTTCCCCTCCGTCCGCCCCAGGGAGCCCCCGTATGCCCGACACCGCCCCGGAGTCTGTCGCGGTCCAGCCGGTCGTCGCACCACTCACCGGCGCCGCACTGATCCTGGTCGCCACGATCGAGCCCGGTGGCGAGCCCGCCGTGCGCGAGGTGCTGCCGGACCTCGCGGCCTTCGCCCGCTCCATCGACTTCCGGTACCCCGGGGCCGGGCTGGCCTGTGTGACCGGTTTCGGGTCCGGGGCCTGGGACCGGCTGTTCGCCGGACCGCGCCCGGCACAATTGCATCCGTTCCAGGAACTGCACGGCGCCCGGCACCATGCGCCCGCCACCCCGGGGGATCTGCTGTTCCACATCCGGGCCGAGCGGATGGACGTGTGCTTCGCCTGGGCGACCCGGCTGCTCGACCGGCTCGGCGGTGCGGTGACGGTCGTCGACGAGACGCAGGGGTTCCGCTACTTCGACCACCGGGATCTGCTCGGCTTCGTCGACGGCACGGAGAACCCGGTGGGGGCGGACGCGCGCGCGGCGGCCCTGGTCGGCGCCGAGGATCCGCCGTTCGCGGGCGGCAGTTACGTCGTCGTGCAGAAGTACCTCCACGACCTCGCGTCCTGGACCGCGCTGAGCACCGAGGAGCAGGAGCGGGTCATCGGCCGTACGAAGCTGGACGACATCGAATTCGCCGACGACGTCAAACCCGCCGACTCGCACATCGCACTCAACACGATCACCGACCCGGACGGCACGGAGCGCGACATCCTGCGCGCCAACATGCCGTTCGGCAGCTTCGGGGAGGGCGAGTTCGGCACGTACTTCATCGGATACGCCGCCGATCCGGGGGTGACCGAACAGATGCTCCGCAACATGTTCCTCGGCAGTGCGCCCGCCACGCACGACCGCATCCTCGACTTCTCGACCGCGGTCACCGGCACCCTCTTCTACGCCCCCAGCGCCGACTTCCTCGACGCCCCGCCGCCCTCGCCCTCGTCGGCCGGGACCGACGCCCTGCCGGAGCCCGCGTCCGCGCCGGCACCGGCGGCGGCCCCGGCCCCGGCCGGTCCGGCCGACGGTTCGCTGCACATCGGCAGCCTGCAAGAAAGCGCCCAGTGATGAACAATCTCCACCGCGAACTCGCCCCTGTCACGGAAGCCGCCTGGGACCAGATCGAAGAAGAGGCCCGGCGCACCTTCAGCCGCCATGTGGCGGGCCGCCGTGTCGTCGATGTCACCGGCCCGGACGGTCCCGGGCTGGCGTCCATCGGCGACGGCCATCTGCGCGACATCGACCCGCCCGCGCCGGACGTCATCGCCAGGGCCCGCACATCGGTGCCGGTCATCGAGTGGCGGGTGCCGTTCACGGTGACCCGGTCGGCCGTGGACGACGTCGAGCGCGGCTCGGACGACAGCGACTGGCAGCCCGTCAAGGACGCCGCCCGCACCTGTGCGTTCGCGGAGGACATGGCGATCATCGACGGGTACGCCTCGGCCGGGATCTCCGGGCTCCGGGACGGTTCCTCGCACTCGCCACTGACCCTGCCCGCGGACGCCCGCGACTACCCGGCCACCGTCAGCCAGGCGCTGACCCGGCTGCGGCTGGCCGGGGTCGACGGCCCGTACCGGCTGCTGCTCGGTGCCGATGCCTTCACCGAGGCCACCGAGACCTCGGACCACGGGTACCCGGTGGCCACCCATCTGGCCCGGCTGCTCGACGACCAGATCCTGTGGGCGCCCGCCGTCAGGGGCGGTGTGCTGATGTCCACCCGTGGCGGCGACTTCGAACTGCGCCTCGGCCAGGACCTCTCCATCGGCTATCAGGACCACGACGCGACCAGCATCCGGCTCTACTTCCATCAGGCGTTCACGTTCCGGATGCTGACGCCCGAGGCCGTGGTCCCGATCATCGCCTGAGGTGTGGCCCCCGGTGCCCGGTCGCCCTGACGCTCCAGCTCAGGGTGTCGGTGGCCAGGGCGCGGACGGCGGGGTCGCGGATGGCGCCCGTGCGGTCGACGGCCTCGGCGGTCACCTTGTGGCCGCGACCGTCCGCGCGGACGCCGAGCGACGCGGGGGTGACCGAGGTACGTCCCCGGGCGGAGACCTTCTCGACACCGTCCACGTACCAGCGCAGATCGATCCGGGCGAGTCCGGTGGCGGCGCCCGGCCGGTGGGCCATGGCCCCGGCGGTCCGGAGGTCCGCCAGGTCCACGGTGATGCGCCGGCCCGGTCCGACGGCGGTGCCGGTGTCGACGGTGCTGCTCAGCGCGTTGCCCGCACGGTAGAACCCGGCGATCATCGCCTCGCGCCCCGGCAGGTTGAACTCGGTGTTGCTCAGCTCCCGCATGATCGATGACGCGGTGGGTCGGTAGAGCCCGAGCGGGTAGTAGGCACTGCCCTCGTAGGTGCCGACCGTGCCGCCCGCCGGGTCGGTCAGGCCCAGCCAGCGGTACCACTTGGCCCGCTTCTCGGTGAGCTGGGCGGGTGTGTAGGTGGTGGAGTTGATCCCGCCCGGCTCGCCACCGGTCCAGGTCCCGTACTCGGCGTAGGTGTACTCGTCGTCCAGCAGACCCACCGAGTGCCCTATCTCGTGGGCGGCGATCAGGCTGGACGAGGGGTGGTCGGAGGAGAGGGTGGAGACCCCGTTGAAGGGGTACCCCTCGGCCTGGAGTCCGGAGTAGCCGGCGCCGCCGTACTTGGTGGAGTTGGCGACGACGACCACCAGGTCGGCCGCCGGGGCCTTGGCGGCGTACGCGGCCACCTTGTCGATGTCCGCGCAGATCAGCCGCTCGATGTCGGAGCACCAGAAGTAGCTGCCGAGCGCGGTGTCCCTGACGGTGCCCGCACCGGGGTCGCCGCTGATGCCGGACTCGTTGGAGACCGCGTCGACGGTCCACACATTGAACAGGCCCTGGTAGCTCTTGTAGGGCTCCAGAGCGGTGATGTCGGCCCACTTGGCGGTGGCGTCCGCGTGGAAGTCGTCCTGCTGGTCCGCCGTGTAGCCGTCGCCGATGATCACCACGTCCAGGCGGTCGTCGGAGGGACCGGTCACCGCCTGCTCGCCCACCGTGCCGTCGACGGCGGCCTCGGCCGCGCTCAGCCTGGCGGCGGCGCCGCCCTTGCGCGCCGGGGTCTCGGCCGGGACCTCGGCGGTCCTCCCCGGGCCGCCGGGGTCGGGGAAGTACTCGACCGCGATGTTGCGGCCGCCGCCGGAACCGGTGGGGGCGGCCGAGGCCGGTGCGGTGGCGGCGGTCGCCGCCAGGAGACCGGCGAGGACGAGCCCCGCCGCGGCTCCTGCCGTGCGGCGCGCGCGCGAGCGTATGCGCATGGACGAACTCCTTCAGTTCCGGGGGACTTCTGCGGGAATCCCTGGGCACGACCCTTGCGTAACCCGTGGGTTAAGCCGACTTAATGCGATGCTTAACCTAGGGGTGTCCGCACCCCTGAACAAGGCCCGGACGCCGGGTGGCCGAGGTTCGTATCCGGGCATTTACGATGCATGGACCGCATTTCGAAGCGGGGCGAGGCAGAAGGGGCGGCGCGATGAACGCGAAGCACACAGCGGGGCGGACCACGGGCCCGGACGAGGATCCCGGCGCCATCGGCCGCCGCGTACAACGCCTGCGCACCGAACGCAATCTGACACAACGCCAGTTGGCGGAGCCCGCTTACACCCCTGCCTACGTCTCCACGCTGGAGGCGGGCCGGGTACGCCCGTCGGAGGCGGCTCTGCGCCATCTCGCGGAGCGGCTCGGCGTCACGTACGAGGAACTGGCGACGGGGCGCCCCGCCCATCTCGCGACCGCGCTGCGGCTGGAACTCGTCGAGGCCCAGCGGACCTTGGCCACGGGTGCCGCCGAGGACGCGGCCGCCTCCTACGCGCGGCTGCTCGCCGAGGCCGGCCGGCACGGGCTCGACGAGGAACGCGCCACGGCCCTGCTCGGGCTCGGGCACTGCGCCCTGGAGACGGGTGATCTGCCCACGGCCCGCGAGCACTTCGAGGCCGCGGAGCGGCTGCTCGCCGACGCCCCGCTCCCCCGGCGCGCCCCGGCCGTCCGGGGCAGAGCCGTCGCCCACCTCCTGGCCGGCGAACTCCGGTACGCCTGCTACCTGCTGGAGAGCGCCATCGACGAACTCAACACCTCCGGCCTCCAGGACCCCGGCGCGCTCCTGCTGCTGTACACGGCCGCGATCGCCCCCTACATGGACATGGGTGCCCACGCCCGCGCCGCCCAGGCCGGTGAGCTGGCGCTGGCCCTCGCCCCCCGGGTGTCCGATCCGGAACTGGTCGCCGGTCTCCACCGCAGCGTCGCCCGTACCCTCATAGCGGCGGGCCGCACCTCGGAGGCGGACGCCTCACTCGCCAAGGCCGCGGAGATCTACCAACAGCTCCAGATCCGCACGGAGCTCGCGCACTGCCACTGGATGCGCGGCTACGTACACGCCCAGGACGGCGACCTGGCCGGCGCCGAGACCGAACTGCGCGCCGCCCGCGACATGCTGGCCTCGAAGCGGGCCGCCCTGTACACGGCCCAGGTCGAGGTGGAGCTGGCGGATGTCCTGCGCCGCCGGGGCAAGGACGCCCAGGCCCAGGAGCTGTTGCACAGACTCCTCGGCGAACTGCACCCGGACCGCGGCTCGGTCCACGCGGGCGGCGCGCACCGGCTGCTCGGTCTGATCCACGAGGACCGGGGCGATCCGGAATCCGCCGAGGAGCACTACGTCACCGCACTGTCGCTGCTGGAGCGCGCCGGCGCCGCCGGAGACCTCGCGGACATCTGCCGGCTGCTGGGCGACCTGCTGCGCCGTGTGGGCCGTACCGAGGCCGCGATGGACGCCTACCGGACCGGCCTCGGCCACCGGGCCTCCCCCGGCACCACCACACTGGGCCCGTCACCGGTCCGGCCACCCACCGCCTGATCCCGGTCCGGCGGGATCGGCTCGGCTTCCCGCCCGTCCCCGCACAAGGGCGCGCGCACGGGCTCAGGGTGCGGACGCGGTCCGGATGCAGCGCCGCGTACAGGGTGGCGAGGACGCCCGCCCGACGAGTGCGCGAGCACATCTATGTGTTCGAGGCCGAGATGATCACGGAGCGCCTCGATGTCGGCGGCCTGTCGACCGCAGCGGTACGTGGCCGGGTCGGCCGGGACCTCGGAGTCACCGGTGCCCCGCAGGCCGAGCATGATCAGCCGGCGATGCGCCGACAGCCCGTCGAGATCGCCGAGGCAGCCGGAGGCCCGCATGGGGTCGCCGGGCAGGCGGAGGAGTGGTTCGCTGTCGCCCACCGCCCGACAGGCGAGTCGAGTGCCGCCGTGGCGGTGAGCAGGGTCATGGCGCGATCCCCGTCGCCGGTCGGCCAGGGCAGCGAGCCGCCTGTTCCGGCCTGCCTCGGTTCAGCGGCCGCGCACTCCGTCCGGCGAGCGCGACGCGTCCCGGGAGCGGTCGGGGATCCGCTCCCCGGAGCGGGGTACGGCCCGCCTACGCGACGGCTGAGGTTCCGGGTCGGGGCGCGGTGGCGGCGGCTGTGGGATCGGATCCGGCGAGGGGCCCGGCGGGACGGGGCCGGGTGGCGGTGGCGGTGGTGGTTCCGGCAGCGGGGAGGGTGGGCCGGGCATCGGTCCCGGGGTGGGGGCCGGCGGGACCGGGTCGGGGTACGGATTCGTCATCGGGGGCCTCCGAACGGTTCGGGTGGATCTGCTTCCACCGTCCCCCGGAGCGACCGCCCGCGCCTGGTGAGTCCGTGCGTCCCGGTTCCGGATGACCTGCCGGGACCGGCGAGCCGTGCCGGGGTCGGCGTGCGGCGGCGGCCGCGGCCGCGAGACCCGGCCGGGGGCTGGAGAGCACCGGGATGCGGGTGACCGTACGGGTGACCGCGTCGGCCATGGACGCCTGTGCCAGCACGATCACATCGCTGTCCGTCACCGCATCGGCCGCGGCGGCGACGAGGTCCAGGTAGCCGTCCCGGTCACCGCCTTCGAAACACGCCCAGGCTCCGTCCACCACGACGGTCCGTACGTCGACGGGCCGGTCCCCCGCCTCTTCGGCGAGCAGGGCGAGGGTCGGCGCCAGGGTGCCGGTGAACGTCGCGAGCACGACCACCCGGCCCCGTGCCGCGGCAAGGGCCGCCATCGGGCGGTCGACGCGCAGCACAGGAACACCGAGCCGCGCCGACTCCGACTCGGCGACGGCGCCGATCGTCGAACAGGTGCAGAGCACGGCACGGGCACCGTCCGCGACGGCGCCCGCGAGCAGGTCCCGGACCTCGCCCGACACCGCTTCGGGGCCCGCTTCCCCGGCCCTGGTGAGCAGGTCCTCGCGCACGAGATGGCGCAGGGCGAGTCCGGGATGGTGCGCGTCCCGGAGTGCGTCGAAAACGGGTACGTGGGCCGGGGAGGTGTGCAGCAGGGCGAGGGTCACCGGCCAAACGGTACAGTCCCCGGCCGACCCGGGTCCGTACGGCTCGGGATGCCTCCTGAGCTGTGCCTTCGCCCGTTTCACCGGCTCGGCCGGGACCTCGGGGGCCCGGTCGGGATGGCGCTCCGCCCGCTTCGCGGCGTACGGGCGGAGCGGGACGACGGGGCCTCGCGCCCCGCCACGGCGAGTGCTCCCTCGGTGGCCGGACCGGCTCAGCGCGCCGCGGGCACGGCGTGCGGGCTCCGCTCGGTGGCGGTGCCGGGTACGGGCGCGGCGGCGTCGGCACCGAGCGCGACGATACGGTTGCCGGCGTCGACGTGCACGATGCGCGGGGTCAGGTCGCGCGCCCCGGCGTCGTCGACCTGGGCGTAACTGATCAGGATGACCAGATCACCGGGGTGGACGAGGTGGGCGGCGGCGCCGTTGATTCCGATGACACCGGAGCCGCGCTCCCCCTCGATGACATACGTCTCCAGACGGGCGCCGTTGTCGATGTCGACGATGTGCACCAGCTCGCCGGGGAGCAGATCCGCTGCTTCCATCAACTCCGCGTCGACGGTGACGGAACCGACGTAGTGCAGATCTGCCTGGGTCACAGTGGCCCGGTGAATCTTGGATTTGAGCATGGTACGCAGCATCGAGGTACTCCCACAAGTAGGCTCCCTGCCTGCGTTTTTGCAGGTCAAGGGCTGTTCTGGCACTCTACAACGAGTCGCATGTCCGGACAGCGTTCCCCAGGCATTTCAGGACCCACGCCGATCGTTCGCCAACTTGACTGACGCATCGTCATGCGGCGCCCCGGTAGCCCTGTCGGCGAAGCAGGCCGGGCCGGCCTCGGCCTGCGTGTCGAGGGTGCCGTGTCCGCGTGCCGCCGTGGCCGATCGGCCCGAGGGCATGGCCGGTCGGCCGACGCGGTGCCTTGGCCGGTCCTCCTAGTGTCGAACCCGATCGCACACCGGAGCCGAAGAGGGGACATTCGATGGATCGGCGAGCCACGACGGATCAGCGAGGTACGACCGCGGTGCACGGGGACGTGGCAGCAGCGGTCGGTACGAGTGTGGAGTTCGAGACCGACGTCATGGCACTGCTCGTCGCGGCACTGCGCGGCGCGGTCAAGCTCGGGGCGACGGCGGTGGGGAGCGAGAACCTGTTGGCCGCGCTCGTGATGGGGGACAGCGACGCGGGTGCGGCGATCGCGCCGGGGATGCGGAAGGCCGGTGGGCTCGGCGGCCTGGTCTCGGGGCGCGGCGGGCGCGGCTGGGCGAGTACGGACGACACGGCCGGTCCCGTACCCGACGTGGCCGCGGCCGTACCCGATGAGGACGCGGCCGACGCCTATGAGCTCACCGCCGCCTGGCGCGAGGCACATTGGCGGTTCGGGCTCGCATCGCGCCGGCCGGCCGCCGGGAGCGACCGGCCGCTGCCCGGCATGACGGGAGCACTGCGCGCGTGCCTGCTGTCCGCGCTGAAGGCGGCTCGGGCCGAAGGGGCCGTCTCCGTACGCTGCCGGCACGTGGCGCGCGCCCTGTTGGAACTACCGGACAGCCGCGCCCGCGAGGCACTGGTGGTGGAGAGGCTGGACCTGGCCGCGGCGGCAACCGCGCTCGACGCCCTGGACGCGAGCGCCCCGGCCGGGTCGGAGCGGCCGGAGTCGCACGGCGTCGTGCTCCTTCGCCGGGCCGGCACGCTGGGCCGGAGCGGCAACCGCCTGACGCGCGCGCTGACGTCGTGGCTTTCCGGGTCGGGGCAGTACGGCTCCCCGGTGCTGTTCGCGGTGTTCGTCGAAGCGACCCGGCAGGCGGTGCGGTGCGGGCGCTCCGAGGCGCGCCCCGTCGACCTCCTGCTGGGCATCCTCGCCCTGGACCGCGCCCTGGCCGTCGCCGGGGAAGCCCTGCCCGAGGACCTGGCTGCCGCCAACTCCGCCGCCGCGCTGCTGAACCGGCACGGCGCACGGCTGAACCCACTGAACCGGGCGGCGAACACCACCACGGAGGATGACGCCGCGGGGAAGGTGCTGTTCTCCGACACCGCCGAGCGGGCCAAGGCCGTCGCCCAGCTCACGGCCGTCGAGCACGGGTCGGCCACCGTCGGAACGGTCCATCTGCTGGCCGCCCTCCTCGACGATTCCGCAGCGGATGTCCAGTCCCGGGACACCACGGCCCAAGGCATCCCGGCCCCGGACACCACGGCCCAAGTCGCCACGGTCGTGGAGTTGTTGACCGCCCGGCACGTGGACATCGCCGCGCTGCGGGCCGACCTGCCGCTCGGGCCGGGCGCGTGACGACGGGGGCCGCCGGGACCCGGCAGCCCCGCCCGGCGCTACCGTCCATCCCGGCGAGTCCACTGTGTCGGAGGCGGAGACGACCATGAGTGAGGTACCCGAAGGCACCGGCCGGGCCCGTGTGTCCGCCTGGCGGGAGCCGGGTGACGTGGTCCGGTGGGCGCGTGCGGAGATGGTCGCGAGCCGGGCGGCCGTACGGGACGCCGCGCGCGCAGCCGTCGCCGTCGATGTCGTGCTGGGCGTCCTCGTGCTGGCCTTCGGGCTGGTCCCCCTGCTGGTGGTGCATCCGGCCCGGCCCGTCCTGGCGGTGCTGGAGGCGTTGTGGACGGCGCTGCTCGTGGTGGGGCGGCGCGGTCGGCCCGTGGCGGCGGTGGTGTGCACTGCTCCGCTGCTGGTGGGTGCCAATGTGTGGACGCTGGCGGCGATCCCGCTGATCGTGCTGTCCGCCACCCGCCGGATCGCGCCGCCACGACGTGCGTGGCGGGTGGTGGGGGTGGCCTGCGCGGTCGCCGGGGTGCTGACCGTCGCGCGCGGCTTCTTCCATTGGGAGTCCCTGCCGACGGACCTGGCCGGCAACGCGGTCTCCGCGGTACTGCTTCTCCTCCTCCCGGCCCTGTCGGGGACGCTGCTCGGCAGGCGGCGGCCCCTGGTCGGCCTGTTGCGGGAACGCAATGCCTATCTGGAACAGACCCGTGCGCTGACCGCCGCGGCGGCCCGGATGGAGGAGCGGACCCGGATAGCCGGCGAGATGCACGACCTCCTCGGCCACCGGCTGAGCCTGATCTCCGTACACGCCGGGGCGCTGGAACTGGCCGCCGGACGGCAGGCCCCCGCCCTCGCTGGACAGGCGGAACTGCTGCGCACGACGGCCGGGACGGCGATGGAGGAGTTGCGCGAGATCCTCGGTGTGCTCCGGCACACGGACCTCACGGACGAGGGCGAGGACGCCGCTGCGGGCACGGGTGCGCGGGGGACGCACGAGGACATCTCCGCGCTGGTCACGCAGTCCCGACAGACGGGCGGCGGGCCGGTGGAGCTGGAGTGGTCGCTCCCGGCGACGGCCGAGGTCGACGCCCGTACCCGGCAGGCGGTCCACCGGGTGGTCCGCGAGGGACTGACGAACGTGCTGAAACACGCCTCCGGCGCGCCCGCACGGGTGGAGGTCCGGGCCGAGGGCGCGGAGCTCGTGGTCGGCGTGGTGAACGGGACTCCGCGCGAGGGCGGTCACTCACGGGGAGGCACGCACAGCGGTCTGGCCGGTCTCCACGAGCGGGTCTCCATGCTGGGCGGCACCTTCGCGGCGGGGCCACTTCCGGGCGGGGGTTTCGCCGTGACGGCCCGTCTTCCCTCCCACGACGTCGACGGCGGTCCCCTGCCCACACGTGCTCGCCCCTCCGCCGATGCCCCCGCGTACGGACCGCAGACGTCCGGGACTCCGGCGTACGGACCACCGGCGTCCGGGACTCCGATGTACGGACCGTCGCCGTTCGGGGCACCGGCCATCGGCCAGGGCAGGAGGGGAGCGCACGCCCCGGTACGGGCCGAGGTACTGACCTGGCCGCGGATCCTGGGAGCCGGCTGCGCCGCGGTGGCCGTGGTCCTGCCCACGGTGGGCTTCCTGGTCGTACTGCTGGTGACGGCGGCCCTAAGATGAACGGGTGATCCGAGTTCTGGTCGCCGACGACGAGGCGCTGATGCGTACGGGCATCCGGCTGATCCTGGAGAACGCCGAGGACATCGAGGTCGTGGCCGAAGCCGCCGACGGCGGGGAGGCGGCAGCGGCCTGC
Organism: Streptomyces sp. NPDC048295; assembly: GCF_040652135.1. Lineage (NCBI taxonomy): Bacteria > Bacillati > Actinomycetota > Actinomycetes > Kitasatosporales > Streptomycetaceae > Streptomyces > Streptomyces sp. NPDC048295. Next base: position 133,141 of record NZ_JBEZLL010000024.1, read on the forward strand.
CGGTCCCAGGAGGTCGACGTCGCGCTCCTCGACCTCCAGATGCCGGGCCGGGACGGAATCGCGGCCGCGCAGGACATCACCCGTCTCTCGCCCCGCACGCATGTGGTGATGCTGACGGCCTTCGGCGAGGAGGCGAGCGTCACGCGCGCTCTGCGGGCCGGTGCGGCCGGCTACATCCTCAAGGACACCGGACCCAACGACCTGATCCACGCCGTCCGCCTGGCCGCGAAGGGCGAACCGGTCCTGGCCCCCCGCGTCACCCGCCAACTCCTCGAACGCCACGTCCAGTACGGCCGTGACACCGAGAACGCGCTGCGCAGGATCGAGGAACTCACCCCGGCCGAACGCGACGTGCTGCGCCTGCTCGGCCGGGGCCTGTCCAACCCCGAGATCGCCGACGAGCTGTACATCAGCACCGGCACGGTCAAGGCGCACATCAGCCGCATCCTGACGCGCACGGGCAGCGCCAACCGCGTACAGGCGGCCGTGCTGGCGCATGACGCCGGGCTGCTGCGGGACCGCTGAGCGGTTCACCGGCCGGGGCGCGTCCGCCGGTCGACTGGCTCCCCCGGGTGCCCGTGTGGTCGTCCGATTTCCCGGACCACATCGACCCACTCGTCACCTGAAGGACTCGACAACGAGCGGGCCACGGCCACGACTCCCTCCTACGAGCCGTTCGTTTCCGGTCGGTCCCGGCGCATGTCCTGGACGATCCGGTTGATGACGGCTGTGGCCCGCTCAGGGTGTTCCTCCGGCCACCTGCCGAGGTGGTTCCGGACGGTCCCGTCCGACACACTCGCGCGTTTCGGAGCTGCCCAGCACGCTGCGCGTGGAGCCCTGGAACTCCGGGTGGTCCGGCCGCGACCTCGGCGCGAGCCTGCGCGGACCGGGTGCCGGCCACCGCACCGAGGGCGGGATCGAGCCGCCCGGTACGGGCGATCGCCTCCGCGGTGACCGTGCGGGCGTCGTCTCGCCGCTTCTGACGGCCGCGGCGACGGCGTCGAGACCCCTCATCCCACGTATCCGGCGGGTGTGCCCCACGTCGCGTGGCGGGTGGTGGTGCGGTCGACCAGCACGCAGCGGGTGCCGGTGAAGTTGGTCGGCATGCACTTGTTGCAGTGGATACACAGGGACGGAGTGGTTTCGTCGTCGCGCAGGCGGTTGATCAGGTCCGGCTCGCGCAGCAGGGCCCGGGCCATGGCCACGTACTCGAAGCCCTCACGCATCGCGAGGTCCATGGCGGATCTGCCGGTGATGCCGCCGAGCAGGATCATCGGGAGCTTCACGGCGGCGCGGATCTGCCGGGCGTCCTCGAGGAGGTAGGCGTCCCGGTAGGGGTAGCTGTGCAGGAACCGCTTGCCGACCATCTTCACGCCGAGCTTGATCGGCTGCGGCATGACGTCGGCGAACTCCTTGAGCGGGGCGTCGCCCTTGAAGAGGTACATCGGGTTGAGCAGGGAACTGCCCGCGGTCATCTCCAGGGCGTCGACAGTGCCGTCCTGTTCAAGCCACTGCACCACCGGGATGGCCTCATCGAGCCAGAACCCGCCGGGCACTCCGTCGTCCATGTTCATCTTGGCGAGGACGGCGATCCGGCCGCCGACCGCGTCATGGACGGCCCGCATGATGTTGCGGGCGAACCTGGCCCGGTTCTCCAGGCTGCCGCCGTACTCGTCGGTGCGGTGGTTGATGCGGGGGCTGAGGAAGGAACTGGCCAGGTAGTTGTGGCCCAGGTGGACCTCCACGGCGTCGAAGCCTGCGGATACGGCGCGGCGGGCGGCCTCGGCGTGGGCCTCGGTGATGCGCCCGATGTCGGCGACGGACGTCTCCTGGGCCCAGCTCATCGCGGTGGCGTGGAAGTGCTTGGACGGGGCGAGGGCCGGGGCTCCGTTCGCCTTGGGGCTGGCGACGGGGCCGCCGTGGCCTATCTGCGCGGCGATCGCGGCGCCCTCGGCGTGCACGGCTTCGGTGAGGGTCCGCAGCCCTGGCATCGCCTCGTCGGTCCAGTAGATCTGGTGCCGGTCGGTCCGCCCCTCCTTGGCGACGGCGCAGTAGGCGACGGTCGTCATGCCCACGCCGCCCCGGGCATAGGCGACGTGGAAGTCGACGAGGTCCTTGGTCACCAGGGACCTGTGGCTGAGCCCCTCGTAGGTCGCGGCCTTGATGACGCGGTTGCGGAGCTTGACCGGGCCCAGTTGGGCGGGGGCGAATACGTCCGGGGTCTCGGTGGCGGTCACGGGTGGTTCCTCCTCGGTTCGACGTGGTGACAGGCGACCAGGTGTCCCGGCCGGATGTCTCTGAGCGGGGGCTCCTCGTCGGAGCACTGTGCGGTGGCCAGCGGGCAGCGGGTACGGAAGCGGCAGCCCGACGGCGGGTTCAGCGGGGACGGGAGATCGGCGGCCGGACCCGCGGGCGCGAGGGGCTGCCCGCCGCCGGATAGACCGGTGCCGGGGCTGCGCCGGGGCTCGGGAAGCGAAGCGAGCAGCAGCCGTGTGTAGGGGTGGACGGCCTCGTGGTGCATCCCGTCGGAGGGCAGGACCTCGCAGACCTTGCCGAGGTACATCACCATGACGCGGTCGCTGATGTTCTTCACCACGGAGACGTCGTGGGCGATGAAGACCATGCTGAGTCCGCGCCGACGCTTCGTCGCCTCCAGGAGGTTGAGGATCTGCGCCTGCACGGACACGTCGAGGCTGGAGACGGGCTCGTCGCAGATCAGCACCGCCGGGTCGAGGAGCAGGGCGCGGGCAATGCAGACCCGCTGGCACTGGCCGCCGGAGAGTTCGTGCGGTCTGCGGTCCCGTACGGTCGCCGGGTCGAGGCCGGTGTCGCGCAGCGCCTCGTCGATCCGGGCGTCCTTGCCGTGGGTGTCGTCGCCGCTCCCCCAGATCGACGGCCCCTCCCACAGCAGGTCCTTGACCCTGCGGCGGGGATTCAGGGCGGCGATCGGGTCCTGCATGATGATCTGCATCCTCGCGCGGGCGCGGCGCAGTTCCTCCGGGGCGAGGCCGGTGAGGGTCACACCGGCGAGGCGTACGGTTCCCGAGTCCGGGGGCGGCAGCTGGATCAAGGAGCGGCCGACGGTGGACTTGCCGCAGCCGGACTCGCCGAGAATGCCCAGCGTCTCGCCCTCCGCGACGTCCAGTGAGACTCCGGAGACGGCGTGCACCTTCCGGCCGTGGCCGGCCGGGAACTCCACGACGAGGTTCCGCGCGCTCAGCGCGGGCGGACGCGCGTCCCGGTCGGTGGTGCGGGTCGTCGTCATACGGCGGTCTCCTCGGCTGCGCCCAGAGGGTGGTGACAGGCGACGAGGCCGCCGCCGGAGTCGCGCTCACCGGCGTATCCGGCGAGTTGGGGCGATTCGGTGGTACAGCGGTCGGTCGCCGTGCCGCAGCGGGGAGAGAACCGGCAACCGGGGGGCGGGTTCAGCAGGTTGGGCGGCCGGCCCTCGATCGTCGGGAGCAGCGTGTGCGGCGGCAGGTCGAGCCGGGGGACGGAGGCGATCAGGGCGCTGCTGTACGGGTGTCGGGGGCGGTCGAAGACGGAGGCGGACGGAGCGTACTCGACGAGGCTGCCGGAGTACATGACCGCGACCCGGTCCGTACGGCCGGCGACGGTGGCGAGATCGTGGCTGATCAGGACGGTGGCCATGCGCAGGTCCCGCGCCAGCGACTGGAGCAGGTCGAGGATCTGCTTCTGTACGGTGACGTCGAGCGCGGTGGTGGGTTCGTCGGCGATGAGCAGCCGTGGCTCGCAGGCGAGGGCCATGGCGATGACGACGCGCTGCCGCATTCCGCCGGAGAGTTCGTGCGGGTATTGGCGTGCGCGCCGGGACGGTTCGGGGATGCCGACCTGCCGGAGCAGGTCGACGGTCCGTTCCCGGGCCTCGGCACGGTTCAGGCCCTGGTGCAGGCGCACGCTCTCGGCCAGATGCGCGCCGACCTTCTTGACCGGGTTCAAGGAGGTCATCGGGTCCTGGAAGACCATGGCGACCTCGGTGCCCCACAGGGAGCGCCGCGACGCGGGGCTCAGGGCGTGGACGTCCCGGCCGCCGAGCAGGACGGTTCCGGAGACGGTGGTGCCCGGCCCGTCGGTGATCAGGCCCATGAGCGTGCGGCCCAGCACGGACTTGCCCGATCCGGACTCGCCGACGATGCCGAGGGTCTCGCCCTCGGACAGCGACAGGCTGACGCCGTCGACCGCCCGCACCGGGCCACGGGGGGTGTGGAAGACGGTGCGTATGTCGGTGGCGGTCAGCAGCGCGGGCGCGCCCGTGGTGGGTTCGATTGCCTGGGGAAGTGGTCCGGTGGTCACAGTTTCACGCTCCGGGAGTCCCATCGCCCGCGAGCCTTCTCGCCGACGATGCTGAAGGCGAAGACGGTGAGGAAGAGGAATGCGCCGGGCACGAGCACGATGTGCGGGTGCTCCTCGAAGACCCGGCCCTCGCCCTCGGCGATCATGTTTCCCCAGGTGGGTGCGGGTGGCTGGATACCGAGTCCGAGGAAGCTGAGAGATGCCTCGGCGACGATGAGGACCGAGATCATCACGACGGCCAGGGACAGCAGGGGCAGCAGCACGTTGGGCAGCAGTTCGCGCAGCAGGATCCGGGAGCGGGTAGCACCCATGGCTCGGGCCGCGACGACGAACTCCCGGTTGGCACAGGCCATGGTCGTGGCGCGGGCGAGGCGCACCATGCCGGGGATGGTGAGCAGGGCCAGTGAGAGGGCGACGTTGCGCAGACTTGGTTCGAGCACGGTGGCGAGTGCGATGAGCAGGATCAGCGGGGGCACGGCGAGCAGAGAGTTGGTGGCGAGGCCCACCGCGCGGTCGACGCTCTTGCGGAAGTAGCCGGCCACCATGCCGATCGCGCCGCCGACGACGGTGCCGACGCCGACCGCGGACAGCGAGATGATCAGCGAGGACCGGGCACCGTACAGGGACCGGGCGAGCAGGTCGAGGCCGAAGGCGTTGGTGCCGAGCGGGTTGTCCCCGGTGAAGGTCGGGGTGGCGAAGACCGGTTCGAGGACGGTGCTCGCCACGTCGCGGTCCTCGCCGACCGGCAGCCACGGGGCGAGCAGGATCGCGAGGCCGAGCAGGATGAGCCAGCCCGCGCCGAACCAGAACACCAGGTCGAAGCGGGGGCCGGCCCAGCGCTTGCCGAGCCTGGAGGCTCCGGCGAACGTCATGCCGAGGCCGAGGAGGACGAGGGCCGCCTTGGCGGGCGTCACGAGTTGGGGTGTCGTCGCGCCGAACCCCAGCAGGACGAGGCCGACGACGGTGAGGGTCAGGGCGGTGAGCAGGGGCGGCGGGGAGGCGGCCCGCGTGCGCGGGGCGATGTCAGACATGGACACGTCGCGTCCTCGGGTCGAGGTAGCCGTAGGAGAGGTCGATGGCGGCGTTGATCACCACGTAGATCAGGGCAATGGTGAGTACGGCGCCCTGAACCATCGGGTAGTCGCCCTGGCCGGCGGCGTTGACGACGACGGTTCCCATGCCGGGCAGCGAGAAGAGGTACTCGACGACGACGGTGCTGCCGATGAGCCGCCCGAGGCTGAGGCCGAGCAGGGTGACCAGGGAGAAGGAGGAGGGGCGCAGGGCGTCGGTGAACAGGATGCGCAACGGGTTCATGCCCTTGGCGCGGGCGGCGAGGATGTAGTCCTCCCGCAGGGTCACGATCAGGTCGCCGCGCAGTACCCGGGTGAACATGGCGAGTTCGGCAAGGGCCACGGTCAGCGCCGGCAGGAAGGCGTGGTGCAGATTGCCCAGCAGGTCACCGTCGCCGAGCCGGATCCACTCGGAACGCGGGAACCAGCCCGTCGAGTCGACCAGGAGAAGGATCAGCAGCAGCCCTGCCAGGAAGCCGGGCACGGACAGCACCCCGAAGGTGCCGGCGCCGATGATCCGGTCCGCGGCCGAATTCTCGCGGTACGCCGACCACATGGCCAGCGGCACAGCGATCAGCAGGGCGAGGAGCAGTCCGAGGGCGGCGATCTCGAAGCTGACGGGCAGCGCGGACAGCACCCGGTCGGTGACATCGCTCTGCGGCGGTACGACGGACTGGCCGAGGTCCCCGGTGAGGACACCGCCCAGCCAGTGGAGGTAGCGGGTGACCAGCGGCTGATCGAGGCCGAGTTCCGTGCGGAGCTCGGCGTATTCGGCGGGCGACCGGCCGGCGCCCAGGATGTCGACGGCGGGGTCACCGGGCAGCAGGACCACCAGGGAGAAGACTCCCGTGCTCGCGATGAGGAGCACGCCCACCAGTTCCAGGACCTTGACGGCCGGCCGGCGCAGCGCAGCGGGACTCATGAGTTCCTCCAGGTCTGCCCGGTGGCGGCACACGGGGCTACGGGATGCGCGTCGCGGTGCGGTGAAGCTACGGGTGGGCGGGCGGGCGGGCCCAGGGCGGTGTCCCGGTGAGCGGGAACGCCCCGGCCGGCGGATGCGCTCCGGTCGGCGGCGATGTCCCCGGGTCCGTCCGGGCCTTTGGGGATCACTTGCTGATCCACGCCTCACCGAAGAGGGTCATGTACTCGTCGGTGGGCACGACACCGTGGACGTTCTTGCCCCAGGCGGTGAACCCGGCGCCGGCACCGAGGTTGACCAGGGGGACGTCCTCGTTGAACAGGGCCTGGATCCGGTCGAGGGTCTTCTGGGTGTCGGCGTCGCTGTCCGCGGCTTGGAGCCGGACGAGCAGGGCGTCCATCCTCGGATTGGCGTAGCCGCCGGGGTTGCCGTAGCTCGTCGAGTTCAGGATGCTCTGCAGCCGGTGGTAGGGGTCGCTCTCGGAGATGCTGGCGGCACCACGGCTGATGTCGAAGTCGTGCTCCACATACGTCTTGGCCACCCGGTCGGCGATGGAGGAGACCATGTCGAGCTTCACGGTGAATCCGACACGTTCCAGCATGGCCTTGGTGACGACGCTCTTGGCCCTGGAGACGGGGTCGGTGCCGTCCATGTAGGTGATGGTGCCGTTGTAGCCGTCCTTCTTGGCCTCGGCGAGCAGCTTCTTCGCCCGGTCGAGGTCGACGCCGAGGGGCTTCACCTCGGAGTGCAGGCGCGATTCCGGCGGGAAGATCTCCTTGCCGGGCAGGCCCTTGCCCTCGTAGGCGCGCTCGGTTTCGAGCTCGGGGTCCAGCGCAAGGGCCAATGCCTTGCGGACGCGCAGGTCGGCGCCCGGCCGGCCCTGGCGGGTGTTGATGGTGACCATGGTGCCGAGACCGGTGAGGGTCAGTTCCCCGGGGTGGCCCGCCTTGACGGCGTCGTCGACGACGTCGGGGCTGCGCATGTAGGTGACATCGGCGGTGCCGTCGTCGAGCGCCTCCAGTTTGGCGCGGTCGGACTGCGGCCAGGTGAAGCGGAGGGCGTCGAGGTGCGGCTTGCCCTTGAAGTAGTTCTTGTTGGCCTTGAGGATCATCTCCTCCTGTGGGGCGTACTCGGCCAGGACGAAGGGACCGGCCCCGATGGGCTTGAACGTCTTCTCCGCGTACGCGGCGGGAGCCACGATCATGCCGGGTGCCTGGGCGAGCATCGCGGGGAATGTCGCCCAGGGGTTGCGGAGGGTGAAGACGACCGTGGTGTCGTCGGTGGCCTCGGCCTTCGCCAGGTTCGGGGCGAGCAGCGCGGTGTCGGCGCCCTTGTTCTTCCGGTACCAGGCGATGGAGGCGGTCACGGCGTCGGCGTCGAGGGGGGTGCCGTCGGAGAACTTCACTCCGTCACGGAGCTGCAGCGTCCAGGTCTTCAGGTCGTCGCTGCTGTGCAGCGACTTGGCCAGCTGGGGTTCGTACTTCTTCGCGGCGGTGTCGTACCGCATCAGTACGTCGTACACGGCGGCGAGCGCGGATCCGCCGGAGGCTCCGGTGGCGTAGGTGACGGCGGGGCTGAGGCTGCGGGCCTCGCCGTAGTCGGCGATGTGCAGCGTGCCGCCTTCGACGGGCGATCCGCCGTCGGGCTGTGCGCCGACGAGGCCGAAGGTGTAGCGGCCTCGTTCGGCCTTCTGCGTCTTGCCGCTGCCGGCTTCCCCGGCGTCGGACGATACGCACGCGGAGGTGAGCGTCACCGCGACGGCCAGGGTGGCGGCAAAGCGGGCTCTGTGCCGTGGTGCTCGCGTCATTTCGTCCTCCATGAGCCCGAGGCCGGTCGGACCGGCGCCGGAAGGTGGGAAAAACGGGTGCCGGAAGGCAAGTGGCACCGGGGCAGAGGGCCCGGGGCCGGAGCAGGTGGAGGGACGCTATGGCCGTCGAAATCCGGCCGACGTGACGTATCCCACTCACCGGGAGCCCGCTGACGTCCCGTCCCCACGGTCGCCGCCGCGGTGTTCCCTCTTCCTGTCGCCTGTGCCACGGTGTCCCAGTGACCGGAAACATCCGGTGGGTGAGGGGCCCGGACTGCCGACACTTGCGTCGACCGCCATCCCAGTGGAGTTCACGACGCCCAGGAGTCCCCGATGCCCAACGAAACGGATCACCGCGCAGCAGCCCTCGTCCAGGCAGCCGCGCTCACCGGCCCGGGCGGCCGGTTCGAGCTTGCCGACGACGACGTGCTGGGCACCCCGCTGCCGGTTTTCACCCACCGGCAGCGGGCCCTGCACGAGGTGCTGCACGCGTCCGTCGCCCACGCCGACCGCGACTTCGTGGTCACGGCGGACCGCCGGATCACCTTCGCCGAGCACGCGGCGCAGGTCGCGTCACTGGCCCAGGTGCTGCGTGAGCAGTACGGCGTCGCCAAGGGTGACCGAGTGGCCATCGCCGCCGCGAACTGCCCCGAGTGGATCACGACGTTCTGGGCCACGGTGTCGATCGGCGCGGTGGCGGTCGGATTCAACGCCTGGTGGTCGCCGCGCGAGATGGCACACGGCCTCGACAACGCCGAACCCGCGCTGGTGGTGGCCGATGCCAGGCAGTCGGCGAAACTGGCCGGCTGTCCGGTTCCGGTGCTGTCCGTGGAGGACGACATCAGCCGCTTCGTCACGGCCCACCCCGGTGCGCCGCTGCCGTCCGCGGACGTCGCCGAGGACGACCCGGCCGTCATCCTCTACACCTCCGGCACCTCGGGCCGTCCCAAGGGGGCCGTACACACGCACCGCAATCTGCTCGCCGTCGTCGAGTACCACCGTCTGAACGACGCGCTGCTCCAGATTTTCGGCGACCCGCTGCGCCCGCAGGACCGCGTCTATCTGCTGACGCTGCCGCTGTTCCACATCGCCAGCCTGCACAACCTGGCCGTGCCGCGGCTCGCCACCGGCAGCCGGATCGCGCTGCACCAGGGCGCGTTCGACGTGGACGCCGTGCTCGGCATGGTCGAGCGGGAGCAGGTCACCAACTGGGGCGCGGTGCCGACCATGGCCCACCGGATGCTCGAACACGGCGGGGCCCACCGGTACGACACGTCCTCGCTGACGTCCTTCGCCCTGGCCTCCGCACCGTCGTCGACCGCCTTCAAGGAACGGCTGCGCGAAGGCCTGCCGTTCGCGAAGAACTCGCTGGTGGACAGCTACGGGCTGACCGAGACGTGTACGGCTGTCGCGGCCGCGAACCCGCAGGACCTGGCGGAAGCTCCCGGCACTCTCGGCCGGCCCGTCACCGGCGTGCGCCTGGAGATTCGCGACCCCGCCGGCGAGGTGCTCGGCGAGGGTGAGGAGGGCGAGGTCTGGGTCCGCAGTCAGTTCAACATGCTGGGCTACTGGCGTGACTCCGCGGCCACCGCCGGCGCCATCGGCGCGGACCGCTGGCTGCGCACCGGGGACCTGGGGCAGTTGCGCGAGGGACGGCTGTATCTCAGCAGCCGCCGCTCGGACCTGATCATTCGCGGTGGCGAGAACATCTACCCGGCCGAGATCGAGACGGTGCTCGTCGATCACCCGGACGTCCGTGAATGCCTCGTGCTGGGGGTGCCGCATCCCGACCTCGGCCAGGAGGTGGCCGCGGTCGTGGTGCTCACGGCGGGCTCGACGGTCACCGAGGAGGCGCTGCGGGAGTACGCGGCCGCCGAACTGGCGTACTTCAAGGTGCCGAAGCAGTGGCGGCTGACCGCCGACGCGCTGCCGCGCAATGCGACCGGCAAGGTGATCCGGACCAAGGTGCGTGTCTGACGCCCGCTCCCCCGGCGCACAGGCGAAGGTGCCCCGGCCGCGTGACGCGGCCGGGGCACCTTCCTGCGACGGCTCAGAAGTGGGCGGGCCCGCGCAGGGTCGCCTCGGCGCCTCCGTCGACGTACACCACCTGCCCGGTGATGTGGCTGTTCTCGTCGGAGGCCAGGAAGAGTACGGCCCGTGCGACGTCCTCGGGCTCCAGATAGCCGTTGAGCGGCATGGGGACCGCCGCGTCCATGATCTTCTTCATCTCCGGGTCGTCGAAGAGTCCCGCGCTCATCGGGGTGAGGACGATGCCCGGCGCGACGACGTTCACGGGGATCCCGGCATCGGCCCAGCCCTCGGAGACGGCGGTGCGCCGCGCCCACTGCGCGAGCGCCGCCTTGGACGAGGGGTACAGCTGACGGGCGCGGCCGTCGGCCACGGCCCGTTCGGCGTGTTCCAGGGCCGCGGCCTCGTTGCCCGCCAGGCAGGCGTCGACGATCTCCGGGTCGTGGGTCTGGGTGCCTGAGATCGAGCCGATGGCCACGACGCGGGGCCGTTCGGCCGCGGCAAGAGCCGGTCGCAGCGCCGTCAGGAACTCGGTGGTGCCGAAGTAGTTGACCGTCACCATCGCGGTTCCCGGTTCCGCGACGCCCGCGCAGGTGACGACCGCGTCCACCACCCCGCCTGCAACGTCGACGGCCGCCGCCGCGGCGGCGGAGCGGCCTTCGGGTGTGGACAGGTCGGCCTCGACCTCGCCGCCGCGGAGGTCCACGCCGATCACGCGGTCTCCCTGGGCGCGGAACAGGACGGTGAGGGCGGCACCGATCCCCGAACTGGATCCGGTGACGACGACGTTGCGCGGCATGAGTGCTCCTCGGGTGGGTCGGTGCTGCTGACGCATGAGGGCCGGTCCCGTCCGTGCGGCACCGCTGCGAGCAGTCGCCGGTCACGGGAAGCGGCCCGCACCGGCACCGTAGAAGCTTCGGCCCGGGACGCGTGCCGGTCGTCCCGCTGACCGGACGGCGGACGCGCGCCTGACCGGGCGCACTGCGGGGGCGCGGCGGCCGGACGTGCGGCGCGCGAGGCCCGACCGGGCGAGCGGCGCCTGACCGGGCCTGCCGCCCGGCACGGCCTCGGGCGCGCCGTTCGCCGGGGACCGGGCCGAGGAGGAGTCGGCAGGCCGGTTTCCCGCCCACCGGGACACGGCCGACGCGAGCGGGGGCGGGGCACTTGGATGGCCCCTTCCGTTCCGTCCCATCCCGTTCTGCCCGAGAGAGGTGCCCCATGCGGCTCGGCATCAACAGTCCCGTCGTCACGGCCGTCCCAGGCGTCCATTCCCCCTGGGAACGCACCGTCGGTATCGAGGAGCTGGGCGCGGTCGCCGAGGCCGCGGACCGGTTCGGCTTCCACCATCTGACCTGCTCGGAACATGTGGCGGTGCCCGTGGAGATCGCCGGGCAGCGCGGCGGCACCTACTGGGATCCGCTGTCCACCTTCGGCTATCTGGCTGCCCGCACCCGTCGAATCCGGTTCGCCACCCAGGTCCTGGTGCTCGGCTACCACCACCCGCTGGAGATCGCGAAGCGCTACGGAACCCTGGACCGCATCTCGGGCGGACGGGTCGTCCTGGGCCTCGGTGTGGGCAGCCTGGAGGAGGAGTTCCGGCTGCTCGGCGCCGCCTTCGAGGGCAGGGGCGCGATCGCCGACGACGCCCTCGCGGCCCTGCGGGCATCCCTGTCCCGGCGCGAACCCGCCTACCGCGGCGAGCACTTCGACTACGAGGGTCTCGTGGTGGAGCCGCACGCCGTGCAGGACCGGGTGCCGTTGTGGATCGGTGGCCGGACACCGCGTTCGCTGCGCCGGGCACTGGCACATGGCGACGGCTGGGTACCGTTCGGACTGCCGCTCGACCGGCTCCGCGAGATGGTCGGCGACGCCTCGCTCCCCGACGGCTTCGAAGTGGTGCTGAGCGCCGGACGTCCGCTCGACCCGTCGGGCGATCCGGACGGCGCCGCCGAGGCGCTACGGAAGGTGTCCGGGGCCGGTGCCACCTTGGTCAGCGTGTCCCTGACCGCCGGTTCGGCCGGCCATTACGTCGAGCAGGTGGAGGCCCTCGCCGCGATCGCGGGCATCACGACGGGCGTGGAGGCACGGGCATGAGCGAGGATCGTCTCGCCGCGGTCGAGGCACGGCTCGCGCTGCTGGAGGACGAGCGCGACATCGCGCGCACGATGGCTTCGTACGGGCCGCTGGTGGACGGGGGCGACGCGGGGGCGGTGGCCGCGCTCTGGGCACCGGACGGGGTGTACGACATCGACGAGATCTTCCTCGCGGGCCGGGAGCAGATCCGTGAGATGGTCCGTTCCCCCGCGCACCAGGGCTGGATCCGGCAGGGCTGTGCCCATGTCGTGGGCCCGCCGCACATCACGGTGGAGGGCGACGAGGCCGTGGCGGTGTGCCATTCGCTGATGGTGGTGCACGAGGCGGGCCGTTACGTGGTGCGCCGGGCGACGGCCAACCACTGGCGGCTGCGCCGCACGCCATCGGGGTGGGAGGTGGTCACCCGGACCAATCGCATCCTGGACGGCCGCGCGGAGTCCCCCGCGCTGCTGGTGGCCGGGGTACGGGGCGAGCCGGCCGGAGCCTGAACAGGCCTCGGGACACGGGGTGGTGACGGCTGATCACCACCCCGTGCGGCGGCAGGTCAGGAGGCGCCGTACACCGGCTGCGGGGTCTCGGCCGCCGCCAGCAGACCGGTCACCGCCGCTCCGGCCTCGGCCGGGGTCCAGCGGGCGCCCTTGTCGGCGGTGGGGCCGGGCCGCCAGCCCTCCATCACGGTGATCCGTCCGCCCTCGGTCTCGAAAACCCGGCCGCTGACCCCGGCGGATGCGGCGGAGCCCAGCCAGACGACCAGCGGCGAGACGTTCTCCGGGGCCATCGCGTCGAAGGCGCCCTCGCCGGGCGCCGCCATCGTCTCGGCGAACGTCGCCTCGGTCATCCGGGTCCGGGCTGCCGGGGCGATCGCGTTGATCTGGACCCCGTAGCGGCCCATCTCGGCGGCGGCCACCAGGGTCAGGCCGACGATGCCGGCCTTGGCGGCCGCGTAGTTGCCCTGGCCGACACTGCCCAGCAGCCCGGCGCCGGAGCTGGTGTTGACGACCCTGGCCGCGGGCGTCCGGCCGGCCTTCGCCTCGGCGCGCCAGTGCGCCGCCGCGTGCTTGAGCGGCAGGAAGTGCCCCTTGAGATGGACGCGCATCACGGTGTCCCAGTCGTCCTCGTCCAGGTTGACCAGCATCCTGTCGCGGAGGAATCCGGCGTTGTTGACGAGCGTGTCGAGCCGGCCGAAGGAGTCGAGTGCGGTGGCGACGAGAGAGGCCGCGCCCTCGGACGTGGCGATGTCACCGTTGTTGGCGACCGCTTCGCCCCCGGCCGCGCGGATCTCCTTCACGACCTGCTCGGCCGGTCCGGTGCCCGAGCCGGAGCCGTCGAGCCCCACACCCAGGTCGTTGACGACGACTTTCGCGCCCTCGGCAGCGAGGGCCAGGGCATGGGCGCGGCCGAGTCCACGGCCGGCGCCGGTGACGACGGCGACGCGTCCGGCACACAGGGCGGTCGGTGAGGTCATGACGAGTGTCCTTTCGACGGGCGACAACGACAGGCAAGGAACGGCGTACGGCGTGGGACATCCGGCCTGCGATGCGCGGAGAACAGGGCGCCGGTTCCGCTGAGTGGCACGACACCTCCCGCGGCGTCCGTATCGCTGCTACCTTTTGGGCCTAACAAACGTTTGGTGGAAAGGTAGCTGATCTGCTCATGGGTGTCTCCACCTCCGCCCCACGCGAGGGCGTCGCCGTCGTCACCGTGGACTACCCCCCGGTCAACGCTCTGCCCGTGCAGGGCTGGTACGACCTGGCCGCGGCGGTACGCGCCGCCGGGGCCGACCCGGGCATCCGCTGCGTGGTGCTCACCGCCGAGGGGCGCGGCTTCAACGCGGGCGTGGACATCAAGGAGATGCAGCGCGCCGACGGACCAGAGGCGCTGATCGGCGCCAACCGGGGCTGCTTCGAGGCGTTCGCCGCGGTCTACGAGTGCGAGGTCCCGGTGGTGGCCGCTGTGCACGGCTTCTGCCTCGGCGGCGGCATCGGCCTGGTGGGCAACGCGGACGTGATCGTGGCCTCCGACGACGCGTCCTTCGGCCTGCCGGAGCTCGACCGCGGCGCGCTCGGCGCGGCCACGCACCTGGCCCGGCTCGTCCCGCAGCACCTGATGCGGACCCTGTACTACACCTCACGCACCGTGTCGGCCGAGGAACTGCACCGGCACGGCTCGGTGTTCGACGTCGTGCCGCGTGAGCGGCTGACGGGGGCCGCCCTGGAACTGGCCGGGGAGATCGCCGCCAAGGACGGCTGTCTCATCCGGCTGGCCAAGGCCGCCATCAACGGCATCGACCCCGTCGACGTACGCCGCAGCTACCGCTTCGAGCAGGGCTTCACCTTCGAGGCCAACCTCAGTGGCGTCGCCGACCGTGTGCGCGGCACCTTCGGCACGGACAAGGAGCACTAGACGTGACACAGGACAAGACGATGACGGCCGAGGACGTCGTCGGCCGGCTGGAGAGCGGCATGACGATCGGCATCGGCGGCTGGGGTTCGCGCCGCAAGCCGATGGCTCTGGTGCGGGCGCTACTGCGCTCGGACATCACCGACCTGACCGTGGTGTCGTACGGCGGCCCCGACGTGGGCCTGCTCGCGGCGGCGGGGAAGATCCGCAAGCTGGTCACGGCCTTCGGGACGCTCGACTCGATACCGCTGGAGCCGCACTTCACGGCGGCCCGGCAGCGCGGCGCCTTCGAGATGGTCGAGATGGACGAGGCAATGATGATGTGGGGCCTGACGGCGGGCGCGCAGCGGTTGCCGTTCATGCCGGTACGTGCCGGTCTGGGCTCGGACCTGATGGAGGTCAACCCCGCTCTGCGTACGGTCACTTCTCCGTACGAGGACGGGGAGAAGCTGGTCGCGGCCCCGGCGCTGCGCCTGGACGCGGCCCTGGTCCACCTCAACCGTTCCGATGCGCAGGGCAACGGCCAGTACCTGGGCCCCGACCCGTACTTCGACGACCTGTTCTGCGAGGCCGCCGACCAAGGGTTCGTCTCCTGCGAGCGCATCGTGGAGACGGCGGACCTGCTGAAGGAGCACGGGCCGCAGACACTGCTGATCAAGCGGATGTTCGTGGACGGAGTCGTCGAGACACCGAACGGCGCGCACTTCACTTCCTGTGTGCCCGACCACGACCGGGACGAGGCCTTCCAGCGCGCCTACGTCCGGGCGGCCCGCGCCCCCGAGGACTGGCCCGCCTTCGTCGAACGGTTCCTGTCCGGGGACGAGGCCGCCTACCAGGCCGCCGTCGCCGCGTTCCACCAGGAGGAAGCATGAGCGGCACCGAGACCACCGGCATCAGGACGGCGAGCCGCGCCGAGTACTGCGTGGTGGCCTGCGCCGAGGCCTGGCGGGACGCGGGTGAGATCCTCGCCAGCCCCATGGGCACCGTCCCCGCCATCGGCGCACGTCTGGCGAGGCTGACCTTCTCCCCCGAACTGCTGCTGACCGACGGGGAGGCGCTGATGATGGCCGACACTCCGGCGGTGGGAGTGAAGCCGGGGAGCATCGAGGGCTGGCTGCCGTTCCGCCAGCACCTGGCACTCACCGCCACGGGCCGCCGGCACGTGATGATGGGCGCCAGCCAGATCGACCGGTACGGCAACCAGAACATCTCCTGCATCGGCGACTGGGCCAGGCCCACGCGTCAGCTGCTCGGGGTGCGCGGCGCCCCGGTCAACACCCTCAACAACCCGACCAGTTACTGGGTGCCCAAGCACTCGTCGCGCGTGTTCGTGGAGCATGTCGACATGGTCAGCGGGGTCGGGTACGACCGGGCGGCCGAGGCCGGCCCCTCCGCGACCCGCTACCACCGCATCCCCGAAGTCGTCAGCAATCTGGGTGTCTTCGACTTCGAGACCCCCGACCGCACGATGCGGCTGCGCTCCCTGCACCCCGGCGTGAGCCTCGAACAGGTCATCGAGGCCACCGGTTTCGCCCTCACCGTGCCGGACGAGGTGCCGTTCACCCGGGAACCCACGGAGGCCGAACTCCGCCTCATCCGCGAGGTCATCGACCCCAAGGGGCTCCGCGAGCGCGAGGTCCCGGCATGACCGGCCCCGCGCCGTTCTCCACCGCACTCACCGAACTGACCGGGGTGCGGTACCCGATCGTGCAGACCGGAATGGGCTGGGTGGCCGGCCCCCGGCTGGTGTCGGCCTCCGCGAACGCGGGGGCGCTCGGCATCCTGGCCTCCGCGACGATGACGGTCGAGCAGCTCCGCGCGGCGGTCCGCGAGGTCAAGTCCCGTACGGACGCGCCGTTCGGCGTCAATCTGCGGGCGGACGCGGGCGACGCGGGCGAGCGGGTGCGGATCATCATCGACGAGCAGGTGCGGGTGGCGTCCTTCGCACTGGCTCCGTCCAAGGACCTGATCGCCCGGCTCAAGGACGCCGGCGTCGTCGTCATCCCCTCCATCGGCGCCCGCCGGCACGCGGAGAAGGTCGCCGCGTGGGGAGCCGACGCGGTGATGGTGCAGGGCGGCGAGGGCGGCGGCCACACGGGCGACGTGGCCACCACCGTGCTGCTCCCCCAGGTGGTGGACGCCGTCGGCATTCCGGTGATCGCGGCGGGCGGTTTCCACGACGGGCGCGGCCTGGTCGCCGCACTCGCCTACGGGGCGGCCGGGATCGGCATGGGCACGCGCTTCCTGCTCACCTCGGACAGCACCGTCCCCGACGCGGTGAAGGCGAAGTACCTGGCCGCCACCGTCAAGGACGTCACGGTCACCACCCGGGTGGACGGTCTGCCGCACCGCATGCTGCGTACCGCCATGGTCGATTCGCTGGAGCGTTCCGGCCGCGCCACCTCCTTGCTGCGGGCGCTGCGGCACGCCTCGGCCTTCCGGAAGGAGTCCGGTGCGAGCTGGCCCCGGCTGGTCCGCGACGGGCTGGCGATGAAACACGGCAAGGAACTGACCTGGAGCCAGGTACTGCTGGCCGCCAACACACCGATGCTCCTGAAGGCCTCGCTGGTCGAGGGGCGTACGGACATCGGGGTGATGGCCTCGGGCCAGGTGGCGGGCCTGATCGAGGACCTGCCGTCCTGCTCGGAGCTGGTCGAGCGGATCATGGACGAGGCACGAGCGGCGCTGAAGTCCCTGCCCGGGGCGGACTGACCCCGGGGACGGCACCCGGAGCCCGCCCAGAACCCTCGCGTCACCGTCGAGCCGCCCGGCCCCTCGGCCGGCCGGCTCGACGTGGTGATCGTCGGCGACGGTCACACCGCCGGCCGGCAGGACGCCTTCCACACCGCGGCGGCCACGAAGCGGGCGGCCGTCACCGGCATCGGTCCCTGCTCCAGCCGCCAGGCCTGACGGGCGTGCGGACCGTCGACGCGGTGTCCGCCACACAGGGCATCACGGGTGACCCCACCGCCGACGTCACCAGGGACACCGCGCTCGGCAGCCGCTTCCGGTGCTGGGAGAACGGGCGACGGATCCGCGCGGCATCGGCCAGGTCGTCTCCCGCGCCGCCAAGGCCCCGAGGCCGACCTGGTCGTCGTCATCTCCGACTCCACCGAGTACCGCGGCACCGGCCACTTCACCGGGCCGGGGACCTGGTCCCGGTGAAGTGGCCGGTGCGGGCCTTCTCCTGACGAGCCGACGGCTGCCCGGACTCCCCCGAGTGTTCCCCGTGCGACATCGGGCGACGGGATCAGGGTGTCGCGGAGGCCCCCGCGGACATGGGGACCCTGCCGGCCGCCACACGCTCGGGCAGGAGCCGCATGACACGGCCCAGCATCGCGAGCCGCTCGTCGACCGCGGCGTCGGCGGGAACCTGGATCTTCGCCCCCGCGTAGGAGATCGCGCCTTGTGCCGCGCGGAGGCAACGGCGTACCTCGTCGGCGTCCATGAGGGACGTGGGCTCGTCCTCGGTGAGGGGCAGATGCGCGTCCGCCCACGGTCCCCCGTACTCGTTCGCGGTCGGGCCGGCGCCGGAGAACATGACGCCCTCCAGCAGCCCCTCGGAGGCAAGCCGGGTGATCTGGGCGAGCGGCCGGCCGGGGTCCTGCGCCTCGATCGCGGAACGGCCCCAGTTGATGGCGATACCGATCCCCCCTGCGTGCGCGAGGGGGATCTCGTCCTCCAGCGGCAGGAACCGCTTCTCGCCCGGGAAGGCCGGCGCGTAGGCGTCGCAGTGTTCAAGGACGAGCCGGGTGGACCAGGCGCCCGCGGCGGGTGCGCTCGCCGCGATCTCGTCGAGGGAACGGGCGAACATCTCCGCGACAGCGGTCGTCGAGGGCGCGGTGTGGATGTGGATGACGGAGACCGACTGCTCTCCGGTGAGCTGGTTCAGCTCCTCGGCGGCGATCCGGGCCTCGCGAAGGAACTCGATCGCCGCACGGCGGCCGTCGTGGTCCGCGGAGGCGAGCCCGAACGTGCCCGAGGCGCCCACGCGCGCCATCGTGCCGGGAATCAGCGTGATCACTGAACGGGTGAAACGGCCGCGCATCCGTGCGGCCAGCCCACGGGCGTCCTCACCGAGGCCGTCGCGGTACGGGATCTCCAGCCCGTCGGCGATTCCCCGGCCGGCGAGCCCCTCGTAGAAGTGTTCCTGTTCGCCACGCGGGGACGGCAGGGCCGCATACGCGCCGACGAGAGCGGCGGGGCGTCCTGCGTTCATGGTGGCGGTCTCCAGTACTGAGAAATCTCGGGCGACGTCGTACGGGTGCACCCGGTTCGCCGGTCATGAGGCCGTCGCGCCGAGCGCCTTGCCGATGGGGTGTGCTTCCGCCATCTCCCCCTCCGGCCACCGCCCCGGAATGATCCTACTAAAGATAAGACGTCAGATGTTCAGGAACGGTGCTCGGCTCCGAACGACGGACCGGGGCCGGGGCGGGCGGCTGACACGGGGAGCGGGTTTCGGCACCGGTCCCGGTGACCCGCCCGATCGCGGGGCCACCGGGTCGGCCTCCGGGCCCGCGCTCAGAGGCGTTCGATGATGGTGACGTTGGCCTGGCCGCCGCCCTCGCACATGGTCTGGAGGCCGTAACGGCCCCCGGTGCGCTCCAGCTCGTGGAGGAGCGTCGTCATCAGCTTGGCGCCGGTGGCACCGAGCGGGTGGCCGAGCGCGATGGCGCCGCCGTTGACGTTGACCTTGCCCGGGTCGGCGCCCGTCTCCTTCAGCCAGGCCAGGACCACCGGGGCGAAGGCCTCGTTGATCTCGACCAGGTCCATGTCGTCGATGGACATGCCGGCCTTCTTCAGCGCGTACGCGGTGGCCGGGATCGGCGCCGACAGCATCCGGATCGGGTCCTCGCCGCGCACCGAGAGGTGGTGGATGCGGGCCCGAGGCGTGAGACCGTGCTCGGCGACGGCCCGCTCGGAGGCGACGAGGATCGCGGAGGCGCCGTCCGAGACCTGCGAGGAGACCCCGGCGGTCAGCCGGCCGCCCTCGACGACCGGCTTGAGGCCGGCCATCCTCTCCAGCGAGGTGTCCCGGCGCGGACCCTCGTCCACCGTCACCTCGCCGTACGCGACGGTCTCGCGGGCGAACCTGCCCTCGTCGATGGCGCGCAGCGCCCGCTGGTGCGAGCGGAGTGCGAAGTGCTCCATGTCCTCACGGGAGATGCCCCACTTCTCGGCGATGAGTTCGGCGCCGTGGAACTGGTTGACGGGCGCGTCGCCGTAACGGGCGCGCCAGCCGACGGAGCCCGCGTACGGGCCGTCGGTGAGGCCGAGGGGTTCGGCGGCCTGGCGGCCGGCGAAGGCGATCGGGATCATCGACATGTTCTGGGTGCCGCCGGCGACGACCAGGTCCTGAGTGCCGGACAGGACGCCCTGGGCGGCGAAGTGGATGGCCTGCTGGGAGGAGCCGCACTGCCGGTCGACGGTGGTGCCGGGCACCTCCTCGGGAAGACCCGCGGCGAGCCAGGCGGTGCGGGCGATGTCCCCGGCCTGCGGACCGACGGTGTCCAGGCAGCCGAAGACGACATCCTCCACCGCGGCCGGGTCGACCCCGGTGCGCTCGACCAGCGCCTTGATGACATGGGCCCCGAGGTCGGCGGGGTGGACGGCCGACAGCCCGCCCTTGCGCCGGCCGACCGGGGTGCGTACCGCTTCGACGATGTAGGCCTCGGCCATGACTGCTCCTTGGTTGGGGTGGTGTTTCCGGGTGTCAGGTCCGCGTGGTGATGCCGGCGAGGACCATGGACAGGTATTGGCGGGCGATCTCCTCCGGACTGTGGGTACCGCCGGGGCGGTACCAGGAGGCGGCCACCCAGACGGTGTCGCGGACGAACCGGTAGACGAGCCGGACGTCCAGGTCGCTGCGGAAGTCCTCCTGGGCGACGCCGCGTTCGAGCGTGCGCAGCCAGGCGTTCTCGAACTTCAGCTGGGAGTCGGCGAGATAGGCGAAGCGCGCCTGGGCGGAGAGGTGCCTGGACTCCCGCTGGTAGATGGCGACGGCCGGGCCGTGCCGGTCGATCTGCCGGAAGGACTGGGTGACGAGTGCCGCGATGGTCTCCCGGGGCCCGAGCCCGGCGGCCAGCACGGTGTCGTAGCACCTCCACAGCTCGTCCAGGAAGGCCGAGAGGATCTCGTCCAGCATCGACTCCTTGGAGTCGAAGTGGTAGTAGAGGCTGCCCGCGAGCATTCCGGCGGTGTCCGCGATGCGGCGGACGGTGGTGGCGTCGTAGCCCTGGTCGGCGAACACCCCTGCGGCGGTCGCGAGGAGTTCGGCGCGTCGCTCGGCGTTGGGGTTCGGGGTGATCGCCGTCACGCCCTCTGGCTGCTGACGGAGACGGTCTCCCCGGTCATGTACGAGGAGTATCCGCTGGCCAGGAAGACGATGACGTTGGCGATCTCCCACGGCTCGGCGTACCGGCCGAAGGCCTCACGCTCGGTGAGCTCGGCGAGGAGTTCCGGGGTGGTGACCTTCACCAGGTGCGGGTGCATGGCCAGGCTCGGGGCGACGGCGTTGACACGCACGCCGAAGTCCGAGGCCTCCAGGGCGGCACACCGGGTGAGAGCCATCACACCGGCCTTGGCGGCGGCGTAGTGGGCCTGGCCGCGCTGGGCGCGCCAGCCGATGACGGAGGCGTTGTTGACGACGATGCCGCCGGTGTCCTGCTCCTTGAAGTGCCGCAGAGCCGTACGGGTACAGCGGAAGGTGCCGTTCAGGGTGACGTCGAGGACCTTGGACCACTGGTCGTCGGTCATGTCGACGAGATCGGCGGTGCCGCCGAGTCCGGCGTTGTTGACGACGATGTCGAGGCCGCCGTGGCGTTCGGCGGCAAGCGCGAACAGGGCGTCGACCTGCTGCTGGTCGGTGACGTCGCAGGGCAGTGCGGCGACCTTGTCCGCGCCGAACTCCTCCGCGAGGGTGGCGGCGCTCCCCTTCAGGCGGCGTTCGTGGGCGTCGCCGATGACGATCCGGGCGCCCTCCTCCAAGAACTTGCGGGCTGTCGCTCCACCGATGCCGGCGCCCGCGGCGGCGGTGATCACGGCAGTGCGTCCGGCCAGGAGGGAGTGGCCCGGTACATAGGGCGGCTGCGGGGTCACGGGCGTTTCTCCTTGGGCAGGCCGAGGACGCGCTCGGCGATGATGTTGCGCTGGATCTCGTTGGAGCCGGCGTAGATGGTGTCGGAGCGGGAGAAGAGGAACAGCCGCTGCCAGTCGTCGAGTTCGTAGGGCGCTTCGGGGGCGGTCATGCCGCCGGCGCCCAGGACGCTCATGGCCAGCTCGCCGAGTTCCCGGTGCCAGGTGGCCCAGAAGATCTTCCCGATGGACGCCTCGGGACCGGGGGCGCCGGCCGCCACGCCGTCGAGCATGCGCAGGGCGTTGCACCGGATGGTCTCCAGGCCCGTCCAGGCACGGGCGAGCCGGTCGCGGATCAGCGGGTCGTCGGCGGCGCCGTTGCGCCGCGCCAGGTCGATCAGGGTTTCCAGTTCGCGCCGGAAGCCGACCTGCTGGCCGAGGGTGGAGACGCCGCGTTCGAAGCCGAGGGTGGCCATGGCAATCCGCCAGCCGTCGCCGGGTTCGCCGACGATGTGTGTGTCGCGGGTGCGGGCGCCGTCGAAGAAGACCTCGTTGAATTCGGAGGTGCCGGTCAGCTGCTGGATGGGCCGGACCTCCACACCGGGCTGATCGAGCGGGACCAGGAGGTAGGAGAGGCCGGCATGGCGGGTGGAGCCGGCCTCGGTGCGGGCGACGACGAAGCACCACTGGGCGTCGTGGGCGAGTGATGTCCAGATCTTCTGCCCGGTGACCACCCAGTCCTCGCCGTCCCGCTCGGCCCTGGTCCGTACGTTCGCCAGGTCGGACCCGGCGTCCGGCTCGCTGTAGCCCTGGCACCACAGCTCCTGGACGGCGACGATCGGCGGCAGGAAGCGGGCCTGCTGCTCGGGTGTGCCGAAGGCCACCAGGGTCGGGCCGAGCAGCTGCTCGCCGATGTGGTTGACCCGGGCGGGGGCGTCGGCCAGGGCGTACTCCTCGTGGAAGGCGACCTGCTGCTCGATGGTCGCGCCCCGGCCTCCGTGCTCCACGGGCCAGCCCACGCAGGTCCAGCCCTCGGCCGCCATGTGCCTTTCCCAGCCCAGCCGTTCGGCGAAGGCCTCGTGCTCGCGTCCGGGTCCGCCGCGGCCGCGCAGGCCTGCGAAGGCGCCGGTGAGGTTGGCGGCCAGCCAGCCGCGGATCTCGGTGCGGAACTCCTCGACGGTGCTCATGGGGGTACGTTAATCTACCAAACACTTGTTAGGGAAGGAGAGGCTGATGTCCGCTGCCCACGACGAACCGGTGCGCTACGAGAAGCTGGGCCCTGTCGCGACAGTGACCATGAACCGGCCCGACTACCGCAACGCGCAGAACTCCGCGATGACCTACGCCCTGGACCGGGCGTTCTACCGCGCGGCCGAGGACAACGAGGTGAAGACCGTCGTCCTGGCCGGGGAGGGCAAGCACTTCTCCGCCGGCCATGACATCGGAACCCCCGGGCGGGACGCGCATCTGCCGTTCGAGCGCCGGGCGGGACTGTGGTGGGACCACTCGGACAAGGAGGGTGCGGAGAGCCGCTTCGCCCGCGAGTCCGAGGTGTATCTGGGAATGTGCCGCCGCTGGCGGGAACTGCCCAAGCCGGTCATCGCGTCCGTTCAGGGCGCCTGCGTGGCGGGCGGTCTGATGCTGGCCTGGGTCTGCGACCTGATCGTCGCCTCGGAGGACGCCTTCTTCGCCGACCCCGTGGTCCGCATGGGCATACCCGGCGTCGAGTACTTCGCCCACCCGTGGGTGATGCCGCCCCGGATCGCCAAGGAGTTCCTCTACACCGGTGACCGGATGAGTGCACGGCGCGCGTACGAGGTCGGCATGGTCAACCGGGTCGTCCCCCGGGAAGAACTGGCCGATCGTACACAGGAGTTGGCGCTGCGCATCGCGGAGATGCCGCGCATGGGGCTGGCGCTGACGAAGCGCGCGGTCAACCAGGCCGAGGATCTGCAGGGCATGCACACCGGGATGGACTCGGTGTTCGGCCTGCACCATCTGGCGCACGCGCACAACGCCGAGACCGCACCGGACGCGCTCGGCGGCATGGACATCCGGGCGATGAAGAAGGCGGGCGGCTGATGGACCTCGATTTCGACGCCGCCGACGAGGCGTTCCGTACCGAGGCACGCGACTGGCTGGCCGCTCACGTCCCGGCGGCTCCCCTGCCGTCCCTGGAGACCGCCGAGGGCTTCGCCGCCCACCGGGAGTGGGAGGCCACCCTCTCCGCCGACCGCTGGTCGGTGGTCTCCTGGCCCGAGGAGTTCGGCGGGCGCGGGAGTTCCCTTCTGCACTGGATGGTCTTCGAGGAGGAGTACTACGCCGCCGGCGCTCCCGGCCGGGTCGGCCAGAACGGCATCAGTCTCCTGGCACCGACCCTCTTCGAGAACGGCACCGCCGAGCAACGGGCCAGGATCCTGCCCGCCATGGCACGCGGTGAGGTCATCTGGGCACAGGCCTGGTCCGAGCCGGAGTCGGGCTCCGACCTGGCCTCGCTGAAGTCGAGAGCCGTACGGACCGAGGGCGGCTGGCTGCTCAGCGGCCAGAAGACCTGGTCCTCCCGGGCGGCCTTCGCCGACCGGGCCTTCGGACTGTTCCGCAGCGACCCGGACGCGGACCGGCCGCACCGGGGGCTCACGTATCTGATGTTCCCGCTGGACGCCGAGGGCGTCACCGTACGGCCCATCGGGCGGCTCGACGGGAAGCCCGCCTTCGCGGAACTCTTCCTGGACGAGGTGTTCGTGCCCGACGAGGACGTCATCGGCGAGCCCGGCCAGGGCTGGCGGGTCGCGATGAGTACCACCGGCAACGAGCGCGGGCTCACCCTGCGCAGTCCGGGCCGCTTCACCGCCGCCGCGGACCGCCTCACCGCCCTGTGGCACGAGTACGGCGACCCGGCCGACACGGCGCTGCGCGACCGGGTCGCCGACGCGGTGATCGGGGCCCGCGCCTACCGGCTGTTCTCCTACGCGGGCGCCTCCCAGGTCCTGCACGGCGGAGGCGGGCCCGCCGGGCCCACCTCCAGCCTCAACAAGATCTACTGGTCCGAGCTGGACATCGCGCTGCACGAGACGGCGCTGGACCTGCTCGGCCCGTACGGCGAACTCGCCGACCACGCGGCGGAATCGCCGGACCACGGAAGCTGGTCCGAGGGCTACACCTTCTCGCTGGCCGGTCCCGTGTACGCGGGCACCAACGAGATCCAGCGCGACATCATCGCCGAGCGCCTGCTCGGCCTGCCGAAGGGACGCCGCTGATGCGTTTCCTCCTGGACGCCGAGCAGCGGGACTTCGCCCGCTCCCTCGACGGGCTGCTCAGCTCCTGCGACACCCCGGCCGCGATACGGTCCTGGGCGGCCGGCGACCACGGCCCGGGAAGGGCCGCCTGGGCGCGGCTGGGCGAGGCGGGGGTGTTCGCACTCGCCGTACCGGAGAAGTACGACGGACTCGGCCCGCTTCCGCTCGAACTCGTCCTCGCCTTCGAGGCACTGGGGCGGCACGCCGTCCCGGGTCCGCTGGTCGAGACGGTCGCCGCGGCGGCCCTGCTGGAACGGCTCGGCGACGACCGGATCGCCGCCGAAGAGCTGCCCGGCATCGCCTCGGGCTCGTCGGTCGTCTCCCTCTGCCTGACGGCCCTCGGCCCGTACGCCCTGGACGCCGACGCGGCCGACACGGTGTTCGTGGTGAACGGTGACACCCTGCGCGTCGCCGCCGGGCCGGGGCCCGTGCAGCCTTCGGCCGACCCCGGGCGGCGGCTTTCGCGGCCGCTGGAGGGCACGGTCCTCGCCCGGGGCCCCGCCGTGGCCGCCGCCGTCGGACACGCGGCCGATGTGGCCGCGCTCGCCACGGCGGCCCAGGCACTCGGGCTCGGCAGGACCCTGCTGGCCCGTACGGTCGAATACGTCACGCAGCGCACCCAGTTCGGTGTGGCGATCGGCTCCTTCCAGGCGGTCAAGCACCGGCTGGCCGACACCCTGCTGGCCCTGGAGTTCGCCGAGCCGCTGGTGCACGGCGCCGCGCTCGCGCTCGCCGCCGGCGACGAAGGGTCGGGCCGGGACATCGCCGCCGCCAAGGTCACCGCGGGCGAAGCCGCGTACGGGGCAGCGCGCACGGCCCTCCAGTTGCACGGTGCCGTGGGCTACACCGACGAGCTCGACCTGTCCCTGTGGATCCGCAAGGCCCGTCCCCTGCGCGACGCGTGGGGCACCCCGGCCGACTGCCGGGCCCGCGTCATGGCCGTCTGACCGTACGCACAGGGAGCAGCCCGATGAGACTGACGCAGGAGCAGGAAGAGCTGCGATCGGCACTACGATCATTGCTGACGCAGTATCAGGCCGAGTCGGCCTGGGTGCCGTTGACCGAGCAGATCGGCGCGGCCGGTCTGGCCGTGCCCGAGGGCTACGGCGGAGCGGGGGGCGGCGCCCGCGATGTCCATGTGCTGATGGAGGAGCTGGGCCGCAGCCTGAGCCCGCTGCCGTATCTGGGATCCGCGGTGCTCACGGTGGGGGCGTTGCTGGCCTCCGGCGACAAGGAGGCCTGCGAACGGCTGCTTCCGGGACTCGCCGAGGGCACTTCGGTGGGCACCCTGGCCTGGGCCGAGCAGGGCTCCTGGGACCAGGACGCGATCCGCGCCGATGCGGTGCGGGCCCCCGATGGCGGCGTGCTGATCACCGGGACCAAGGAGCACGTGCTGGACCGGCCGGGCGGCAGCGTCGACGTGCTGCTCGTCGCTGCCCGTACGGCACACGGGGTGTCGCTCTTCGAGGTGGCTCCCGGCGCCACCGGGGTGCGCCGGGAGCCCGTCGTGACCATGGACGGGACCCGGGCCCAGGCCCGATGGGTGCTCGACGGCGCCGAGGGGCGCCTGGTGGGTGTGGACGGCGACGGCGGACGGTACCTGGAGCACGTGCGGGATCTGGCCTGTGCGGCACTCGCCGCGGAACAGGTGGGCGCGGCCGAGCGCTGTCTGGAGCTCACCGTGGAATATGCCAGGAACCGGGTCCAGTTCGGCCGTCCCATCGGCTCGTTCCAGGCGGTCAAGCACCGGCTGGCGGACGCGTACGTCCTGGTGGAGTCGGCGCGCTCGGCGGCGCTCGGTGCCGCTTTCGCCGCCGACGAGGACCCGGGTGCGCTGCCGCGGGCCGCCGCCGTCGCGAAGTCCGTCTGCTCCGAGGCGTTCTCGGCGGTGGCCGGCGAGATGATCCAGCTGCACGGCGGGATCGGGATCACCTGGGAGCACGATGCGCACCGCTACTTCAAGCGGGCGCACGGGGCGGGTGAGCTGTTCGGGCCGCCCTCCCGCCATCGGGCGCGGCTCGCCGCCCAGCTCGGCATGGCCGCCCGATGAGCGGAATCCAGCAGAGGGTGAAAGGGACGCAACACATGGACATCGGCGACCCGTTGGACTTCACGGGGCACGTGGCACTGGTCACCGGGGGCACCAAGGGCATCGGTGCCGCCATCGCCGGGGCCTTCCTCGGCGCCGGGGCGGACGTGGTGGTCTGCGGACGCAATGCCCCGGACACCCTGCCCGCGGCAGGGGGCCGGGAGGCGGTCTTCGTCCCCGCCGACGTACGCGATCCGGCCGCGGCGTCCTCGCTGGTGGACGCCGCGGTGGAGCGCTTCGGCCGGCTCGACGTGCTCGTCAACAACGCGGGCGGTTCCCCCGACGCCGACGCGGCCACCGTCTCGCCGCGCTTCGTGGAGAAGATCGTCGCGCTCAACCTGCTCGCGCCGTTCTACGTGGCGCAGGCGGCCCATCGCGTCATGCGGGCCCAGGACGGTGGCGGCTCGGTCATCAACATCGGCAGCGTATCCGGCCAGGACCCACAGCCGGGTACCGCGGCCTACACGGCCGCGAAGGCCGGGCTGCTGGCCCTGACCAAGGCGCTGGCCCTGGAGTGGGCACCGGCGGTCCGGGTCAACCACATCACCACCGGGCTCGTCCGCACCGAGAGCGCGGCGCCGGTCTACGGACCGGACGGCGGTGCGGCCGTGGCGGGCGTCATTCCGATGGCGCGGATGGCGGTACCCGACGACGTGGCGCGTGCCTGCCTGTTCCTCGCCGGCGGCCTGGCCGGATACCTCAACGGAGCGGACCTCGCGGTGCACGGCGGCGGGGAGTTCCCCGCCCGCTATCTGGCATCGAAAGCAGCCGGCGGACCCGGGTGAGGGCCGCAGCGGACGGCGGGACCTGACGATCGGCGGCTGCCGGCGGATCCGGGGTGTCCCCACCCCGGATCTCAACGACCCGACGATGTACCACAACCGGGGCGACTCGACCTTCGCCGGCGAGTCCGCCACCTACGGCGACTTCTCCGGGCT
>NZ_JBEZLL010000025.1:0-158737 GCF_040652135.1 Streptomyces sp. NPDC048295
CATGTTCCTCTTCCGTGCGTAGGACCCCGCACTGACCGCACCCCGCTTCCGGGTGCGGCACTCCGGTGTCCCCGCATGCCCGCAGCGCCCTGCACGAAGGCGGGTGGTGACGGACCGCCGTCAGGCATTGAGGTAGGCGAGAACGGCCAGCACCCGGCGGTGCTGGGCATCGTCGGGCGGAAGGCCGAGTTTCGCGAAGATGTTGCCGATGTGCTTCTCCACCGCACTGTTGGAGAGCACCAGCCGCCGGGCGATGGCCGTGTTGGAATGCCCCTCGGCGATCAGTGCCAGCAGTTGCCGTTCACGCGGGGTCAGCGCGTCCAGCGGTTCGTCCCGGCGCTGTCCGGCCAGCAACTGGGCGACGACCTGAGGGTCGAGCACCGTCGCGCCACGGGCGACGCGGGCCAGGGCGTCCAGGAACTCCTCGACCCTGGCGACCCGGTCCTTCAGCAGATAGCCGACGGCGCCGGAACCGTCCGCGAGCAGGTCGGCGGCGTAGGACACCTCCACGTACTGGCTGAGCACCAGCATGGGGGCGCCGGGCAGCCCGCTGCGGGCGGTGACCGCTGCCCGCAGGCCCTCGTCCGTATGTGTCGGCGGCATCCGCACATCGACGACCGACACGTCCGGGCGGTGCGCGAGCACCGCCTCGACCAGGGCGGGGCCGTCACCGACCGCCGCCACCACCTCGTGGCCGTCCTCGGTGAGCAGACGGACCAGCCCCTCGCGCAGCAGCACCGCGTCATCGGCGACGACGATCCGCAGCGGCCCCCGCGCCGCGAGGTCCGGCGGCGCTCCGGGCGCCGGTCCGGCCGGGTTCAGCGCCACGGCAGCTCCGCGGTGACCGTCGTCGGGCCGTCCTCGGGACTGACGACCCGCAGTCGGCCGCCGACCGCCCGCACCCGGTCGGCCAAGCCCTGCAGTCCGTGTCCCTTGGCCAAGGCCGCGCCGCCCACTCCGTCGTCCGTCACCCAGACCCGCAGGACTTCCTCGCTGTGACGCATCCCGACCGTGCACCGGCGGGCACGGCTGTGCTTGGCCACGTTCGTCAGCGCCTCGGCGACCACGAAGTACGCGGCCGTCTCCACGGCGGGGTCGAGCCGGCTGATCGCGGGACCGGCGTCGAGCTCGGCGGGTACGGCGGAGCGTGCGGCCAGTGCGGCGAGTGCCTCCCGCAGCCCCCGGTCGGTGAGGACCGGCGGCGCGATGCCTCGTGACAGGGCCCGTAGCTCGTCCAGCGCCTCCTGGGTCTGGACGACCGCGTCGGCGAGTGCGGCCCGGACGAGTTCCGGCTTTCTGTCGAAGTTGTGCTGGGCACGGCCGAGTTCCATCGCCAGACGGACCAGTTGCTGCTGGGGCCCGTCGTGGATGTCGCGTTCGAGCCGGCGCAGAGCGGCCGCCTCGGCCGTCACCGCGGCGACGGCACGGGCGGTGTCGCGCTCCCGTTCCCGTCCGCTGATCCTGCGGCGCAACGCGGACATGTCGCAGAGCAGTGCCCGCCCGAGGCCCGCCTGCGCGGCGACGCACACCCGGGTCACGGAGGGCAGGGTGATCAGCAGCAGCGCACCGACCGTGAGGGCGAAGGCGAGCCGGTCGGCCGGTGACGTCAGCCCGAGGCTCAGGGCGACATGGGACTGCTCGCTGCCCGCGTACAGGGTCATGGGCCGCAGCGACCCGGGCGTGACCTGGCTGCGCAGGGGGTACGTGGCGGTCGCGACCCCGACGAACCACCACAGGGCCGTCACCACCCAGGTGACCAGTGCGACGGGGAGCACCAGCACCGCGTGAGCCAGGTCGAGCCACAGTCCCGGACCGGCCGTCCCCCTCGGCCCCCGGCCCGTGCTCCGCGCCCCGCCGGCCGGCGCACGGACCAGGCCGATCCGCCACCACTCCAGATCGCCGGGCCACCGGGCCGAAGTCAGCGCACGGGCAGCGACGGGCGGCCCGCCCGGCAGCAAGGAGCCGGCCGTTGCGACGCAGAGGCCGGCGACCATCAGCAACAGGCCGACAGCGGCGCTGAACGGCGCGGTGAGGAGGTACAGCGAATCCATGAGCGTGCGACGCCCCAGACGCCCTGCGCGAACGGCGAACCGAGCACGTGGCCGCCACCGAACCGCGACCACGGAAGGCAACGACTCAACCATGCCCAGAGCATAGTGCCGCGTCGAACCGCCGCTGATCAGGTGAGGTGCGGGAGCACCGGTCCACGTCACCGAGGTCACCGACAACGGCCCCGTCAACCGCCCGGGCAAGACCGACGCCCTCCGCACGGCCGCCCCGGGGCGCTCCTGGCGCACTCCCGCCACACCGTCATGGCACCCGCTCAGACGGCGTACGCGTGAGTCTGCGTCGCCTTCACCGTGGCCCAGACCTCCGCACCCGGGTGCAGGTCCAGCTCGGCGGCCGCGACCGTGGTGAGATCTGCGGCGAGGGGGAGTTCGCCGGTGAGAGCGGCGCGGATCTGGTCGCCGTGGGTCTCCAGGCCGGTGACCTCGCAGCGCCAGACGTTGCGGGCGCTGGAACCGGTGGGGCGGCTGCGGTGGAGGGTGACGGCGCTCGGGGGGAACGCCACGAAGACCGGTCCGGACAGTACCTCCGCGGTGGTGATGACGGGGCCGGAGTCCAGACGGACCGTGTGGCCGTCCGCCTGGCCCCGGTGGAGATTGAGGCCGACGAGTTGCGCGATGTAGTCCGTACGGGGATGGCGGGCGATGTCGGAGGGGCTGCCCTCCTGGACGACCTCGCCGTGCTCGACGACGACCAGCCGGTCGGCGAGGACCATCGCGTCGAGCGGGTCGTGCGTGACGAGTACCGCGACCGCCTCGAACTCGGCCAGGTGGCGGCGGAGTTGGGTACGCACCTCCAGGCGGGTCCGGGCGTCGAGTGCGGCGAGGGGTTCGTCGAGGAGCAGCAGCCGCGGGCGGGTGGCGAGGGCGCGGGCGAGCGCGACACGCTGCGCCTGGCCGCCGGAGAGCCGCCGTGGCCTGGCGTCGCGGTGATCCGCGAGACCCAGGCGTTCGAGCCACTGGGCTGCCCGCGCCCGCGCCTGCGTCTTGGACGCCCCCTGACAGCGCGGCCCGAACGCCACATTGTCCAGGGCGGTCAGGTGGGGGAAGAGGAGGTAGTCCTGGAAGACGACGCCGACCGGGCGGGACTCCGGCGGCGTACGTTCCAGTGCCGCGCCGTCCAGCCGCAGGTGGCCTCCGGTGAGCGGGGTCAGGCCGGCCAGCGCGCGCAGGGCGGTGGTCTTGCCGGCTCCGTTCGGTCCGAGCAGGGCGACGACCTCGCCGGGCGCGACGGTCAGCGCCACGTCGAGGCGGAAGGTGCCGCGGTCCACCACGAGTCGGGCGTCGAGCCCGTCGGGGCCGGTGCCGGCACGGAGGTCGTGGGTCTCGGTCATGCGGCGATCGTCCAACGGTCGTGGTTTCCGGTCATCCGGCGGTCATCCAACGGTCGCGCAGCCCGGCCAGCACCGCGACGGACACGGCCAGCAGCACCAGGCTGAGGGCGATCGCCGCCTCCGGGTCGCTCTGCAGAGCGAGGTAGACGGCGAGGGGCATGGTCTGCGTACGCCCGGGGAAGTTCCCGGCGAAGGTGATGGTCGCGCCGAACTCGCCGAGCGCACGGGCCCACGCCAGTACCGCACCGGCCGCGATGCCCGGCGCGATCAGCGGGAGCGTGACCCGGCGGAAGGCGGTGAAGCGGGAGGCGCCCAGGGTGGTCGCCGCCTCCTCGTACCGCGGGTCGGCGGCCCGCAGAGTGCCCTCGACACTGATGACGAGGAACGGCATCGCCACGAAGGCCTCCGCGACCACGACCCCCGCCGTGGTGAACGGCAGGGTGACGCCGAACCAGGCGTCCAGCCACTTCCCGACGATGCCGTTGCGGCCGAGCGATGTCAGCAGCGCCACGCCGCCCACGACCGGCGGCAGGACCAGCGGGAGCGTGACGAGAGCGCGTACGAGGCCGCGACCGCGGAACTCGACCCGGGCCAGCAGCCAGGCCAGCGGCACCCCGATGACCAGGCTCACGGCGGTGGCGGCGGTGGCACAGATCAGGGACAGCCGGAGCGCCTGCCACACCTCGGCGCTGGTCAGCTGCTCGGGCATGCTGCGCCACGGGGCCCGGACGAGCAGGGCGACCAGCGGCACCACCAGGAACGCCAGGCCGATCAGCGCGGGCACGAGCAGAGGCAGGGGTGCGCCGCGGCCGCCACCCGCCCGGACACGCCGACGCCGCGGCCCACCCCGGAGGGTGCCGGTCGCGGCGCCGGACTTCTCGGACGAGGTCACGGCTTCAGGAATCCGGCCCCGGTCAGGACCTTCTGGCCCTCGGCGGACTGCACCAGCGCTATGAACGCCTTGGAGGCGTCCGCGTTGGGGGCGTCCTTGAGCAGGGCGATCGGATAGTCATTGACGGCATCGGCCGATTCGGGGAACTCCACGCCCTCCACCTTGTCACCGGCCGCCTTCACATCGGTCTTGTACACGACCGCCGCGTCGGCCTCCTTCAGCTCGACCTTGGTCAGCGCGCTCTTGACGTCCTGCTCGTACGAGACCGGGGTGAGCTTGAGACCGCTGGCGTCCAGGGCCTTCTGGGCAGCGGCGCCGCACGGCACCGTCTTGTCGCAGAGCACGACCTTCAGGTCCGAACCGGTGAGGTCCTTGAGGGAGGAGATCTTGTCGGGGTTGCCCGGCAGCGTGGCGATCTCCAGCTGGTTGCGAACGAAGGTGGCGGGTGTGCCGGATGCGTCGCCGGCATCGGTGACGATCTTCATCGTCTTGGGGCTGGCCGCGGCGAACACATCGGCCGGTGCGCCGCCGGTGATGCTCGCGGCCAGGGAGTCGCTGCCGCCGAAGCTGAAGGTCACCTTCGTACCCGGGTGTTGCTTCTCGAACTCCTTGCCCAGGGTCGTGAAGCTCTCCTTCAGCGAGGCCGCGGCGAACACGGTCACCGTGCCGGACAGCTTGTCCGACGCGGAGGACGGGGCGGAGGAGCCCGACTTCACCGACGAGGAGTCGTCGGAGGAGGAGCAGGCGCTCAGGGCCAGCAGCGCGGCGGTGCCTGCACCGGCCACCTGCAGGGTCCGGCGGGTCCGGCGCGCGGTACGGGTTGTCACGGGTCCACTCCCTCTGGTCCTGACGGACACATCACATCTACGGTCTGTCGACGACCACGTTGGTCGACTTGACCACGGCAACCGCCGGAACACCGGGCTCCAGCTTCAGTTCCTCAGCCGACTCGCGGCTGACCATCGCCACCACCCGGAACGGTCCGGCCTGGATCTCGACCTGCGCCGACACATCTCCGAGGATCACGTCGGTGACGATGCCGGAGAGGCGGTTGCGGGCCGAGGATCCGGTGGATTCCCGTTCCGTGCGGTGCACCTGCCGGGCGTAGGCCGCGAGGGCCGGCCCGGGGATGATCCGGCGGCCGGCCTCGTCGCGTACGGCGGTGATTTTCCCGCCGTCGACCAGACGCCTCACGGTGTCGGCGCTGACGCCCAGCAAGGCGGCCGCGTCCCCGATCCGGTAGGTGTGCATGCGCTGATGATACTGCCGCAGATGCGAGGAGAAAGTCATCTGTTGCTTCGCATGAGCTGGATCATCGATCTTCATGGGTTGCATGTGCGTTTGTACAGGATGGATGCCCGGGTAGGGACCTCGGGGAGGTGGTAGCCCGTGAGTCGGTTCCCCGGAGCACCGGACGAGGTGGCGGAGATCGCCCTCGCCGGCGATCTGTCCCGTCCGCTGCGTCTGACCGTGCCCGACCTGCTCGCCTGGCCGCAGCACGAGGCCGACGTCAGCTTCGAGTGCGCCACCAGCGGCACCCAGCACCACCGCTTCACCGGCCCGCTGCTGCACGATGTCCTCGCGGCAGCCGGTCCGGTCTTCGATCCCGGCCGCCGCAAGGACCGTCTGCGATTCCTGATCGCGGTGTCCGGCGCGGACGGCCACCACGTCCTGCTGTCCTGGGCGGAGATCGACCCCGACTTCGGCTGCGCGCCCGTACTGCTCGCCGCCACCATCGACGGCACGCCGCTCGATCGCGCCGGCGCCCAGCTCGTCCTGCCCCAGGACCGTTGCGGGGCCCGGCACATCAGTGGCATCAACGCGATTCGGGTGGACGGCCGTTATGCCTCCTGGGTGTGACGCCCCCGCGCCCGCCGGCCCCCGGCCCACTCCGTCCCCTTCGTATGTCCGGGGCTGCCCGAACCGGAATCCCGTTGCCGGAGACGATGGGGATGGTTACGGTCGGCCTCATGGCGGATGACGAATCCACGCGCGCTGCCCGGCTGCTGGACGCCCAGGCGAAGGCCGCACGACTCTTCGCGGAGATCGAGGAGCGCGGGCTGGTCGCACCGGGCGGGGGAGAACGCGAAGTCAGCGACCGGATCCGGGACCTGGCGAACGAACTGTTCGGCACGACCCGGCACTGGCACAAGCGCATCGTCCGCTCGGGGCCGAACACCCTGATGCCGTACCGGGAGAACCCTCCGGACCGGGTGATCGGGGCGGACGACATCGTGTTCGCCGACTTCGGGCCGATCTTCGAGGAGTACGAGGCCGACTTCGGGCGGACCTTCGTCCTCGGCGACGACCGCGTCAAGCACCGGCTGCGCCAGGACCTGCCGAAGGTCTTCGCGGCGGGCCGCCGCTTCTTCGAGGCCGACCCGGAGATCACGGGCGCACGGCTGTACGCCGAGGTCGAGCGGCTGGCGGCGCAGGCCGGCTGGGAGCTGGGCGGCTGGCATGCCGGCCATCTGGTCGGGGAGTTCCCGCACGAGTGGATCGACGGCGCGGACACGGAGTCGTACGTCGCGCCCGCCAACGACACCCCGATGCGGCGCACCGACAAGGCCGGACGGCGCTGCCACTGGATCCTGGAGATCCATCTCGTCGACCGGGAGCGGGAGTTCGGCGGCTTCTACGAGGAACTGCTCACGCTCTGACCCGAGGGAGCCGCCCCGCGCGGCGGTTCAGACGCGGTCGATGTGCACATTCGTCGACTTGACCCGGGCCGTGGCCTCCATCCCGACCTCCAGCCCCAACTCCTCCACGGCCTCCCGCGTCAGCAGTGACACCAGCCGGTGCGGGCCGGCCTGGATCTCCACCTGGGCGGCCACGTCGCCGAGCTTCACCGCGGTGACGATCCCGGGAAAGGCATTGCGGACCGAGGTGTACGGGACGTCCCCCTCGCTGCCCCCGCCCTTGGCCAGCTCCACGGAGAACTCGGCGAGATCCCCGCCCTCGATGAGCCGCCGCCCGCCCTCGTCCCGATGGGTGGTCACCCGCCCGGCGTCGGCCCAGCGACGTGCGGTGTCGGGGCTCACGCCGAGGAGCCGGGCGGCCTGGCCGATTGTGTAGAACTGCATACCAGCCAAGATAGGCCCCTCCACGGATGTCCGGGCCCACCGGCACCACCCCACCACCGGCACCACCTCACCGCCGCCGGCCGGCCGGATAGAATCCGATGATGTTCACACTTCGCGCCCGCACACTGGTTTTTGACATCGACGGCACGCTCTGCTTCGACGGACGGACGATCGATGACCGGATTCTCGCCGCGATCGGCGAGTGCGAGCGCGCCGGCCACCACGTGGTCTTCGCCTCCGCCCGGCCTGTCCGCGACATGCTGCCCGTCCTCGACGGAGCCTTCCCGGCCGCCACACTGATCGGCGGGAACGGGAGCCTCGTCTCGGCCGACGGCCGGGTCCGGGCCCGGGCCACGTTCGATCCCTCCGGACTCGGCGCACTCATGGACGCGGTCGGGCGGTACGAAGCGACGTATCTCGCCGACGGACCCTGGGACTACGCGTACACCGGACCTGAGGACCATCCGATCCGGGGCCGCGTCGACCAGGGGAGCCTGGCGAAAATGGTGGACATCGCCGAGCTTCCCGAGGTCGTGAAGTTCCTTGTCGTCGGTGCGTCGGACATGGCGGCACTCGCCGACGCCGGCCGCGGGCTGGGGCTGACGGTCAACCACCACCTCGACGAGGCGATCGTCGACTTCGCGCCGGGCTCCACGACGAAGTGGGAGGCCCTGAGGTCGATGGGGATCGGCGAGTACGTTGCGTTCGGCAACGACATCAACGACTTCGACCTCCTGCGCAACGCGGAGCGGGCGGTGCGGGTCGGCTCGCACCCGGGCCTGGACGACGTCGCCCAGGTCACCGTCGCCGCCGACCCGGAGGAAGTCGCGGCCGAGATCTCACTGCTGGCCGAGGCGGTCCGGGCCGTCGCCGGGGCGGTGTGAGGCACGACCGCCGGACGCCGAGCCGGGCAGACGGCCATCGAGGGCACGGGCGTCAGGCGGGTCCGGGTGCCGTGCTGTCCCGCACCACGAGCCGCGTCGGCACCAGCGTCGTACCCCGCTCCGTCTCGCCCTGCCGCACCTGGCGCAGGGCGCTCTCCACGCAGCGGCGGCCGACCTCGGCGAAGTCCTGGTGGACCGTGGTCAGCGGCGGAAGGAACGAGCCCGACTCCGGGATGTCGTCGAAGCCGATGACCGAGACATCCTCGGGGACCTTGCGGCCGCGCTCGTGGAGGGCGCGCAACAGGCCGAGTGCCATCTGGTCGTTGGCGGCGAACACCGCGGTGCAGTCGGGCTGTTCGGCCAGGTGGAGGCCGGCCCGGTAGCCCGACTCCGCCGACCAGTCGCCGCGCACGAGGGGCGGCGGCACGCGGCCCGCCTCCTCAAGCGTGCCGCGCCAGGCGTCCGTTCGGCGTTGCGCCGCGAACGACGCCTCCGGTCCGGCGAGATGCCACACCGTACGGTGCCCGAGGCCGAGCAGATGCCGCACGGCGTCCCGCGTGCCGCCCGCCTGGTCCGTGTCGACCACCGCGTACCGGTCCCCGGCGTCCGAGTCCGCGACCACGATCTTCACGTGCGGCGGCAGCGTGAGGCTCGCCGAGTCGAGCAGATGGACCTCCATGATGACGATGACCGCGTCCACCGCCAGTTCGCCCAACCGGGAGAAGGCGCCGCGCACTTCGTCCTGGGTGGGGACCGCGACCGGCAGCAGCGTGACCGAGTACCCCTCCTGCGCGGCCGATGTCGCGATGGCCTCCAGTGTGCGCATGTTCCCCGTCGTGGACAGCGTGAACGTGATCACGCCGATCGTGCGGAACTCGCCCCGCTTGAGCGCGCGGGCCGCGCTGTTGGGCCGGTAGCCGAGCTCCTTCATCGCCGCGAGCACACGCTGCCGCGTCTCCTCGTTGACGCCGGGGAAGCCGTTGGAGACGCGGGACACCGTCTGTGAGGAGACACCCGCGACCCGGGCGACGTCCGCCATCGACGCGCTCTGTGTCCGGCGCCGGCCGCCGCTCCCGCCCCGCGCCGGGGCGCTGTCCGCTGCTCCCACCGTCCCCCTCTTTCGCCGCCCGCTCCGTTCGTATACCGGGAGACAGACTCTTGACCCTGATCAACGGGGCGGTGTAGACATGCCGCCACCGAATGTTTACGTAACCATAACAGCCGTCGGTTCCTTGCGTGCTCGAATGGTTACGTAAACATCCCGGTCGGCACCCGCGAGGACGTAGGAGCGAGGGACGCGAGATGACGACGCTGCAACCGTCGGCGGCCACAGGGCCCCGCCCGGCCGGACCACCGGCGCGACGGGCGCGCCGATCATGGACGGGATGGGGGTTCATCGGCCCCTTCGCCCTCGTCTTCGCGCTGGTCTTCCTGGCGCCGCTCGGCTACTCGGTCTATCTGAGTCTCTTCAGGACCAGGCTCATCGGCGGCACCACCTTCGTGGGCCTCGACAACTACCGACAGGCCCTGCAGGACAGTCAGTTCTGGGACGGGGTCGGTCGCGTCGGCCTGTTCCTCCTCATCCAGGTGCCGATCATGCTGGGCCTCGCCCTGCTGATCGCGCTCGCACTCGACAGCGGACGCCTCTACGGCAAGGACTTCTTCCGGATAGCCGTCTTCCTGCCGTACGCGGTGCCCGCCGTGGTCGCCTCCCTGATGTGGGGCTTCATCTACGGCACCCGATTCGGTCTGGTCGGCGACATCAACGAGGCCTTCGGCGTGAAGCTGCCCGACCCGCTCTCCCCGGACCTGATCCTGGCGTCCATCGGCAACATCGTGACCTGGGAGTTCGTCGGCTACAACATGCTGATCTTCTTCGCCGCGCTGCGAGTCGTCCCGCACTCCCTGTACGAGGCGGCGGAGATCGATGGCGCGGGACAGTGGCGCGTCATCTCGGCGATCAAGCTGCCGGCCATCCGCGGCGCGCTCGTCATCGCCACCATCTTCTCGATCATCGGCAGCTTCCAGCTCTTCAACGAGCCCGCCATCCTCCAGAAGCTGGCACCAAACGCGATCACCACCGACTACACCCCGAACTACTACACGTACTCGCTGTCCTTCTCCGGCCAGCAGCACAACTACTCCGCGACGGTCGCCATCGTCATGGGCGTCATCACCATGGCCGTCGCCTATGCCGTCCAGCTGCGCGGCATGCGCAAGGGAGCGTGAGCCCGATGACCGGACCGAGCACCACCATCCCCGCCACCGCCTCCCGCCCCACCGCGGCACCGCCGGGATCCGCGGCCCCGCGCCTTCGTGCCCCGCGCCGCCACACCCCGGGACGGCCCGGGCGGAGTGTCCTGCTGACCGTGCTCACCGTCGTCGTCCTGCTCTACAGCCTCGTGCCACTGCTGTGGCTGCTGATCGGCGCAACGAAGACACAACGGGGTCTGGGACGCTCGTTCGGCCTCTGGTTCGACGGGGACTTCGCCCTGTGGGACAACATCAGCCGGACCTTCACGTACCAGGACGGCGTCTTCGGACGCTGGCTCCTCAACACCTTGCTGTACGTGGTGGTGGGCGCGGGCGGAGCCACCTTCCTCGCGGTCCTCGGCGGGTACGCGCTCGCCAAGTTCTCCTTCCCGGGCAAGCGCGCCGTGTTCGCGGTCGTCATCGGCGCGGTCGCGGTGCCGACCACGGCACTCGCCGTCCCGACCTTCCTCATGTTCAGCAGGATCGGCCTGACCGACACCCCGTGGGCGGTCATCGTCCCCTCCCTGATCTCGCCGTTCGGTCTGTATCTGATGTGGGTGTTCGCCACCGAGGCGATCCCCACCGAGCTGATGGAGGCCGCCCGCATCGACGGCGCGAGCGAGCTGCGCACCTTCTTCCGGGTCGCGCTGCCGTTGCTCGCTCCCGGCACGGTAACGGTTCTGCTCTTCACCACGGTCGCGACGTGGAACAACTACTTCCTGCCGCTGATCATGCTGAAGGATCCCGACTGGTACCCGCTGACCGTCGGACTCGACGCGTGGAACAAACAGGCGTACGCGGCCGGCGGCGAGGTCGTGTTCAACCTGGTGATCACCGGCTCGCTGATCACCATCGTGCCGCTGATCGCCGCGTTCCTGCTGCTCCAGAAGTACTGGCAGTCCGGCCTCGCCGCCGGAAGCGTCAAGGAGTAGGCGCGGCGAGGAATCCCCGGTCGGCACGCCCGCCCCGCACCCTTTCCGAAATCCCTCTGCAGGACCACGACGAAGTGGAAGCATCGCCATGCCCAAGCACCCCCGCCGCCTGCTGCGCGGCATCGGTCTCCTCTGCGCCCTCGCCCTCGGGGCAACCGCCTGCGGCGGCTCCGGCAACGACGACTCCGGACAGCGGAAGGTCGGCCCGGCCGACATCCGGGCCGCGCTGAAGAAGGGCGGCACCGTCACCGTATGGGCGTGGGAACCCACCCTGAAGCAGGTCGCCGCCGACTTCGAGAAGAAGTATCCGAAGGTCGACATCAAGCTGGTGAACGCCGGCACCAACAACGACCAGTACAAGGCCCTGCAGAACGCGATCTCGGCCAAGAAAGGTGTTCCCGACGTCGCACAGATCGAGTACTACGCGCTCAGCCAGTACGCGCTCACGAAGTCGGTCACCGACCTCGAGCCGTTCGGTGCCGAGAAGCTGGCCGACGCGTACTCGCCGGGCCCGTGGAACGCGGTGCGGGCCGGTGACGGCATCTACGGCCTGCCGATGGACTCGGGACCGATGGCGCTCTTCTACAACAAGAAGGTCTTCGACCAGTACGAGATCGCCGTGCCGACGACATGGGACGAGTACGTCGAGGCGGCCCGCAAGCTGCACAAGGCGGACCCGAAGGCGTACATCACCAGCGACCTCGGCGACGCGGGCCTCACCACCAGCCTGCTCTGGCAGGCCGGTGCACACCCGTACAAGGTCGACGGCACCGAGGTCGGCATCGACTTCACCGACGCCGGCGCGAAGAAGTACACCGAGACCTGGCAGAAGCTCATCGACGAGAAGCTCGTCTCACCGATCGCCGGATGGAGCGACGACTGGTACAAGGGCCTCGGTGACGGCACCATCGCCACACTGCCCATCGGCGCGTGGATGCCCGCGAACTTCGCCTCCGGCGTGAAGGGCGCCTCCGGCGACTGGCGCGTGGCCCCCCTGCCTCAGTGGACCAAGGGGGCGACCAACAGCTCGGAGAACGGCGGCAGCTCGCTCGCACTCCCCGAACTCGGCAAGAACAAGGAACTCGCCTACGCCTTCGTCGAGTACGCCAACTCCGGTGCGGGCGTGCAGACCCGCATCAAGAACGGCGCGTTCCCCGCGACCACCGAGGACCTGGAATCCGAGGCGTTCCAGAGCACCGAGTTCCCGTACTTCGGCGGGCAGAAGGCCAACGAGGTCTTCGCCGAGTCCGCGAGGAACGTGCCCACCGACTGGAAGTACCTGCCGTACCAGGTCTACGCCAACTCGATCTTCAACGACACCGTCGGCAAGGCCTACATCTCCGGCACGAAGCTGTCCCAGGGCCTGAAGGCGTGGCAGGAAGCGTCCGTCAAGTACGGCACGGAGCAGGGCTTCACCGTCGAGAAGTAGCCCCGGAGCCCCGGAGGCTCACCCCTCCTCGCGCCCACGCGTCCACACATCACCGGCCCTCGGAAGGATCGGCATGACCTCCCCCCTCACCTCCCGTTTCCCGTACCCTGCGGGCAGCGACGGCAGCCGACGCCTCGGCTACGGCGCCGACTACAACCCCGAGCAATGGCCGCGGGAGGTGTGGGAGGAGGACGTCCGTCTGATGCGCCGGGCCGGCGTCAATGTCGTCTCGCTGGCGATCTTCTCCTGGGCCCGGCTCCAACCCACCGCCGACGCCTGGGACTTCGACTGGCTCGACGAGGTCATGGACCTGCTGCACGCGGGCGGCATCGGCGTCGACCTGGCCACCGCGACCGCGTCCCCGCCGCCGTGGCTCACCACCGCCCACCCGGAGATCCTGCCGGTGACCGCGACCGGCGAGACCCTCTGGCCGGGAGCACGCCAGCACTGGCGGCCCACCTCACCGGTCTTCCGTACCCACGCGCTGCGCCTGGTACGGGAGCTGGCGACCCGCTACGCCGGACACCCGGCCCTGGTCGCCTGGCACGTCAGCAACGAGCTGGGCTGCCACAACGTCTACGACTACTCCGACGACGCCGCCCGTGCCTTCCGCACCTGGCTGCGCCGCCGCTACACCACGCTCGAAGCCCTCAACCACGCCTGGGGGACGACCTTCTGGTCCCAGCTCTACAGCGACTGGGACCAGATCCTGCCGCCTCGCCTCGCCGCCTCGCACCCCAATCCGACGCAGCAGCTCGACTTCAAACGGTTCTCGTCCGACGCGCTCAAGGACCATCTGCTCGCGGAGCGCGAGGTGCTGCGCGAGCTGACCCCGGACGTGCCGGTGACCACCAATTTCATGGTGATGGGCGGTACCAGGGGCATGGACTACGCGGACTGGGCGGGCTCGGGCGCGATCGACTTCGTCGCCAATGACCACTACGTCGTACCCGGACCGCAGGACCGCGACGAGCTGTCCTTCTCGGCCAACCTGACCAGTGGCATCGCGGGCCACCGCCCGTGGTTCCTGATGGAGCACTCCACCGGTGCCGTGAACTGGCAGCCCGTCAACCTTGCCAAGAAGCCGGGGGAGTTGGCGCGGGACTCGCTGCTGCATGTGGCGCACGGTGCCGATGCCGTCTGTTTCTTCCAGTGGCGCCAGTCGGCGGCCGGGGCCGAGAAGTACCACTCGGCGATGGTGCCGCACGCCGGCCCCGACAGTGAACTCTTCCGCTCCGTCACCGACCTGGGCCGCACCCTCGAAGCGCTCGCTCCGATCGCCGGAGCCGTCCGTGAACCGGCCCGCGTGGCCGTGCTGTTCGACTGGGACTCGTGGTGGACCAGCGAGCACGACTCCCACCCCACCTCGCGGCTCGACTACCATCGCGAGGCCCTCGACTGGTACTCCGCGCTGCTGCGGCTCGGCATCCGCGCCGACGTGGTGCCCGCGCACCGGACCGACCTCTCCTCGTACGACGTGGTGATCGCGCCCGTGCTGCACATGGTCTCCCAGTCCTTCGGCAAGGAGCTGACGCGGTACGTCGAGGGCGGCGGGCACCTCGTCACCACGTATTTCTCCGGCATCGTCGACGAGAACGACCACATCTGGCTCGGCGGCTACCCCGGCGCCCTGCGCGAGCTGCTCGGCATCCGCATCGAGGAGTTCGGGCCGCTGCTCGACGGTGCCACCGTCGGTCTCGGCAACGCGACGACCGGCAGTCTGTGGACCGACCGGATCACCGTCACCGGGCCGGACGTGGAAGTGCTGGTCCGCTACAGCACCGGGACCTACGCCTCCCGCCCGGCGGTCACCCGCCGAGCCGCCGGCCGGGGTTCGGCCGCGTACGTCTCCACCCGCCTCGGCGCCGAAGGCCTGGCCGAACTGCTGCCGGAGCTGCTCGAACCGGCCGGAGTGACCAGCGAACTCCCTTACGGAGCACGTGGGCCGGTCGAACTCGCGGTACGCCGGGACGCCGGGAGCCGCTACCTCTTCCTCGTCAACCGCA
Organism: Streptomyces sp. NPDC048295; assembly: GCF_040652135.1. Taxonomy (NCBI): domain Bacteria; kingdom Bacillati; phylum Actinomycetota; class Actinomycetes; order Kitasatosporales; family Streptomycetaceae; genus Streptomyces; species Streptomyces sp. NPDC048295. The sequence goes on from NZ_JBEZLL010000025.1 coordinate 14,880, forward strand.
GCGACGTTCCGGTGCCGCTGCCCGGCGTGACCGGCGAGCTGCTCATCGGCCCCGGGACCGAGGGCGGCCTCGTACTGCCGCCCCGGGATGTCGCCGTGCTCCGGCAGCCCGCCCCCTGAACCGCGACATCACCGCAGTACCGACCGGATCACGTCGTCGACCGGCGACGGTACCTGGACGCCGGTCGGCGCCGCCGCCCGCTCGTGACTACGCGAGGTCCGCGAGGGGCAGCGCCCCGCCGAGGCCGTCGAACAGATCGTCCGCGACCGGGTGGGAGGGGCACGTCACGGTGACGGACCTGCGCTCGCGCACGGTGGGCAGCGGAATCGCGCGCACCACGGGGGCGCCGGTGCCGAGCGTCTCGCGCAGCTCGCCGATGCCGACGCCGGCCATCAGGCTGATCACGACCCCGTCGTCGCCGACCCGGAGCCCGGCGAGGGCCTCGGCGCGGTCCTGGGGGCGGACGGCGAGGACGACCACCTCCGAGCGGTTCGCCACGTCCTGGTTGTCGGCGCAGACCCGGACGTTCGGATACCGCAGGGACAGTTCGCCGGCCGTTCGGGCTCCTCGCGGCGACAGGTGGATCCGCGGCGGATGGACGACGCCGTCGCACAGGCCGTCCACGATGGCCCGGCCGATCTCGCCGACGCCGATGATCCCGATGCCGTCCATGGTTTCTCCCTGTCGTCGCGTTCGTCGGACGTGTCGGTGCGGTCCGTGACCGCTCACCGGATTCAGCCGCGCGCCGCCCGGTCCTGGATGCCGCCGAGCACGGTGCCGAGGATCCGGTCGAACTCCGCCAAGGACCCGTAGTCGGCCTGAAGGGGCGCGAGGGCGGCCATGGTCGGATACGCGTCGGCGTCGATCGCGGGGGCTCCGGTGTCCTCGGCACTCTCGCCGCTGAGCACCGCGAGCAGGTATCCGTTGAGGAAGCCGAACAACGTCATCGGCGCGTCCGCGACCACCTGCTCGGGCAGGCCGGCCTCGCGCATGGCGGTGACCAGCCGCTCCAGCGCGACGAGGGCCACCGGTGAGGTCTGGGCGCGCGTCGCCAGCAGCGGGAACACCCGGGGGTGCCGATGGGCCATCTCCCGGTAGCCGTGCGCCGTTCGGCGGGCGATCTCCTCCCAGTCGCGCGACGTGTCGTCCGTCGCGGCGGCCACCTCGGCGAGCACGGCCTCGGAGACCGCGTCCAGCAGCGCCGCCTTGCCCTTGATGTGGTGGTAGATCGACATCGGGTCGACCCCGAGCTCCTCCGCGAGGCGCCGTACCCCGAAGCGCTCCAGGCCGTCGCGGTCGACGAGCGCGACGGCGGCGTCGGCGATGCGCCGGCGGCTGAGCCCCGCCGCGGTGCCCTGTGCTCGTCCGGCCACGTCTGCTCCCTGCCCCTCGTACGTCCCGTCCGTTGCTGAACCTACACCGTAGATCCCGTGGTGTGGGGGGAACCCCGCGGTGCCGGGGGTCGAGAGGGGGACCGTCATGGCACACCGTTCCGACCGGGGCCGGGGCGCTCACGGGCGCCCCGGCCGTCGTGCGTCAGCCGTCAGGACACGGGCAGCTCCGCCCGTACCGTACGGGCCGCGGAGACCAGGTTCTCCAGGGAAGCCCTGGTCTCCGGCCAGCCGCGGGTCTTGAGACCGCAGTCGGGGTTGACCCACAGCCGTTCGGCGGGAATCGCCTCGAGTCCCTTGCGGAGCAGGCCGGCGGCCTCGTCCGCACCGGGTACGCGCGGGGAGTGGATGTCGTACACACCGGGTCCGGCCTCGCGGGGATAGCCGTGTGCGGCGAGCTCGCGGGCGACCTGCATGTGGGAGCGGGCGGCCTCCAGGCTGATGACATCGGCATCGAGGTCGTCGATGGCCTGGACGATGTCCCCGAACTCCGCGTAGCACATGTGGGTGTGGATCTGGGTGTCCGGACGCACACCGCTGGTGGTGAGACGGAACGAACCGGTGGCCCATTCCAGGTACGCGGGGCGGTCCGCCGCGCGCAGCGGAAGGGTTTCGCGCAGGGCGGGTTCGTCGACCTGGATGACGGATGTGCCACTGGCCTCCAGGTCGTCGACCTCGTCGCGCAGGGCGAGGGCGACCTGCCGGGCGGTCTCGCCGAGCGGCTGGTCGTCGCGGACGAAGGACCAGGCCAGCATGGTGACGGGCCCGGTCAGCATGCCCTTGACCGGACGCGAGGTGAGCGACTGGGCGTACGAGGTCCAGCGCACCGTCATCGGTGCGGGGCGGGAGATGTCGCCGGCCAGGATCGGCGGGCGGACGTAGCGGGTGCCGTAGGACTGGACCCAGCCGTGCCGGGTGGCGAGGTAGCCGGTGAGCTGTTCGGCGAAGTACTGGACCATGTCGTTGCGTTCGGGCTCGCCGTGCACCAGGACATCGATGCCGGCCTTCTCCTGGAAGGCGACGACCTCGCCGATCTCGGCCCTGATCCGCTCCTCGTATCCGGCCGTGTCGATCCGGCCCGCGCGCAGACCGGCACGGGCCGCGCGCAGCTCGTCGGTCTGCGGGAAGGACCCGATCGTGGTCGTGGGCAGCAACGGCAGATCGAGGTGGGCACGTTGGGCGGCGGCGCGCTCGGGGTACGGCTGGGAGCGGCGGCCGTCGGCGTCGGTGACGGCGGCGGCCCTGGCCCGTACGGCGGGGTCGTGGGTGAGAGGGGATTGTGCGCGTGAGGCGAGATCGGCGCGGTTGGCGGTGATCTCGGCGGTGATCGCGCCGGTGCCCTGAGCCAGGCCCTTCGCCAGTGCGACGACCTCGGTGGCCTTCTGCTCGGCGAAGGCGAGCCAGCGAAGGATCCGCGGGTCGATGTCCCTCTCCGGCGCCGTGTCGAGGGGGACGTGCAGCAGGGAGCAGGAGGCGGCCACGTCGACCCGGCCGGCGAGACCGAGGAGCGTGGCGAGGGTGGCCAGCGACTTCTCGTAGTCGTTGATCCAGATGTTGCGGCCGTTGACGACGCCCGCGACGAGCCGCTTGCCGGGCAGCCCGCCGACGGCGGCGAGGTCTTCGAGGTTGCCCGCGGCGCCCTCGGTGAAGTCCAGCGCCAGGCCGTCGACCGGGGCCTTCGCAAGGACGGGGAGCGCCTCGCCGAGCCGGTCGAAGTAGGTGGCGACGAGCAGCTTCGGCCGGTCGGTCAGGCCGCCGAGTTCACGGTACGTGCGGGCGGCGACGTTCAGTTCGGCCCGCGTCCGGTCCTGGACCAACGCGGGCTCGTCGAGCTGTACCCACTCCGCCCCGGCGGCACGCAGATCGGCGAGCACCTCCGCGTAGACCGGCAGCAGACGGTCCAGCAGGGTGAGCGGTTCGAAGCCGGCCGCCACCCCGGGGGCGGGCTTGGCGAGCAGGAGGTACGTGACGGGGCCGACCAGTACCGGGCGGGCGGTGTGCCCGAGCGCGAGGGCTTCCTTCAGCTCGGTGACCTGCTTGGTGGAATCGGTGGTGAAGACGGTGTCCGGGCCGAGCTCGGGGACGAGGTAGTGGTAGTTGGTGTCGAACCACTTGGTCATCTCCAGCGGCGCCACGTCCTGGGTGCCGCGGGCCATCGCGAAGTACCCGTCGAGTGCGTCGGTGGCGACGGCCGCCCGATGCCGCTGGGGGACGGCGCCGACCATGACACTGGTGTCCAGGACGTGGTCGTAGTACGAGAAGTCGCCGGTGGGCACCTCGTGGACACCGGCGTCCGCCAAGCGCCGCCAGTTGGACCGGCGCAGGCCGGCTGCCGTCTCCTGGAGGGCGTCGGCGGTGACCCGGCCCTTCCAGTAGCCCTCGACTGCCTTCTTCAGTTCCCGGTCCGGGCCCTGACGGGGGTAGCCGTACACGGTGGCACGTGCGGTCGCGGGTTGTGCTGTCACGGAAATCTCCTTCGCGAGATGACTCCTTGAGATCCCGGTGACGGGACACGGACGCGAAGGAATGACGAACCGGACGGATCCCACGCACGCCCAGTGCGCGGTCCTCCGACCGATATGTACGCCGACCCGCCCACGAGGTCACCGGGATATCCGCACACGAGGGGTCGCGTGCGGGCAACAGGCAGGTCTTCGGACTCGCGGGCACATCTGCCGGGGCAGATTCCTACTGGCCGTCGCTTCCCGGATCCGACCGGATCCAGTGCGTATGACGGCGGTCGTTCCCGCTCACCGCTGCGGGGCAGTCCCGGATTCCCACCGGGTTCCCTCTTACGACGCGCCTGTCTGGCGGACAGGGCGAACCAGCTGCACAGGCCAGACTAGAGGGTGAACCGTTGCCGGGGGGACTGCTGTTCACATCCCGGAACGTGACACCCGGGCGAACACGGGCCACCACGACGGGATCCCGGTACCCACACGCTCGCGGAACAGGCCCTGGCGCGGCCCTTCACCGCGGCGAACGAAGCCGGTGCGGGTGCGCGGGCGCAGAGGGACGCTTCTCCTGCTTCGGCGCGGTCGCCGCCACCGTGACGACCGCGCCGATGACGGGCAGGGCGTCGCGGACACCTTGCCCGGCCTCGCGAGGGCGAACGCGATCCCGTCACGAGGCACGCACAGACCTCTGCCGGCGCGACTGCCGGGAGCAGCACCGCCGGGCTCCTCGCACCCGACGCCGATCGTGCCGTGCTGCGCCCGGTTCCCCGGGGTCGCGGTATTCCTGCGCGGGGACCGGCGGCCGGCGGCCTGTCGGTGCGCGGTGCACGACCCGGTCCCGCACGCGACCGTCATCGCCGACGCCGTCCACCCCGGTCGGGGCGGACGGCGTCGGGGCCGGGGTTGCCCGGGGGCGTGGGTCAGGACTTGGGGGAGAAGCGCAGGCGCGTGGCCGCCAGCGCGCCGAGGGCCAGCAGGACGACGGAGACCCACAGTCCGGAGAGGTGGTTGCCGGTGGCATCCTCGGCGTAGCCCATGATGTACGGGCCGACGAAGCCGCCGGTGATGCCGATGGTGTTGAGCAGCGCCAGGCCGCCGGCGAGGGTCTTGCCCGAGAGCCGGGTGGCGGGGAAGTTGAACAGCAGCGGCTGGACGACGAAGAAGGCCAGGCCGGTGAAGCAGAAGCCGAGCAGAGCGATCACGGGACCCGCGACAGCGGCGACGACGAGTCCGGTGAACATCATCAGCAGGCCGACCACCACGAAGTTGCGGGAGCGCCGGGGCGTGGTCGCGCGCGGTGGCACCAGTACGGCACCGACGGCTGCGGTGAGCCAGGGCAGTCCGGTGAGCAGGCCGATGGTGAACGGCGAGAGATCGCCCCAGCCGCCGATGATGCCGGGCAGGAAGTAGACGACGGAGTACAGGGCCACCTGGTGGGTCCAGTTGGCGAAGATGGCCAGCAGCATCTGCTTGTCGCGCAGCACCGTCAGCAGGGAGCCGGACCCGGAGCCGTTGCCCGCCGCCTCGGAGCCCTCGGCCTGTTCGCGGGTGACCGCGTCCTGGACCAACCGGGCCTCGTCCGCCGTCAGCCAGGGCGCCTTGGCCGGGCCGTCGGGCAGGAAGCGGTAGATGGCGATCGCCAGGAAGAGGCAGGGGATCCCCTCGATGACGAACATCCACTGCCAGCCGTGCCAGCCGCCGAACCCGTCCATCTCCATGAGCAGCCCGCCGAGCGGGTTTCCGACGACGCTGGCGATGGACGCGCCGAGCAGGAGCAGGCCGATGGCCCTGCCGCGGGTCTCGGAGCGGAACCAGTACGTGAAGTAGAGCAGGATGCCCGGCAGCAGTCCGGCCTCGGCGGCACCGAGCAGCAGCCGCATGGCGTAGAAGGACTTCTCGCCCTGGACGAAGGCCATGCAGGAGGAGATGACGCCCCAGGTCAGCATGATCCGGGTGATCCACCAGCGGGCGCCCACGCGGTACATGATCAGGTTGCTGGGCACTTCGGAGATCGCGTAGGTGAGGAAGAACAGCCCCGCGCCCAGCCCGTAGGCCGCTGCGGAGATGCCGAGGTCGACCTCCAGGCGTTCCTTGGCCAGGCCGATGTTGGTCCGGTCCAGGAACGACATGATGTAGGCGGCCAGCAGCAGCGGCATCAGCCGCCGGAGATTGCGCTGGTCCAGCCCGCCGAGCGCATCGCGCGGGGTTTCGTTCGTTGTGGCCGCACCGGGTGTGCGGGAAGCGCGGATCAAAGACATCGGTGTCCTCTTGGAGTGCTCTGGCAGCCGCCTGACGCGGACTGCGGCCCAGGGGTGGGCGGTGGCGGGCGGACCGCGGCGACGACGCCGCGGTCCGCCCGGCCCGCCGGGGTGGGGTCAGACGACGAGCCGGACCGGGTTCTCCACGGCCTCGGTGAAGGCCGCGAGCCAGCGCGCCGCCACGGCGCCGTCCACCGGACGGTGGTCCACGGACAGGACCACGCCGAGCACCTTGGCCGCGGTGACCGCACCGTCGCGGACCACCGCCTCGTCGCGTGCGGCGCCGATGGCCAGGATCGCGGCCTGCGGCGGGTTGATGATGGCGGTGAACTCCTCGACCCCGTACATGCCGAGGTTCGAGACGGTGATCGAGCCGCCTTCGAGGTCGGCGGGGTGCAGCGCCCCGGAGCGCGCCTGTTCCGCGTACGCGCGGGTCCGTGCGGCGATCGCCGACACGGAAAGGTTCTCGATCCCGCGCAGCACCGGGGTCACCAGGCCGGTGTCGGTGGCGATGGCGACCGAGACGTCGACGGTACGGAACCGGCGGACGGCCTCCGGCTGCCACACCGCGTTCATCTCCGGCACCTGGGTGTGCGCCGTGGCGACGGCCTTGATCAGCAGGTCGTTGACCGAGACCTTCACCGGGCTGACGGCGTTGATCCGCTGCCGCAGGGCGAGCAGCTCGTCCACGGCGCAGGTCGCCCGCAGATAGAAGTGCGGGGTGTGCTGCTTGCTCTCCGTCAGGCGCCTGGCGATGGCCCGGCGCATGCGGGTGTGCGGGAGGTCCTCGTGGTCGCCGGTGCCGGCGGGGGCGGTGGCGCCGACGGCCCGCGGGCCGGTGGGGGTTTCCCTGGGAGCCGGAGCCGGAGCCGGAGCCGGAGCCGGAGCCGGAGGCACGGCCGGGGCCGATTCCTGCGCCGGTGTGTGCCGGGCCGCTGCCGCGGCATCGACGTCACGCCTGACGACGCGGCCGCCGGGCCCGGTGCCGATGAGGGCCTCGATGTCGAGGCCCGCCTCCCGGGCCAGCCTGCGGGCCAGCGGACTGCTGAAGACGCGCCCGCCGCGACCCTGCCCACCGGAAGCCGGGGCGGCCGCGGGCGGTGCCACCGGCTCCTCCGGTACGTCCCGGCGAACCGCCTGCGGGGCCGCGCCGGGCGCGCTGACGCCGAGCCCGGCCAGCAGCGCGTCGAGGTCACCCGGCTGCTCGCCGACGGCGCCGAGCACGGCGATCGGGTCACCAACCTCGATCTCGACGCCGGCCTCGTACAACGCCTTGAGCAGGACGCCGTCCTGCTCGGCGGCGACGTCCACCTCGGCCTTGTCGGTCTCGATGGAGACCAGCGCGTCGTCCTTGGTGAACGACGCCCCCTCCGCCACCTGCCAGGCGGACAGCACGGCCGTCGCCGCGTCGGCGGCCACGGCGGGCATTCGGAACAGTTCTGCCATGATCAACCCTCCTGGGTGTTCTCTCGTACGGGGAGGGTCAGTTCCCGGTGACCCGCTGGAGCGCGGCCACGACCTCTTCGGTCCTTGCGATGGCCGCCCGCTCCAGCACCTTGCTGATGCTGGGCGAGGACTCGCCGGCCTGGACGCGCTCCACCGGCTGGTCGAGCCAGTCGAAGTAGCGGCGCTGGATCTCGTCCGACAGCCAGCCGCCGTAGGAGGTGCCGATGGGGCCCTGCTCGGCGATGAGCACGTTGTTGGTCTTGCGGATGCTCTCGCCGAGGGTGTCCCAGTCGAGACTGGCGCGGTCCAGCCAGCGCAGGTCGATGACCTCGGCGTCCAGGCCCAGCTGCTCGACGGCCTCCAGTACGTAGTTGGTCATCGCGAGGTACGTCACGACGGTGATCCGGGATCCGGTGCGGCGCACGGCCGCCCTGCCCACGGGCAGGCAGTAGTCGAAGTCGTCCACCGGGCCCGGACCGACCGAGCCGTACAGGTCGGTGTGCTCCAGTACGACGACCGGGTCCTTGCAGGTCAGCGCGGAGTTCATCAGGCCGACGTAGTCGAAGGGGGTGGACGGGGCGACGATCCGCCAGCCGGGGGCCGTGGCGAGGATTCCCGCCGGGTCCATGGAGTGCTGGGAGCCGTAGCCGGTGCCCATGGCGACCTTGCTGCGCAGGACGAGCGGGACGCCGGTGCCCTGTCCGTCGCCGCCGAACATGTGCCGGGCCTTGCCGATCTGGTTGAAGATCTGGTCGGCCGCGACCCACATGAAGTCGGCGTACATGAACTCCACCACCGGCTTGTACCGGCCGTCGAGCGCGATGCCGCCGGCGAGCCCGGCGAAGGCGTTCTCGCTGATCGGTGTGCCCAGGACACGGTCCGGGTGGGCCTCGGCAAGCCCCTTGGTCGCGCCGTTGGTACCGCCCTTGAGCCGGTGCACGTCCTCGCCCATGACGACCACCGACGGGTCCTCGGCCATGCGCCGGCTCATCACCTCCGCCACGACGTCGATGAACTTCCGCTGTTCCAGGCGCCCTTGAAAACCATCGGTGCCGGTGCCGGTGCCGGTGCCGGTGCCGGTGTCGGCGAGGCGTACGCCCTCGAACTCGCTGAGGTCGCCCCGTACGCCGACGTCGCGGAAGGACGGGTCGGGCCATTCGGAGGGCTTGATGCGACGGGTGCCCGGCTTGCCGCCGGGGTCGGGCTCCAGCAGTTCGTCGCCGATGGCGGCCATGACCGCCTTGGCCCGTGCGGTGCACTCCTCGATCTCGTCGGCGCTCAGGACACCGTTCTCGACGAGCTGACGCGAGACGAGGGCCAGCGGGTCGCGGGCCCGCCACTCCTTCTCCTCGTCCTTGGTGCGGTAGCCGAACGCACTGCCGGGGAACGGGCCGTTCTGGTGGAAGTAGCGGTAGACCTCGGCCTCGACGACGGTCGGGCCGTGGCCCGCGCGCATGTGGTCCACGGCCTCGCTCATGGCGAGGTACACGGAGAGCGGATCCATGCCGTCCACGCGCCAGCTGGGGATGTTGAAGCCCAGACCGCGCGCCGAGAGCCGGGGCTCGGCCGTCGCCTCGTCCACGTGGGTGGAGACGGCGTACTTGTTGTTCTCGATGAAGAAGCAGACCGGCAGCTTCCAGGCGGCGGCGAGGTTCATCGTCTCCAGCACGGAGCCGATGTTGACCGCGCCGTCCCCGAAGTAGCTCACGGAGACGGCATCGGTGCCGGCCTGCCGCGCCGACCAGGCGAACCCCGCGGCCTGCGGCACGCCGCCGCCGACGATCGCGTTGGTGCCCATGGCCCCGGCCTCGCGCCACTGCAGATGCATGGATCCGCCCCGGCCCCGGCAGAAGCCCCTGGCCAGACCGCAGATCTCGGCCAGGCTGCGCTGCAGGACGGTGCGCACACCGTCGTCGACGGGGCGGCGCAGGTCGATGCCGCCGGGCGCGACGTATCCCAGGGCCTTGGCCAGGAACTGGTGGTGCCCCCGGTGCGAGCCGCCGACGAAGTCGGCGCCGGTCAGCGGCAGTACGGAGCCGACGGCGCCGCCCTCCTGGCCGATGCTGGAGTGCGCCGGCCCATGGACCAGCCCCTGCCCCGCCAGGTCGAGGACGTACTCCTCGAAGGTCCTGATCAGCAGGGTCTGGGTGAACATCGAGGTCAGCAGCCGCGGGTCCGCGCCGTGCCAGTCCTTCTTGGTCGCCGTCACCTCGGTCCAGGGTGAGGCGGGGGCCAGTTTCCGGTGTGTGGGCATGAGCACTCTCCTGTGTGATTCGGAGAGCACTGTCGCAGTCAATGGATCCATAGCCAATACCCCGTTACTGGAACGTTACGTTCAGATTTCGGGTATATCCATTGACTACGGCACCTGTGGCGACGCAATGTGAGATGCATGGCGGAGAGATGGATCCATTCAGCAAGTGAGCGGAGTCAGGGGCTTCCCGGGCTGGCCGGTGTCGAGCACATCGGCTTCACCGTTCCCGACCTCGAAGAGGCGACCCGCTTCTTCGTGGAGGTGATCGGCTGCGAGCACGTCTACTCGCTCGGCCCGTTCCGCTCCGACGGCACCTGGATGAGCGACCACCTCGGCGTCCACCCGCGCGCCGTGATGCGCGAGCTGCGCTTCTTCCGCTGCGCCGGCGGTCCGAACTTCGAGATCTTCGAGTACGAGGCCCCCGGACAGGAGACGCGACCGCCGCGCAACAGCGACGTCGGCGGCCACCACCTCGCCTTCTACGTCACCGACCTCGACGCCGCCGTGGCGCACCTGCGGCGGCACGGCGTGAGGATCCTGGGCGCACCCACGGCCAGCTCGGGCCCGAGCGAGGGGCAGCGCTGGGTCTACTTCCTCACGCCCTGGGGGATGCAGTTGGAGCTGGTCTCCTACCCGGGAGGCAAGCAGTACGAAGCCGGCTCACCGGTACGGCTGTGGCAGCCTTCCGTCTGAACACGCTGCCGCGCACCGCACCAGGGAGAGTCATGTCACGCAAGCCGACCACCGGCTCCGAACCGTCCGGCTCCGAACCGTCCGGATCCAGCACGTCCGGATCCAGCGCCGCCGTCGCCAGCCAGCGCGTCGCGGACCATCTGCGTGCCGCCATCCTGAGCGGTGAGCTGCGCCCCGGCGCACGGATCATGCAGGAGCAGGTCGCCGCCCAGCTCGGCGCCAGCCGGCTGCCCGTACGTGAGGCCCTGCGGATACTGGCGGCCGAGGGTCTGACCGTCGTGAAGTCCAACAGCGGTGCCTGGGTCTCCAGGATGGACATGGCGGAGTGCGAGGGCGTCTACAAGATCCGCGAACGCCTGGAGCCGCTCGCCCTCGGCGAGAGCGTTCCGAACCTGACCCCCGAGCAGGTCGCCGAACTGGAGACGATCGCCCGGCAGATCGAGCTCACCACCGACGTGGACCGCTTCCTCGCCCTGGACCGCCGTCTGCATCTCCTCACCTACGCCGGCTGCCGCGTCGCCCAGATCACCACCATGGTCGACCGGTTCTGGAACACCACCCAGCATTATCGCCGTGCCTTCGCCCGGCTCGCGGGCGACAGCGGCTGGGAGCTGATCCACGCCGAACACCGCCTGATCATCGAGGCGATCAAGCGGGCCGACACCGTCGACGCCGAACGATTTCTCACCGGCCACATCCGCCGCACACGGCTGGAACTGGCCCAGCATCCCGAACTGTTCACAGAGGACGACCATGACAGCGACCACGCAGCAGACGCAGCAGACTGACGCACGCCCCTTCGAGGGCCGGACCCTCCTCCTGTCCGGCGCGGGCGGCGGCATCGCCCGCGAGGTGGCCCGCCAGTTCCACGCGGCCGGCGCCAACCTGGTGCTCGGCGACCTGAACGCCGGGGCACTGGAGGAGTTCGCCGCTACGCTCGACCCCACGGGCGCGACCGTGACCACCCGCACCCTGGACGCCGCCTCACCGGAGAGCAACAACGCCTTCGTCGCCGCCGCGGTCGAGACGTACGGCTCCGTCGACTTCCTCGTACCGGCCGCCGGGATCTATCCGGAGCAGTCCGTCGCCGACATGACCGACGAGCAGTGGAACACCGTCATCTCGGTCAACCTCAACGGCGTCTTCTACCTCACCCGCGCCGTGCTGCCCCACCTCAACGAGGGCGGCAGCATCGTCAACCTGACCTCCATGGCCGGGCACCGCGGCAGCATCCGGCACGCGCACTACGCGGCGACCAAGGGCGCGCTGCTCGCCTTCTCCCGCAGCCTGGCCTGGGAACTCGGCTCCAGGGCACGGATCAACATGGTCTCGCCCGGCATCATCGAGACCTCCATGACCCGCGACTACGTCGCCGCCCGCGGCGACACCGCTCTCGCCACCACCCCCCTCGGCCGGATGGGCAGGCCGGAGGAAGTGGCCTCCGTCGTCACCTTCCTGTGCTCGCCCGCGGCGAGCTTCGTACAGGGCGAGGTCATCCATGTGAACGGCGGAATGCACATGATCTGAGCAGGACCGGGAACAGCGGGCGGGAAGAGCGGCAGTGCGAGCGGAAACGGAACGGAACATGACGACGGAAGCGGCGATCTACCCCGACCTCGGCGGCAGGTCCGTATGCGTCACGGGCGCCGCGCGCGGCCTCGGCCTGGCTATGGCCGACGCGTACACACGCGCCGGCTGTCATGTGCTGCTGCTCGACATCGACGGTGACGAACTGGACCGGATACGGCCCGCACTGGCCGAGGGCCGCCCCGGCCAGGTGATCGCGACGGCCACCGCCCCGGTGAGCGACCAGGAGGCGGTGACAGCGGCACTCACCTCGTTCACCGCCCGGACGGGCCGGCTGTCGGTCATGGTCGCCAATGCCGGAGTGTCGGCCAACGCGCCCTCCCTCGATCTCGAACTGGACCGCTGGAACACCGCGTTGGACGTCAACCTCACCGGAGTCTTCGTCTGCGCACGCGCCGCCGCCCGCATCATGCGCGAGGGCGACGGAGGTGTCGTCCTCACCACCTCGTCGATGTACGGGGTGACCGCCGGGCCCGAACGCGCCGCGTACTGCGCGACCAAGGCCGCCGTCGCCGCCCTCACCAAGGTCCTGGCCGTCGAGTGGGCGCCCTTCGGAATCCGGGTCAACGCACTCGCCCCCGGGTATGTCGAGACCGACCTGCTGACCCGGCTCTCCGACGCCGGACGGCTCGACACACAGGCGCTGCGCCGCCGCACCCCGCGCGGCCGGCTGGGCACCCCGCAGGACATCGCGCATCTCGCCCTCTTCCTGTCCTCCGCGGTGTCCGCGAACATCACCGGCCAGGTGATGGTCAGCGACGGCGGCTGGACCGCCGACGGATACGCGGTGACATCGAGCCGACCGGAGGAAGGGCGCCGCGCCGACGGGGCCGGCTGATCTAAAGTGCTCAGGCCAATTCCCGGACCGCGGACCTGAGAAGGAACTACGGATTATGCCCACTGAGACGTTCGAGTTTCAGGTGGAAGCGCGACAGCTTCTGCAGATGATGATCCACTCGATCTACTCGAACAAGGACGTGTTCCTGCGCGAACTCGTCTCCAACGCCTCCGACGCGCTCGACAAGCTGCGGCTCGAAGCACTGCGCGACGACGCGCTCGGCGCGGACGTGTCCGACCTCCACATCGCCATCGAGACCGACCGGCAGGCCCGCACGCTGACCGTGCGGGACAACGGCATCGGCATGTCTCACGACGAAGTGGTCCAGCTCATCGGGACCATCGCGAACTCGGGCACCGCGAAGTTCCTGCGGGACCTCAAGGAGGCCGAGTCGACCGCCGCGGCCGAAGGGCTGATCGGTCAGTTCGGCGTCGGCTTCTACTCCAGCTTCATGGTGGCCGACGAGGTCACGCTGCTGACGCGGCGCGCGGGCGAGAGCCAGGGCACCCGGTGGACGTCGACCGGTGAGGGGACCTACACGATCGAGACCGTCGACAGCGCTCCCCAGGGGACCGCCGTCACGCTCCGGCTCAAGCCGGAGGACACCGACGACCAGCTCCACGACTACGTCTCCCCGTGGAAGATCCGGGAGATCGTCAAGCGGTACTCGGACTTCATCACCTGGCCCGTCAGGATGGCCCCCGAGGCGGCCGACGGCGCCGACGGTGCGGAAGGGGCCGACGGTGCGGAAGGGGCCGACGACGCACCGCGCGAGCCCGAGACGCTCAACTCGATGAAGGCCCTGTGGGCACGCTCGCGCGACGAGGTCACCGACGACGAGTACCACGAGCTGTACAAGCACATCAGCCACGACTGGAGTGCCCCGCTGGAGACCATCCGGCTCCAGGCGGAAGGCACCTTCGAGTACCAGGCGCTGCTCTTCATCCCGTCGCACGCGCCCCAGGACCTGTTCATGCAGGGGTACCAGCGCGGCATCCAGCTCTATGTGAAGCGCGTCTTCATCATGGACGACTGCGAAGCGCTGATGCCTCCGTACCTGCGCTTCGTCAAGGGCGTCGTCGACGCGCAGGACCTGTCGCTCAACGTGTCGCGCGAGATCCTGCAGCAGGACCGCCAGATCCAGCTGATGCACCGACGGCTTGCGAAGAAGGTGCTGTCGACCGTCAAGGACATGATGTCCGCCGAACCGGAGCGGTACGCCACGTTCTGGCGGGAGTTCGGCCGGGTCCTCAAGGAAGGGCTGCTGAGCGACTTCGAGAACCGCGAGACGATCCTCGGTGTCTCGTCCTTCGCCACGACCCACGACAAGGACGAGCCGACCACGCTGCGGCAGTACGTGGAGCGGATGAAGGACGGCCAGGAGCACATCTTCTACCTGACCGGGGAGTCCCGGCAGGCCGTCGAGAACTCCCCGCACATGGAGGCGTTCCGCGCCAAGGGCGTCGAGGTGCTGCTGCTCACCGACCCCGTCGACGAGGTGTGGGTCCAGGCGGAGCCCGCTTTCGACGGCAAGCAGCTGAGGTCCGTCGCCAAGGGCGAGGTCGACCTCGGCACCGAGGAGGAGAAGAAGGAGGCCGCGACCGAGCGCGAGGGCCGGCAGCAGGAGTACGCGGATCTGCTCGGCTGGATGACCGACCGGCTGAGCGGCACCGTCAAGGAGGTACGGCTCTCCTCGCGCCTCACCGTCTCGCCCGCCTGCATCGTCTCCGACACGCACGACGTGACTCCGGCCCTGGAGAACATGTACCGCGCGATGGGCCAGGACGTTCCCCAGGTCAAGCGCATCCTCGAACTCAACCCGGGGCACCCGCTGGTCAGTGGCCTCAACCGGGCGCACGCCGAACGCGGCGAGGAGGACGGCACCGGTCTCCAGGAGACGGCCGAGCTCCTGCACGATCTGGCACTGCTGGCCGAGGGCGGCGAACTGGGCGACCCCTCGCGCTTCGTCAGGCTGATGGCCGACCGCCTCGAACGCACCCTGTGAACCCGACGGCTCCCGCACGCCGGGCAGCGGTGCACAGGAGCTGACGGCCCCGGCCGCCACCGGTGCGACGGCACCGGTGGCGGCCGGGGCCGCGCGAGCCGCCGGGACCGTTCCGCCGGTGGCGGCGGGGCGATCCGGATGCGGACCGCGCGGTCCGGAGCGAGGATCGAGATACGGGCAGTGGCCCGGCTGCGCCCCGACTCCCCGGGAGTCGGCCCCCTTCCCCGGCGCTCCGGTCCGCTTCCCGGCCGCCGTCGCCTCTCCCGCCGCGCGCCCGTCGCGCCCGGTACCCCGTACGCGGTGCGATCTCGGCGACCGGGTGCCGTCGCGGCCTTCGGCGTCACCTCCGGCCAGGCCCTGTCCGGAGCCGTCGGCCCGCTCATCGAAGTCCCGGTCCTGACCGGTCCCGTGCACGTGTCGCCGGCCTGGCGCGGGAAGTTCACGACGCGGAATAACCGGTGGCACACGGACGCGCGGTCCGCATAGCTTGGGCGCCCGTGACTGATGCCCCGAAGAGCACATCGCACGACGCGCCCACGACCCCCGCGGAACCGGCCACGACGGTACGGGCGACGGCGGCCGACCTCCCGCCCCTGCGGACCGGGGCCGCCGAGGGACTCTTCTCCGGAACGTACGCGGCAGCCACCGCCGCCTTCGCCGCGGTGATGTTCCTGACCGGGCTCGCCGCCCTGGCCGTGGTCCCCACCCTGCCGACCGCCGCACAGGATCTGGACGGGGTCGCTCTCTTCCCGCTGGTGGCGGGCTGCTTCGTGGCCGCGAGCCTGCTGGGCGGAGTGCTGGGCGGTCACTGGGCGGACCGCGCCGGCGCGCACCGCCCGCTGGCGGCCGGCATGGTGCTGGCGGTGGTCACCCTGCTCGTCTCGGCCGCCAGCACCTCGATCTGGCAGCTGGCCGCCGGACGCTTCGTGGACGGGGTGGCGGGCGGAATGGTCGCGGTGTCGATCAATGCCGCGATCGGTCAGGCGTACCCCGACCGTCTGCAGCCGCGTGCCCTGGCGCTGATGAGTGCCTGCTGGATCATCCCGTCGCTCGTCGGCCCCCCGCTGGCGGGGCTGGTGGCCGAGGCGTGGTCCTGGCGTGCGGTGTTCTACGGCCTCGCGGTTCTGACGGCGCTGCCGGCGCTGGCGGTCGTGGCCGTGCTGCGCGGCCGTTCCTGGCCCGTCGCGCCCGAACCTTCGGAGGACCGGGCCCCGCGGCCCGCGCTGATGGTCGCGGTGGCGGTCAGTGCGGGCGCGGCACTGGGGCAGTACGGAGCATCGGGCCGGGACGCCCGCCATCTGCTGTTCGCGGCGGCGGGACTCGCCCTGCTGGTGCTGTTCGCCTCACGGCTGCTGCCGGCCGGCACCTGGCGCGCCGGACGCGGTCTGCCCGCCACGGTGCTGCTGCGCGGGCTCAGTTCGGGAGTGTTCTTCACGCTGGAGGCCCTGGTGCCGCTGATGCTCGTCACCGGCCGGGACGTGGCCCCCGTCGTGACGGGTCTGGCCTTCACCGGCGCTGCCCTGGCCTGGGCGGCCTCCTCCTGGGTGCAGGGGCGCCTGCCGGAACGGACCCCCCGCCACCGCCTGGTCGTGATCGGTGCGCTGGTGCAGGTGGTGGCGGTCGTGATCGCCGCTGTCGGGTCGCTGCCCGGGATGCCGCCGGTCACCGCCGCGTCGTCGATGGTCGTCGCAGCGGTGGGCATGGGCCTGCTCGCCCCTTCCCTCACCGTGCTGTCGCTCTCCCACGCCCCGGCCGGGCGCCAGGGCTACGCCAGCAGCGCGATGCAGACCAACCAGAATCTGGGCCAGATCCTCGTCCTGGGCGTCGCCTCCGCCGTCTTCAACGCCTTCCTGGGCGCCGGCTCGAACGACCACGTCGGCTACGTGGCCGCCTTCGGGCTGCTGCTCGTGCCGGGCGTCCTGGCCGCCCTGCTCGCCACCCGGGCCCGCATCGTGTGAGGTGCGGCCCGGCGCGACCGGTGGCGGGCCGGGCCTGACGGCCGCACGGCGCACAAACGCCGGAAACGCGCCTTAATCAGGCGGAAAGCGATCCTGTGGGCAGAGTGCGGATATCTCTAGGCTCGGCCCTATGCGTGTACTTTTCGCCTCGACCCGCGGCTCGGGCCACTTCCACCCACTCGTTCCCCTCATCGACGCGTGCTCGGCACGGGGCGACGACGTCCTCGTCGTGGCCCCACCGGCACTCGAAGCGTTACTGGCGTCCCGGAAACAGCCGTACCGCATCGGCGGGGAGCCGCCCCAGGAGGAACTCGCGCGGGTCATGGAGCGCGGACTGACCCTGTCACCGGAGGACGGCGTCGCCATGATGGTCGGGGAGGTGTTCGGCCGGCTCGGCACCGCAGCGATGCTTCCCGCGCTGGAGGAGGCCTGCCGCGACTGGCGGCCCGACCTCGTCCTGCACGAGACGTTCGAGTTCGCTTCGGTGGTCGCCGCCGAGCGCCACGGGATCCCGCACGCCCGGGTCGCGGTCTCCGCCGCGAGGTTCACCGGCTCCACCGACCATCTGCTGGGCCCCGTGCTCGACCCGTACGGCCCCGGCATCGCCGAGCGGCTTCTCGCCGCCCCGTATCTGACCCGCCTGCCCGCTTCCCTGGATCCCTCGCCGTACGCCGCGACCCGCCGCTACCACGAAGACCTCCGGCAGGATTCCTTGCCGGACTGGTGGAACGGCGCGGAGGGGCCGCTCGTCCATGTCACCCTCGGCACCGAGGCGGGCGGCCTGCCCACCGCGGCCGGTCTGTACCGCGCGGTGGTGGAGGCGGTGAGTGTGCTGCCGGTGCGCGTACTGCTCACGACCGGGCACCGCATCGACGCGGCGGACATCGGACCGCTGCCGCCCCACATCCACGTGGAGCCGTGGGTGCCGCAGGCGGACGTGCTGCGCAGCGCCTCGCTCGTGGTCTGCCACGGTGGTTCGGGGACGGTCTACGGCGCACTCGCGGCCGGGGTCCCCGTGGTCTGCGTCCCCCTCTTCGCGGACCAGCCGGAGAACGCCCGGCTGGTGACCGAGGCGCGGGCGGGGGCCGCCGTCACCCCGACCGGCGGCCCGGCGGACGCGCCGCCGGTGCTGGGCCCCGACGACGTACGGAGCATCCGAGCGGCCGTCGAACGCATCCTCGGGGAACCCGCGTACCGTGCGCGGGCCCGGTCCCTGGCCGACGAGGTACGGACCACCGCCACCGCGGCGGAACTGCTCGCCGCCCTCGAACCGTGACCCCGGGCCACGACCGGGCCGCCGGCCCGCACGCCCGTACGGTGGGTGTCGCCGTGCGCAGGTGCTTCCACGGCGCACGGGCGGGCATGGGAAGGAGATGGCCCGAGTATCCGCACCCGTGATCGAGCTCGTCCGGCGTACGACCGAGCCCGTCGGGGCGCAGACCCTGCGTTCCACGGCGGCCGCGGTCATCGCCTACGTCGTGGCGGTGTGGACCCTGCCGCACCCCGCACCGCTCACGGCCCCGCTCACCGCGCTCCTCGTCGTGCAGGTCACCCTCTACGCGACGCTCACCACGGGCATCCGCCGGGTGAACTCGGTCGTGGTCGGGGTGCTCATCGCCACCGCGCTCAGCGCGCTGGTGGGCCTGAACTGGTGGAGCCTCGGGCTGACGATCTTCGCCTCGCTGATCATCGGGCGACTGGTGCGCGTCGGCGAGTTCGTACCCGAGGTGGCGATCAGCGCGATGCTCGTGCTGGGCGTCTCGCAGGTCGCGTCCACCGCCTGGGACCGGGTGCTGGAAACCCTGATCGGCGCCGGAGTGGGGTTGCTGTTCAACCTGCTCCTCGCACCTCCCGTATGGGTGCAGCCCGCCGGCGCCTCCATCGACGGCCTGGCCCGCGAGATGGGACGGACGCTCCGCGCGATGGGCCGGGACGCGAGCGGGCACATCACCGTCGAGCGGGCGGCCGACCGGCTCCACGCCGCCCGCCGCCTCGACCACGACATCGTGGAGGTCGACGCCTCGCTGCGGCAGGCCGAGGACAGCCTCACACTCAATCCGCGCGTCCGGCAGGGACTGCTGTACCGGGTCGTGCTGCGTACCGGTCTGGACACCCTGGAGATCTGCGCCGTGGTGCTGCGAGTGCTCTCGCGCACCCTCACCGACCTGGCCAAGGCCCGTACCGACGAGACACTGTTTCCCGCCGATGTGGCCGAGTCGCTGACGGAACTGTTCGGCCAGATGGCAGATGCCGTCGAGAGCTTCTCGGAGCTGATCACCACTCCGCTCGCGGAGAACGCCGAGGAGGCGGAGGACCGGCTGGCGCACGCACTCGTCGTCAGCCGTGCGACCAGGGACCGGGTGGCCGATCTGCTCCTCGAAGACGTCCGGGAACACCCCAGGCAGTGGCAGCTGCACGGCGCGCTGCTCGCCGAGGTCGACCGGATCCTGGACGAGCTCGACATCGACAAGCGCACGGAACGCCTCGGAAAGGAGCTGGACCGGCGTTCAGCGCAGCTCCATGAACGGCATCCCTGGCTGCGCGCCGTGTCACGCCGGCTGGGCGCCGGGCGGAGCTGACGGCCCGGCGCGCCGCGCGGCCCCGGGGTGGTGCCGGTGCCGGCGTCACCCGGAGGCCGGCAGGCGCTCGACGGCGACCAGCGCGGCATCGTCCCCCAGACGACCGCCCGCATGGCGCAACAGATCGGCGCAGAGCGACTCCAGCAGGGCGTCGGGACCCGCACCGCACCGCGAGGCGGCCCGCTCCCGCAGCGGATAGAACTTCCCCGACCGGTCCCGGGACTCGATGACACCGTCGGTGTACAGGAGCAGGGTGTCACCGGCCTGGAAGCCGAACGTCTCCGCGGTGTGTTCCGTGATCACCAGACGCGCCAGACCGAGCGGCGGGGCCGGGGTCCGCACCGCGAGCGGGATCACCTCGCCCGCGCGCAGCAGCAACGGCGGCGGATGACCACAGCTGACCAGGTGGAGCTCGGCGGCGTCGTCGGGGATGTCGAGCACGGCCGCCGTGACGAAGGACTCCGCGAGGTCCGGATCGTCCCCGGCGCACTCGTCCCCGCAGTCGTGCGAGGGGTCCTCCGGGTCCGGGACGATGCTCGTCTCCAGATGACCCACCAGTTCGGGCAGCAGCCACCGCTGGCGGGAAAGGGCGTGGAACGCGCCCAGGACGCTGGCCGCCTCACCGATCGCGGCGAGCCCCTTGCCGCGCACATCACCGATGATCAGACGGGTGCCTCCCATGGTGCGGGCGGCGGCGTACAGATCGCCGCCGATCTGCGCCTCGGCCTCCGCCGCCAGATAGACCGAGGAGATGCGCAGCGGGCCGCTCCGTCCCGGCAGCGGCCGGAGCACCACGCGCTGCGCCGCCTCGGCCACCGAACGCAGCTGGGTCACGGCCCGCTCGTTGCGGACTCGCAGACGGGCGAAGAAAGTGACGAAGCCGGAGATGAGTACGAGCGCGATGATCTGGTAGGTGTGGTTGAGGTCGTTGAGACTGGTGCTTTCGACGGCCACCAGTGTCTGCGCCAGCACGGCGACCGCACCGACGAAGGCGGTCATGCGCGGCCCGGAGAACGAGGCGGCCACCGCGGGCGCCGCCACCAGGAACGGTCCGAGGTGGACATCCGGCGGCGCCAGCATATCGACCACCGTGACGATGGCGATCAGTACGAACGGCATGGCCACGAGCGCGTTCCTGCGCCGCCGGGACTCATGGATCGACTGCAGGGACCACTGGGAAGCCATGTCTCCGGGATACCTCACCCGGTCCGTCTCCGCCCCTCGTACGGCTGCCGGGCGGGCCGGCGCGGGCGCAGCCGGCCTCGGGTCCTCCCGTGCGGCCGGCTGCGCCCGATGCCGAGGTCCCGGGGCCCGGGGTGCCTAGGGAACCAGCGGCGCGTCCGACAGGCGGGGCGTGGGCGGCGCGGCGCCGTCCAGCGTCGCGGAGTGCAGCGCGGCGTGCTCCTCGCGGGAGACGACCGACCGGCCGCCGCACACCGTGAGCCGGTTCCCCCGCGGGGTCGTCCACCGCACCTCGGCGCGGTCACCGGCCAGGTCCAGCTCCGGACCGGGCACGGGCCGCGCATCCGGCTCCGTTCCGGACGGCACGAGGGACAGCGTCCCCGCGGCGAAGGTGTCGCCGAGCTCCGCCCAGTCCAGCTCGGCCGGGGCCGTGCTCTCGAAGAGGACCACTTCGATCCGCACCCCGTCGGCGTGCGGGACCAGCCGGGCCGTGGGCGTACGGCCACCGAAGGCACCCCCGGCGAGCCGGAAGTCCAGCCGTGCCGTCCCCAGGTCGACTTCGACGGCGCCGTCGACCGATGATTCCGCCGCCACGGGCGGCGCACCGATCAGATCCACCACCAGACGCAGCGACCGCGCCCGGAACCGGTCGCCCGGCTCGATCATGTCGAGGTGGTGGTGCCGGTCGCCCGCAGGGCAGGCGAACCCCGCGAGCCAGGCCACGTGCGGGCCGCTCTGCACGGTGGAGAGCACGCCCGAGGCGAAGTCGAAGTCCTCCGCGCCGTCGTCCTTCATCAGGTGGACGTACAGATGTCCGGAGGTCCCGTCCGGGCGCACCCAGTGACCGAACAGCGGCCGTCGCTGGAGCCAGGTGTCCTGGTGATTCACGCTGCCCAGGGTGGTGACCGGATCCAGCCAGGTGGTGCCGGTCTCCGGGGCGGGACTCCCGGTGAACAGCTCCCGGTGCTCGTGCGCGCTCTCAAGCTCCAGCAGCCGGGGCCGGACCCAGTCGGGCATCCGGTAGTCCACGCAGGAGTCCAGCCCGGTCGACATCTCGCCCCGGATCGGGCGGGGCTCCGGGGCGCCGAGCAACCCGCCGACCGCCTTCGCCAGGAACGGCGGCACACCCAGGTCGTTGCTGTAGCAGCGGGCCATCGGGCCGGAGAGCTGGCGGGTCGGCGGGTGCCAGCGGGCCAGGAAGTGCAGCCAGAGACGGTCGTGCAGCCGGTCGTTGAGCTCCAGTACCTCCTCGTCGGTGACGTGCTCCCTGATCAGGGTCAGGGTCTGGAGCACGACGCCCCAGTACGACGGGCTGTTGAACTCGGTGAAGCTGCCGGTGCCGTCGACGGCCTGCGAGAGCCGCACCATGCGGTCCTTGCCGTACGCGAACAGCTCCTCGTCGTCGAGGACCTTCCCGGCGGCGAGCGTCACGAACGTGCCCATGACGGCGACGTTCGTGTACGTCAGGTGCACGTTCCTGCGGACGATGGCCGCGGCCGCGTGCCGCAGCGACTCGCGCAGTTCGTGCCGTACCCCGGCCGGCAGGCCGTCGCCGTGACGGGCGTGCACCAGCAGCAGGGCGATGCCGAGGAAGTCCGCCCAGTTCCAGTCGGCCGGGACCATCTCCGCCGCCGGTTCTTCGGCGTAGTAGCCCCAGATCCCGTAGGTGGCGTTCTCCGGCGACCGGTCCTGGAGCCCGGCGATGCGCAGGATCACGGAGTGGGCGCGCTCGGCATCGCCCTCGGCGCCCCGTTCCAGCAACAGCAGGGCGTAGTGCAGGGAGTTGCGGGTGGGGTGCGCGTGGCCACCCTTGATGTTGGTGTGGATGGGGTTGTACGGGGCTTCGACCTGCAGCAGGTTCGCCTCGGCGTCCCAGCAGCGATCGCCCTCGGCGAGGGCCGCTCGCAGCAGGGTTCGGTCGTACGCGGCGGCCGACCAGGCAGGGTGCACGGGATGTCCTCCAGCTCGCGATCGTCAGACCGACGATCTTCGTCAACGCTTGGGAAACGTTTTCCAGAGGCTAAGCCGACGTCAACGCTCCGGCAAGGGGCATACGGTGAACTCCTGCTCAGAAGCCCGCCCCCAACCCATTGACGCGGAGATATCGGGCAGTGCAAGGTGACCCCGGCTGGAAAACGCTTTCCAGCCGGTTTCCGGTCTGCCCTTGAATGGAGTCCCCGATGAGACCCTCCCTGCGCATCGCCCTGACGGGCGTCACCGCGGGTGCGCTCGTCTGCGTGCTTGCCTCGTGTTCCGGTTCCGGCGGCGATGCGGCTGCCGACGGCACGGTGACGATCACCGTCTCCGGGCGCCCGCCCGCCACCAACGCGGCCGCGCTCAAGACGTTCGACGCGCGGGTGGCGGAGTTCGAGAAGGCGAACCCCAGGATCAAGATCAGGACGAACGAGTACCAGTACGACCAGCAGAGCTTCCAGACCAAGGTGGGCGGCGGCAGCCTGGAGACGATCGTACGGGTACCGCTCACCGAGATGTCGGGCCTGATCAAGCGCAGGCAGATCGCCGATCTCACCGCGGACTTCAAGGGGCTGAAGCACAGCGAGGACTTCAACGACGTCGCGCTCGGGGCCGCGAAGGGCGTGGACGGCAAGCTCTACGGCATCCCCACCGAGGAGTACGCCCTCGGTCTCGTCTACAACCGCGACCTGTTCGAGAAGGCCGGACTCGACCCGGACAAGCCGCCGACCACCTGGTCCGAGGTCCGTACGGCGGCCAAGGCGATCTCCGGGAAGACCGGCGCCACCGGATACGCGCAGATGACCAAGGAGAACACGGGCGGCTGGATGCTGACCGCGATGGCGTACTCCTTCGGCGACAGCATGCAGGAGGAGTCCGGAGGCAAGTGGGTCAACACCTTCGACCGTGCCGGCAGTGGCGCGGAGAAGTCGCTGAAGGCGCTGAAGGACATGCGCTGGACGGACGACTCGATGGGCAGGAACCAGCTGCGCAACATCACCGACATGGAGAAGGACTTCTCTGCCGGAAAGATCGGCATGACGATCGCCGGACCGAGCTTGGTCGGTCACTACATCACGCAGTACAAGGGTGACCCGAAGGCCATCGGTCTCGGCGCCATGCCCGTCGACGGCGGCAACAAGCGGACCCTGGCCGGCGGCACCATCGCCGTGATCAGCCCCAGGGCCACCGCGCAGCAGCGCGAGGCCGCGACGAAGTTCATCGACTTCTACTACCTCTCCACCAAGTACGACGTCGCACTCGCCGAGAAGGACGCGACGGCCAGGAAGAAGGACGGAGCCGTCGTCGGAGTGCCGTCCGTCCCGTTCTACGAGCCGGCCGTCGCCGGCCCGGTCGACGCCGCCGTCAACAAGCAGGCCAATGTGCCGGTCGAGCACTTCGCCCCGTACAGCGAGTCGCTCGGCGACTACGAACTGGCCATCGAACCGTCCGTCGAGGCGCAGAACGTCTACAAGGCCCTCGACAGCGCGGTGCAGGCCGTGCTGACCCGCCAGGACGCCGACCCGGCGGAGCAGCTGAAGAAGGCCGCGGCGCAGGTCGCGTCCCAGGTGGAGCGGGCGCAGAACTAGCACCCCTTCGGCAGCGGAGCGTACGGAACATCAGGCAGTGAGCACAGCACGAGGAGAGGCGAGGAGACGTCAATGAGCGGGTCACAAGCGCCTGCGGCGCCCGCCGGGAACCGCACCCCGAAGGACCGGACGAGGAAACAGCGTTCCGCCGACCCGTCCGGGGCCCGGCCCAGGACCCCCGACGGGCCGCCGCGCACCGTCTCCCCGCACCGCGGCGGTCCGGTGGAACGCCTCGTCCGCTGGGCCAGGCAAGGAGGCGTCACCACGCTCCTGTTCGGCCTGCCGATGGTGCTGTGCTTCGCCTACTTCTCGTGGTGGCCGATCGTCCAGAGCGTGCAGCTCAGCTTTCAGCAGACCAATCTGGTCGACCCCGCCACCTGGGTGGGCCTGGACAACTTCCGTCATGTCCTGGACGACCCGCTGCTGTGGACGGCCGTCAAGAACACCGCGCTGTTCGCCGTGCTCGCGCTGGTGATCGGCTTCCCGGTGCCGCTCTTCCTCGCGGTGCTCATCGCCGAACTGCGGCGCGGCGGAACGCTGTTCCGCATCCTCGCCTACCTTCCGGTGGCGATCCCGCCGGTCGTCTCCGTCCTGTTGTGGAAGGTGTTCTACGACCCGGACGCCGGCCTGTTCAACCAGCTGCTGGCCCATGTGGGTCTCGGCCCCTACCCCTGGCTGCAGTCCACCGACACCGCGATGCTGTCGATCGTCCTGGAAGCCACCTGGGCGGGCTTCGGCTCCACGGTGATCATCTACCTGGCCGCGCTCGGCTCCGTACCCGGCGAGCTGTACGAGGCCGCCGAGATCGACGCGGCAGGCATCTGGCGCCGGGTCTGGCACATCACCCTGCCCTCGCTGCGCGGGGTCGTCCTGATCATGCTGCTGCTCCAGATCATCGGCACCCTGCAGATCTTCACCGAACCCTTCGTGATGACGGACGGCGGCCCGGAGGACTCCACACTCACCGTCCTGATGCTGATCTACAACTACGCCTTCCAGAACGGCGACTTCGGAGCCGCGACCGCACTCAGCGTCATGCTGGCCCTCGTGCTCGGCGTGCTCTCGGCGATCTATCTGCGGGCGACGAGGAGCTGGAGCAACTGATGGCCGTACAGATCCCCCTTCGCACCCGCCGCAGAAACCGCTCCGAGGAGAGCGGGCGCGGGCTCATCTCCAGCGCCGACCGGCGACGCACCTCCGTACGCCTCTCGCTCCGCTCCGTGCAGACCCTCTCGCTCCTGCTGCTGCTCGCCTTCGGGGCGGCACCCCTCTACTGGACGTTCAAGGGGGCCGTCTCGCCGACCCAGGAGCTGCTGCGCGATCCGCTGGCCCTCTGGCCCGGCCACGCGCAGTGGGACAACCTCTCCCGCGCCTGGGACGAACTCCAGGTCGGCCAGTACCTCTGGAACACCGTGGTCCTGGTCACCGGCTCCGTCGTCGCCCACCTCGTGGTCGCCACCACCGGCGGCTACGTCCTGTCCGTGCTGCGCCCCAAGTGGGCCGCTCCCGTGCGGTGGATGGTGCTCGCCACCCTCTTCATCCCCGGCTCCATCTCCCTGGTGGCGCTCTACCTCACCGTGCTCGACCTGCCGGGCCTCGGCATCTCGCTCGCCAACAGCCCGTGGGGCGTCTGGCTGCCGCACGCGGCCAGCGCCTTCACCGTGCTGATCGTGATGAAGTTCTTCGACGGCATCCCGCGCGAACTCTTCGAGGCCGCCAAGGTCGACGGCGCGGGCCCCTTCGTCATCTTCCGCCGGATCGTGCTGCCCATGTCGCGCCCGATCCTCGCGGTGGTGACCCTGCTGACGGTCATGAACTCCTGGAAGGACTTCCTCTGGCCGCTGATCGTCATCCCGGACACCGAGAAGCAGCCCATCTCCGCCGCACTGCCGCGCCTCGCGGAAACGGCGGAACAGTCGCTGCTCATCGCCGGGATGC
Organism: Streptomyces sp. NPDC048295; assembly: GCF_040652135.1. Classification (NCBI taxonomy): domain Bacteria; kingdom Bacillati; phylum Actinomycetota; class Actinomycetes; order Kitasatosporales; family Streptomycetaceae; genus Streptomyces; species Streptomyces sp. NPDC048295. The sequence goes on from NZ_JBEZLL010000025.1 coordinate 41,028, forward strand.
TGCTCGCCATCCTGCCCCCGGTCGTGCTGTTCCTGATCTTCCAGCGGCAGATCGTCCGCGGTGGGGGAGGCTTCACCGGCCTCAAGGGATGAGCAACACCCGGGCACCGGTGCGGATTCCCCGTCCGCGTCGGCCGACGGCGGCAGCGGTGCGCGCCGACGGCAGACGGGCCGGTGTGCTCCGCCGGGGTACAGCCGACGGAGCACACCTCCACCCGGGAACCACCGAAACGCACCGCTCCGATCCGATCGAGAGGAAGCCTCGATGGAACAGAACGGCACGATCCGGCCAGGTCCTCTGGTTCCAGCCAGAGTAATGGGTCGCCCGAGACGGTCCGCGGCATGGGGCGGCGCGGCCGCCCTGCTCGGCTGCCTGCTGGTGGCGGCACCGCTGCCCGGCACGGCCCCGGCCGCCCACGCGGCCGGCACCCTGACCGTCACCTCGCCCGACCTGATCTTCGTCAAGGGCCAGGCGAAGATCACCCTCACCTCCGACCAGGCCTCGGTGGCCTGGAAGGCCGTCGACGACCAGGGCCAGACCGCCGCATCGGGCACCGCCCCGGTCTCGGGCGGCACGGCCACCGTCGACGTCACCACGCTCGGCAGCGGCTACTACACGCTCACGGCCACCGCCGGCACCACCACCCGCACCGCCAACTTCGGCGTGCTGACCGCCCTGACCGGCAAGGAACAGCAGGACACGCGCTTCGGTACCGGCATCCACTACGGGTGGAACGGCGGCGACGACCAGAAGCTGCTGCGCTCGGTCAAGCTGATGGGCATGCACGGGATCCGCTCCGACATCAACTGGGGCGCCATCGAGAAGACCCCCGGCACGTACTCCTGGAGCAGCTACTCCACCGACCAGCACATCCCGTACGCCAAGTCGCAGGGGCTGACCGCGCTGCCCATATCCGGCTACCGGAACCCCAACTACGACAGCAATCGGACACCGGCCTCCGACGCGGCGCTCGACGCCTACGGAAAGTTCACGGCCGCCGCCGTGGAGAAGTACCAGCAGTCCTCCAAGGAAATCGAGATCTACAACGAGTACAACTCGACCGGCTTCAACAACGGCACCTGCGGCATCACCGCCGACTGCTACCTCAAGCTGCTCCAGGCCAGCTACGGCAAGGTGCACGCCAAGGTCCCGGACGCCACCGTCGTCGGCGGCGGCCTGGCCGGCCTCCAGACCGACTGGCTGAAGCGGCTGTACGCGATCGGCGGCCTGAACTACCTGGACGCGCTCAGCGTTCACCAGTACGGCTACCCGAACCCGCCCGAGACCGCGCTGTCGACGCTGCCCCAGGTACGCGCCGACCTGGACGCGGCGGGCGGCAAGGACGTCCCGCTCTGGATCACCGAGAACGGCTACCCGACCCACAGCGACGGCGTCACCCCCGCCCAGCAGGCCGCGTACGTGCCGCGCGCCCAGATCTTCTCCTTCGCCTCGGGCGTCAGCCGCTACTACTGGTACGACCTCACCAACGACGGCACCGATGCCACCAACAAGGAACACAACTTCGGCGCCTTCAAACGCCCCACCGCCGAGGTCGAGGCCTGGCAGCCCAAGCCGTCCGTGGTCACCGAGGGCGTACTGATCCGGCAGCTCGCGGGCCGCGCGTACGCCGGCCGCGACGACGCCGGATCCGCCGACGTCCGCTCGTACCGCTTCGGCACCGGGAGCGACACGGTCCGGGCGCTCTACACCACCGCCGCGACCCCGGGCACGGCCGAGCTGTCGGCCACCGGCCCGGTCACCGTCACCGACCAGCTGGGCCACGAGAAGACGTACCTCCCGGTCGGCGGCAAGGTGCAGCTCGGCATCGACGGCACGGTGCTGTACGTGAAGGGTGCGGTCAGCGCGGTCAAGGCCGCGAGCGGCCCGGTGTTCTCCCTCCGGCTGCCGCAGCACTCCAACACGGAGGAGACCGTCGACGCGGTGCTCCAGGTGGACGGCACCAAGGGCCGGACGCTGCCGCTGCGCTACGACTTCCGGATCGCGGGGGAGAAGTACCGGGTGACCGCGCGGCCCGGCAAGCTCGTCCGGCAGACCGTCCAGCTGCCCACCTCGGCCCTCACCGGCCCGCGCACGGTCAGCGGCACGGTCGGGCTCGGGCCGGTGAACCTCGCCCGCCTCACCTCCGACACCGAGGTGGTGCCGCCGACCCAGGTCACCTTCGACCCGGTGGTGAAGCAGGCGGCACCGTTCGCCGCCGCGCTCAAGGTCACCGTCACCAACAACCGCGCCCGCTCCGCGCTCGACCTGACCAAGCTGGAGTGGCAGGTGAACGAGGGCACCGCCTATGTGGACCGGGGCACCATCGACGGACCGCTCGAGGTCGGCGCCGGGGCCAGCACCTCGTACACCGTGGACACGCGCGCCATCAAGCCCTGGAACCGCTACTGGACGGCCGCCTACATCAGCGCCCCCGACGGCACCAGGACCCCCGTGGGCAGCTGGAACGGCTGGGGCGCCGTGCAGCCCGCCGGTACGGACACCACCACGCCCATCGACATCGCCGCCCAGGGCACGCAGTACTACTCAGGCGGCTACCAGGGCGCGGCCGACCTCTCCGGCACCATCCGGCCCCAGTACACCGACGCCGGGCTCGTGCTCAAGGGCGCGATCACCGACAACGTGCTGGCGCAGCCCGCCACCACCGCCGAGAACATGTGGCAGGGCGACAGCATCCAGTTCGCCGTCACCCCCCAGCTGCCCGGCCGCAGCAAGCAGTACGTCGAGGTCGGCGCCTCGATCGTGGGCGGCAAGCCGCAGGTCTACACCTGGCGGGCACCGTCCGGCCAGTCCGCCGGTCCGACCCCCGGCGCCACCGCACAGATCACCCGTGACGGCACCACCACCCGCTACACGGTGACGGTGCCATGGGCATCGCTCGGCCTGGCCGGCAAGCCGACCGCGTCCATCGGACTCGGCATCGCCGTCAACGACATCGACAACGACGGCCGGGCGCGCGGCTGGTCCGAGTGGGGTTCGGGCATCACCAACAACTCCAAGAGCGCCGCCGGCCTGCGGGCCGTCCAGCTGACCGACTGAACCACCCCCATGACGGGCGGGGCCGGGTGCACCTGACAGCACCCGGCCCCGCCGCTCCATGCCGTACCACCGCACGGCAGACTGTTCCGGAATCCCACCGTGAGGAGACCAGCTCCATGGCCCTGTTCGACATGCCGCTGCCCGAACTCCGCGCCTACCGGCCGCAGATCGACGAGCCGGACGACTTCGACGCCTTCTGGGCGAAGACCCTCGCCGAGACGCGCGCCCACGACCCCGCGGTCTCCTTCGAACCCGTCGAGACCGCGCTGACCGGCCTGCGCACCTGGGACGTCACCTTCGCCGGCTTCGGCGGCCATCCGATCAAGGGCTGGTTCAGCGCCCCCGCGGACGCGGAGGGCCCGCTTCCGCTCGTCGTCCAGTTCCACGGCTACAACGGCGGCCGCAGCCTCCCGCACTGCTGGGGCATGTGGCCGCTGGCCGGCTTCGCCCACTTCATCATGGACGTGCGCGGCCAGGGCAGCGGCGGCAATGTCGGCGACACCCCCGACCCGGTCGGCTCCGGCCCCTCTCACGCGGGCTTCATGACCCGGGGCATCGAGGACCCGGAGAACTACTACTACCGCCGGGTCTTCGCCGATGCCGTACGCGCCGTCGAGGCCGCCCGGTCCCATCCGCTCGCCGACCCCGCCCGCACCGTCGCCCTCGGCGGCAGCCAGGGCGGCGGCATCACCCTCGCGGTCGGCGCACTCGTCCCCGACCTGGCGGCCATCGCCGCCGACGTCCCGTTCCTCTGCCACTTCGGACGGGCCGTCACGCTCACCGACTCCAACCCGTACGCGGAGATAGCCGGCTACCTCAAGATGCACCGCGGCAAGGAGGAGACCGTTCTGCGCACCCTCTCGTACTTCGACGGAGTGTCCTTCGCCGCCCGGGGCAGCGCCCCCGCGCTCTTCTCCGTCGCGCTGATGGACCAGGTCTGCCCGCCGTCCACGGTCTTCGCCGCCCACAACGCGTACCCGGGCGAGAAGGAGATCGAGGTCTACCCGTTCAACGGGCACGAGGGCGGTGCCATGTTCCAGGAGGCCGCCCAGCTCCGCTGGGTCCCGAAGGCGCTGGACGGGGCGGTCTGAACCCGGCCGTGCCCCAGCCGGGGTGTTGTGCATCACGGACAGGCCGTGGACAGCGTGTATATGGTCCATCGGGGCACGTCAACGCCCCGTGACGGGCCGAGGACAAGGGCGAACAGTGCGGCAGAAGGCCTATGCGCAGGCGATGCGCGTCATCGCGTGCGCGCTGATGGTGTGGCAGGTCTGGATGATGTGGTACATCTCCAGCCACGAGGCGGTGGGGGTGAAATGGTCCTGCGACCTGGCCGGGGGCTGTGCCAGTGACCAGCTCGCGTCCATGTCCCCGATGCTCGGCATCGCCTTCGCGGTCGCCCTCGGTCTGCTCTCTGCCCGCTACCTGCACCGAGCCGCGCCGGGTGCGATGATCGCGCTCTCCGCCGTCGCGGCCGCAGCCGGCTGGTACGACGCGCTGGCGGAGGGGCAGGTCGAGCGGTCCACCGTCACCAGCTTCCACATCTTCCTCCCGCTGGGCGATTTCTCCGTCTCCCAATGGCTCACCTTCCTGTGGTCCGCCGCGGGCGTGGGCTGCCTCGCCGCCTGGTGGGGCGCGGCGGTCAGCCTGCGGCGCAGCGGGGGGCTGCGCAGGCTCGACCGCCGGTACACCACGGCCGACGCGGTGATCGAGGGCTGGCGCTCGGCGGGCCGCAAGTACGGCGAGGTCACCGTGGTGTTCGACGACGCGGCCGGGGTGCGCCACGAGGTCCCGGCCGTCGTGGAACGCATCGCCCTCAGACGGGACGTCCTCGCCCTCTACGACGCCGACCGTCCCGACGACCCGGCACACACCAGGGTCGTCGTCCCCCGCCGGAAGGTGCTGCGCCGCTCATGACCACCTCGACCCAGACCGCGTCCTCCCTGCGCGGATTCCTCAGGCTGTTCACCGTGGTGTCCGCGATCGGCACCGGTCTCGCGCTGGCCGCGCTCGTCCAGGGCGCCGTGGACGGCCCCCGCTGGCTGCTGATCCTCGCGCTCCCCGTGACGGCCCTGGCGCTGACGGCGTACGGGAAGGCGGCCGAGGACATGAAGTCCGGCGTCGCCGCCCCCGCGCTGCGCTCCGGCGGCCCGCGCGCCTTCGCGCCCGCCGTGGTCAACGGAGTGAAGGCGGTGAACAAGGAGAACGGCCGGACGGCCGTCGACGGGCGGGCCCTGAACTCCGTGTTCGCCTTCGACCTGACCGTGGTGGCCGACGAACTGCCCCCGTACCGGATCGAGGTCCGTCACCCCCTCGACCTGCAGGGGCTGCTCCACAAGTCCAGGGCGGTCGTCGAGTACGACCCCGAGCAGCCCTGGCGCGTCGTCGTCCCCGACAACCCGCCGCGCGAGTGGCTGGCCCGCACGGAGAGCCTCGTCCCGCCCGCGGGCCAGGTGAAGCGTCGGGCCGGCGGCGTTCCCCCCGGGTTCCGCGCGCTGGTGTCGGGCGTGGTGATCGCGGCCGTACTGCTGGTGCTGGTACGGGTACTGGGCTGAGAGGCCGTCGGTCTCCTCCCGGCCGCCACGGGCTCAGCCGTTGCGCGGATACTTCTTGAGCACCTTGCCGTTGATGTCGGCCCGCAGATAGGCGCCGCCGTACTCGTCCGAGACGTAGACGCTGAGCGTCGGCTGGTAGTCGTCGAACGGGGAGGCCGGGTCGATGTCCACGTAGTGGGTGGTGGGCTCGGCGACACCGAGCTCCTTGTCCGCCCGCCGTATCAGCCCTGGCAGGGCGTCCCAGTCGAACTTCTCCAGGTCCACGGATCTGGCGCCCGACATGAGGGTGCCGCCCGCCCGGTCCCGGGTGGCCTTGCCGTCCCGGTAGGTGAAGACGTCGTACAGGGCCTTGTTCTTCGCGACCGGGGCCTCGGCGCTCGCGTGCACGTCGTACAGCGTGAACGAGGTGACCCTGGTGCCGCCCATCACCGGCTTGAGCTCCGCGATGACGGACCGTGCGGCGGAGGGTGTCAGCAGGTTCTTGGTCGGGGCCGCGGCCTGTGGTGTGTTCTTCTTCCCGCCGGCCTCGGTGGCGGCACCGCCCGGGGCGGACGGGGCGCTGCCGGAGACCTTCGTGTCCGGGCCGGGCACCTCCGTGTCCGCGTCGGGCACCAGCGACCACACCAGCGCACCGGTCAGTGCGGTACCGGCGAGCGCGGTGGTGATCGCGACGGCACGGCCCCGCCGGACCCGGCGGCGGACCTCCTGGGTCCCCAGCGTCGCGGGCGCCGGACGCGGGGGAGCGGTGACGGGCCGACGCCCGGGCCCCCGCGTGCCGGAGGGGCCCTGGACGGGGGCGGTGGGCAGGACGGTGGTCGGGCCGGACCGGCCGTAGCCGGGCGGCACCGCGTCCTGCCGGGTGGGCGGGTCCTGGCGGGGCGGTACGGCATCCCGCGGCGCCGCACGGCCCGGTCCGGGCGACGGCGCCGGATCGCCCGCCGACGCCAGCATCCGGTCGAGCTCCTCGGGACCCGGCCGCGCGGCCGGGTCCCGGATCAGCAGCGCTTCCAGCACCGGAGTCAGCGCACCCGCCTGCCGGGGCGGCGGGATCTCCTCGTCCAGCACGGCCGCCAGCGTCGCCAGCGTGGTGGCCCTGCGCAGCGGATGCCGGCCCTCCACGGCGACGTACAGCATCATGCCGAGCGACCACAGGTCCGACGAGGGGTCGCCCTCGTCGCCGCGGATGCGTTCGGGCGCCATGTAGTCGGGGGAACCGATGAGGGAGCCGGTCGCCGTCAGACTGGTGGACTCGCGGATCGCGGCGATGCCGAAGTCGGTGAGCACCGGGCTCCCGTCGGCCCGCAGCAGTACGTTGGCGGGCTTGACGTCGCGGTGCAGGATCCCGGCGGCATGGGCGGCGCGCAGCGCGGACAGCACCCCGCGGCCCAGCCGGGCGGCCTCGGCCGGGGTGAGCGTCCCCTCGGCCAGCCGCTCCGCGAGCGAGGCGCCGGGCACCAGCTCCATCACGATCCACGGGTACGTACCGTCGCCGCCGTCCACGATGTGATGGACCGTGACGACACCCGGGTGGTCGAGCCGGGCCAGCGCACGGGCCTCGCGCAGCACCCGCTCGCGCAGCAGCCTGGCCGACTCCGGGTCGTTCTCGGCGAGCGCCGGGTCCGGGGGCCGTACCTCCTTGAGCGCCACATCGCGGTGCAGGGCCAGGTCGTGGGCCCGCCACACCATGCCCATACCGCCACTGCCGAGCCTGTCCACCAGCTCGAAACGGTCGTCGATCACACGGCGCACAGGCCCCCCAGCGGTCATGGAAAAAGAGTACGGGGCAGGTCCGCGACGATGCGCACCCACCCCGTACGCCTCACACTTCGGCGTTCGGCGTGAGCCTGAGCGTCACGATCTGGAAGGGCCGCAGCACCAGCCGCACCGCGTCGCCCTCCACCTCGGCGGTCTCGTCGGCGAGCGGACGCTCCAGCAGATCGGTCACGCTCGCACCGGCCAGTGCGAAACCCGCGGTCAGACGTGCCGAGGCCCGCCCGCCGTGCGCCTCGTGGAGCCGGACCACCACATCCCCACTGCCGTCGTCGGCGAGCTTCACGGCGGTCACCACCACCGCGTCGTCGTCCACCGAGACCAGCGGGGCCACCTCGGCGCTGCCCGGCACCCGGCGCTCGGGAAGGCTGAAGTGCCAGCCCTCGCGCACCGCGTCGCCGATCGTCGCCCCCGGCAGCAGCGCGTACCGCAGCCGGTGCACCCCCTGGTCGGTCGCGGGGTCGGGATAGCGGGGCGCCCGCAGCAGCGACAGCCGCACCGTGGTCGTCGTCGAACCGTCCTCACGGACCGTACGGGTCACGTCGTGCCCGTACGTCGAATCATTGATCAGCGCCGCACCCCAGCCCGGCTCGCCGACATGCAGGAAGCGGTGGGCGCAGATCTCGAACTTGGCCGCTTCCCAGCTGGTGTTGGTGTGCGTCGGCCGCTGGACGTGCCCGAACTGCGTCTCCGCCGCGGAGTGATCGGCGCGCACATCGATCGGGAACGCCGCCTTGAGGAACTTCTCCTGCTCGTGCCAGTCGACCTCGGTGTCGATGTCCAGGCGCCGGGCACCGGGCCGCAGCGTCAACGACTGGGTGACGCGGGAGGAGCCGAAGGTACGCACCACCTCGACGCCGTCACCGCTGCGGCGCACCACGTCGGCCTCGGTCAGATCGGTCACCGTGTTGCGGTAGAAGGCATCGACGTCCCACGCGTCCCAGCGGTTGGGCAGATCCGGGTGGACCTGGAGCAGATTCGCCACGCAGCCCGGGGCGACCGTCTCGCGCCCCGCCACCAGGTCGAGGACCGAGACCACGAGCCCCCGCTCGTCCACGGTCACCCGCAGCAGTCCGTTGTCCAGCCGGAAGCCGGAGCCGAGCTCCTCGACCTCCACCGCGGGCTCGGGGTCCCGCGGCGCGAGCGCGGCGCCGCCCGCCGCGACGCCGGCCCGCTCGTGCGGAGCGGCGTTGAACACCACCGCGGAGCCGGTCTCCGGCGCGCCGGCCAGCGCCCGCTGCGCCGCCCCGATCACCGCTTCGAGCTCCGCGGCGATCCGGGCGTACGTCTCCTCGGCCTCCCGGTGCACCCAGGCGATCGACGAACCCGGCAGGATGTCGTGGAACTGGTGGAGCAGCACGCTCTTCCAGATCCGGTCCAACTCCTCGTGCGGATAAGGGAATCCGGTCCGCACGGCGGCGGTCGCCGCCCACAGCTCCGCCTCCCGCAGCAGATGCTCGCTGCGTCGGTTGCCCTGCTTGGTCCGTGCCTGCGAGGTGTACGTGCCGCGGTGCAGCTCCAGATACAGCTCGCCCAGCCACACCGGCGGCCGGTCGTACTCCGCCTCGGCGGCGGCGAAGAACTCCGCGGGCCTCTCGATCGTCACCCGGGGCGAACCCTCCAGATCCGCGAGCCGCTCGGCGCGGGCCAGCATCTCGCGGGTGGGGCCGCCGCCGCCGTCGCCCCAGCCGAACGGCACCAGCGAGCGCGTGGCACGGCCCTTGTCCCGGAAGTTCGCCTCGGCGTGCGCGAGCTCCTCGCCGGACAGCTCGGCCACATAGGTGTCCACCGGGGGGAAGTGTGTGAACACCCGGGTGCCGTCCAGTCCCTCCCACAGGAACGAATGGTGCGGGAACGGGTTCGTCGTGTTCCACGAGATCTTCTGGGTGAGGAACCAGCGCGAACCGGAGAGCTTCACCAGCTGCGGCAGCGCCGCCGAGTAGCCGAACGAATCGGGCAGCCACACCTCCTCGGTCTCCACCCCGAACTCCTCCAGGAAGAACCGCTTGCCGTACACGAACTGCCGGGCCAGCGCCTCCGACCCGGGCATGTTGGTGTCCGACTCCACCCACATCCCGCCCACCGGCACGAACTGCCCGGCGGCGGCCTTCTCCTTGACCCGGGCGTACAGCGCGCTCTGGTGCTCCCGCAGCCAGTCCAACTGCTGCGCCTGCGACATCGCGAAGACGAACTCCGGGCAGTCGTCCATCAGCGCCACCACGTTGGAGGTGGTGCGGGCGACCTTGCGCACCGTCTCCCGCAGCGGCCACAGCCACGCCGAGTCGATGTGCGCGTGACCCACCGCCGACAGCCGGTGGGCGGAGGCGTGCGCGGGAGAGGAGAGCACGGCGCGCAGCCGCTCCCGGGCGGCGGGCGCGCTCGCCCCCACGGCGTCCAGGTCCAGGGCGTCCAGACACCGCTCCACCGCGCGCAGGATCTCCCAGCGGCGCGCCGATCCGAGCGGCAGCTGCCGCATCAGCTGGTCGAGCACCTCCAGGTCCTGGACCAGCTCCCACACCTGCCGGTCGAAGACCGCGAGGTCCATCCGCTCGACCCGGTACAGGGGCTCGCCGCCCGCCGTCGCGCGGTCGCCCAGCGCACTGACGCCGTCCAGGATCTCCGGATTGGCGGCGGCTTCCAGGAGATACGTGAACTCCTCGCCGCCCGCGACCGGTTCGCCCACCCGCAGCCAGGTGTTGCGCGGGTTGAGCGCCTTGACCACGCTGCCGTCCGGCCGGTGCGCCAGCGCCTCCGCGGAGAACCCGGGCCGGTCCTTGGCGAAGCCGAGGTCGATGACCGCTTCGACGGTCTCACCGGCCCACCGGTCCGGGACACGGCCGGTCACCCGGAACCAGCTGGTGCCCCAGGCCGGCCCCCAGTCGTCGCCGACGGCACCGGGCTCGAAGGGGGCGGCCACGGCCTCGGCGAAGGGCACCGGTTCGCCGGGGGCGTGCCAGACCTCGAACTCCAGGGGCACCGAACGGGGATGGACGGCGGGACGGATGCGCTCGCGCAGGGCGCGGTCGAGGCGCTCCTCGGTCAGTGTGCGGTCGTCATGCATGAGTGAAAGGCCCCTCTGAACGAAATGTGTGCGAAGCGGTAGTGGTTCACGGGAGTTCGTCGAAGCCCACGCAGGGCAGCGCCATCCCGTCGGCCAGGGCCAGCAGCCTCTCCAGCCGGGCCGGGGTCACATGGTTGGCCTCGTGGGCGTCGGCGACCGAGTGGGCGTAGAGCGTGGTCGCACCGCCGTGTTCGGCGGTGCGGCGCAGTGCCGCCTCGACTCCGGTCAGGTCGTCCCCGTACGCGACGGTCCCGCGTCCGGAGTCCACCGAGCAGCCCGGCAGGACCCGCCGGGCGGAGATGTCCCCGGCCGGGACGTGCAGTTCGGCCGCGAGGGAGGGATCGGCGCGGCGGGCGACGGGTACTCCGCCGCGCAGCCGCTCGAAGAGTGTGAGGAGCAGCCGGTCGGTGTGCTCGTCGCGGGCGCTGCACGGGTAGGCGAAGCTGCGCGACGGGAAGCCGAGGCGGCGCAGTCCGTCGAGGGCGGGCACCACCTCCCGGTCGAGATAGGCGCCCGCCCCGTGCGCGGCGACGAACTCGGGCGCGCGCTCGTGCCGCAGGCCGTGGCAGCCGATGGTGTGGCCGTCGTCCGCGAGCCCGCGCAGCATCCGCACCTCGTCCCGGTCGAGCCGGTCCGGCTCGCAGACGAAGAAGGTGACACGCGCGCCGTACGCGGTGAACAGCGGTGCGGCCGCCGTCCACTCGCGCACATGCCGATCGTCGAAGGTGAGCAGCAGGGCACGCTCGGCACCACCGTCCGGACGGGCCCCGGGACGGTCGGTCATCGCCCGGACTCCTGCGGCGCCCAGCCGGGGACGGAGCCGTGCAGTGCCGTGTAGAAGGGGTCGCCCGGGACGATCTCGCCGGCCGACACCGGACGGCCGGTGAGCGCCGCCTTGTACATGGCGGTGATCAGCTCCAGCGAGCGGCGGCCGTCCCCGGCGCTGGCCCTGGGCCGCCGGCCCGCCCGCATGTCGGCCAGCAGGGAGCGGAGCTGGGCGCTGTGCGAGCTCGGGACGTCCTCGGCCGGGGAGTTCCACGCCTCCGCCCGGCCGGGGGCGACTCCGGGGGCCGGGGTGTAGGTCCAGTCGCCGTTCCCGTAGCCGTAGAGATGGTTCAGCTCGATGGTGGCGTCCCGCAGATCGATCCGCAGATGGCTCAGCTGGCGCGGCGAGAGTGCGCTGTTGACCACGGTGGCCAGCGCTCCCGAGGCGAAGCGCACGGTGGCGGTGGTGACGTCGTCGGTCTCGACGTCACGGGCCAGCCGGCCCGCCATGGCCCGGATCTCCGCCCAGTCGCCGAGCAGTTCGAGCATCAGGTCGATCTGGTGGATGCCGAGCCCCATGGCGGGGCCCGCGCCCTCGGTCGCCCACTTCCCGCGCCAGGGAACCGCGTAGTAGGCGTCGTCGCGGTACCAGGTGGTCTGGCAGTGGGCGACCAGCGGCGCCCCCAGCTCCCCGGAGGCGATGAGCGCCTTGGCGTGCTCGGCGCCCGAGCCGAACCGGTGCTGGAAGACGATCGGGGCGTACGGACCGTGCTCGCCCTCGGCGGCGGTCATGGCGTCGTACTCCGCCAGACTGAGCGCGGGCGGCTTCTCGCACCACACCCACGCCCCGGCAGCCAGAGCCGCGACGACCTGTTCCCGGTGGGCGACGGGCGGCGAGGCGACGACGACGAGATCGGGACCGACCTCGCCCAGCGAGGCGGCGAGATCGGTGGAGTGATGGGGGAGCGCGAAGTCGGCGGCGAAGGAGCGGGCGGCCGCGGGATCGGCGTCGACGGCGCCCACCACCGCGAAGTCCGCGGGGAGTTCGAGGAACGCCGGCATATGGACGGCACGGGCGATGTTGCCCGCGCCGACGAGCAGTACACGACAGGGAGTCACAGTCACAGGGGGCCGTCCAGGCTGAGGGCGTGAGCCGCCGGTATTGGTAAGCGTTTTCCAGCACGTCGGGAAAATGCCCTTCCCGAAGGAAGGGCCGTGGTTCGGGTCAGAGGGTGGCGTAGAGAGCCCCGGCACTGGTCACGGGCCCGGTGCGGAGCCGGTCCGGCCAGTCGAGGGCGAGGCCGAGCGCGGTGCCCAGCCGGTCCTGGAAGGAGGCGAGCCGCTGCTCGCTCCCGCGGACCGCACGCGGCGGCAGCCGGTGCTCCAGGCAGTACGAGACCAGTGCGCCGACGGCCTCACCGATGCTCCACTGGCCCGCGTGCCCGCCGAGCGCGGGTGCGCTGAGATGCGTGGCGCCGATGTTCCGCCCGGCCGGGAGCAGATTCTCCACCCGTACGGGCAGCAGCGAGCCCAGCGGCAGCTGGAACGGCAGGCACTCCAGATCGAGCCCGGCACCGCCCCCGGTTCCCGGGTGCAGGGTGATCCGGGAGCGCAGGGTGCCCACACTGTCGGTGAAGGTCTCGGCACCCGGTGCCCCGGTCCGTGCCGCGACGGTCAGATGGTGCTCCAGCAGGGTGAACTCGGCCCGGATGCGCCGGGATTCGCGTACGTGCACGGCCTTGGCGAAGCCGTCGTCGGTGCCTGTGGTGTCGGGCCGCAGCCGCAGCTCGGGGTAGCCCTGGCCGCCGTCGTGCCGCGGCGCGCTCGTCTGCATCCAGTACAGGAACGACAGGGCCTGCTCGCGCGCCTCCCGCTCGGCGCAGGCCCGTACCTCCTCGCCGGAACCGGCGAGCGGCAGCCTCGCGTAGGCGGTCTGCTCCCAGTCGACCAGGGTGATGTCGCTGTCGAACGTTCCGGGCAGATACCGGCTGCGGGCGAGCGCCCGCAGCCGGTGCCAGCGGTCGTTGGGCGGTGCGGCCCAGTGCGGGACGTCGTCCGGCTCGTGCAGGAACAGCGGTACGGAGCGGGACGGGCCGCCGCCCGGTTCCGCGGTGTCCCAGGAGAAGGCCCCGGACCACCGGTCGTAGCCTGCCGGGCGGTCGACGGTGTGGTCCTCGCCGGGGCGGTGGTCCAGGGCGAAGACCCAGGAGACCGGCTGCTGGTCGAGCGGATCGGCGACGGCGGGCGCGTGCGGCTCGCCGGTCTCCTCGCGGGACTCGGCGCCGGTGACGTGCTCGACGCCCGCGAGGCCGAGCAGCTCGCCCAGATCGGTCGCGTCGACGACATAGGGGGCGCTGACCGTCAGCGGTTCGCCGTCCGCCGCCTCCAGGGTGACCGAGGTGACCCGGTCCCCGTCCGTCAGGGCCGCGACCGGGCGGTGGCGGAGCAGCAGGGTGAGCCGGCCCGAGGCGAGGTGCGGGGTGAGGAGCTCCTGGACGACCGCGAGCGCGGCGCGCGGCTCGTGGCTGAGATGGCCGGTGGTGCTGAGGCCGGGGTCGAGCAGCGGATCCGCGAACGGCTCGGGGCACAGCGGGTAGTTGCGCCGGTAGAAGTCACGTATCCGCTCACGCAGATCGCGGTATCCGGGGGAGACGGGGTCCAGTTCGATGCGGTGGCCGTCGGCGAGCGGCACGGCCTGCGCGGTGAACAGGCCACCGGGCCAGTCGGTCGCCTCGGTGAGCACGACGCGGTGTCCGAACCGGGCGGCGGTCAGCGCGGTGGCGAGACCACCGAGACCGGCACCGACCACCAGGACATCGGTCCCGAGTTCGCGGGTACGGGGGGTGGGGGCGGCGAACACAGGAGTCTCCTCCCTCAGGGCCGGCGGGCGGCGACGGTACGGAGCCGGACCGGAACGGACTCGCGGGTCCTGATCCGGACGGGGAGCACGATCTGCTCGGCGCTGCGGTACGGGTCCTCGCCCGCCGTGCGCTCCGCGATCCGGGTGACCAGCTGTTCGACCGCCCGGCCACCGATCTCCCTGGCGGGCAGCCGCGCGGCGAAGCTGGTGAGCGGCAGCAGATCGTAGGGGCCGGCGTCGTCCATGCCCGCCAGCACGATCTCGTCGGGTACGGCGATGCCGAGCGAGGCCAGATCGGCGGCGGCGGTGGCGACCGCGAAACCGTGGGCGCAGAGCAGGGCCGTCGGCGGCTCGGGAGAGCCGAGCAGCTCGGCCAGCAGCTGCCTGCGCTCGTCCCCGGGCAGCGCGGTGTACGAGCGGAGCGCGGTCAACTGGGGGAGCAGGGGCTGGTCATGGGCGCGCAGCGCCTGTTTGTGCCCGGTCATCCGGTCGTGGACGCTGGTGCACCGCGTCTCGCCCCAGAGCGTCGCTATCCGCTCGTGGCCGTCGGCCAGCAGGTGCTCGGTGAGCCGGTAGCCGACGTGGTAGTTGTCGGCAGTGACCGCGTCGATGGCGTGGTCCGGGAAGTACCGGTCGACCAGAACCATCGGGATGCGCAGGCGCCTGAGCTCGTCGAGGACATCGGCGTCCGGCGGGCTCTCGACGGGGTACAGGATGATGCCGTCGACCCGGTCCGCGAGGGCCTGGCGCAGCGCCTGGTCCTGGCGGGCCAGCGACGCAGCCTCGTCGGCGTGCCCGGTGTCGGTCATATGGACGGCGGAGTCCGAGAAGAACAGCCGCAGCCCGCGCTCCGAGCAGCCGGATTCGATCCCGCGCAGCACCTCCGACTGGTAGGGCCCCTGGCCGCTGATGATGCAGGCGATCACACCGGCCCGGTGGGCCACGACCGGCTCCGCGGTCCGGTCGCCGGGGTCGGCGACGAAGGTCCCCCGGCCCCGACGGCGCACCAACAGCCCTTCTGAGACAAGGTCGTTGAGCGCCCGAACGGCGGTGGTGGAGCTGACTCCGAAGCGCTCGCGCAACTGGTTCTGCGTGATGAACGGAGTACCGGCCTCGTACTCGTCGCGCGCGACCTCGGCCCGCAACTCATCCTTGATGCGCTGGTACTTGGGCCCTGACGCACTCATCCAGCCATCACCCCCTCGGATTTGACGCGTCAATCGACGCTGATGTCAGTGTGGTGGGGATTAACGCATTATTTCAAGAGGGTTGCGGGGAAAGGATCGTCGAATTAGCGCATCAAGCCGCGGGTGTGTCGCCTTGATGCGTCAACCCGGTGCTCCGGACGAAGGACCCCGGGGTTTCAGCCGGTCGTGCGGGGCGGAGGTGTGGTGCTGGCCCGGACCACCAGACGTGACGGCACATCGAGCGTGCGCGGCGAAGCCGTGGCATCGCCGAGCGCCAGCAGCAGCGCCCGGCGGCCGATCTCCTCCAGCGGCAGCCGTACGGTGGTCAGCGCGGGCGTGACGTCACAGGCCACCGGCAGATCGTCGAAGCCGACGACGGAGACATCGGAGGGGACGCCCCTGCCGAGATCGTCCCGGAGAGCCGCGAGCGCACCCAGCGCCATGGCGTCGTTGAGCGCGAACAACGCCGTGATCCCCGGCGACCTGCGGAACAGCCGCACCGCTGCGGCCCGCCCGCCGTCCCGGGTGAAGTCGGCCTCGACCCGGTGGTGTTCCGCCACCACGACGCCCAGCTCGGCGGCCCGTTCCAGGAAGCCGTTCAGCCGGTCCTGCACGGAGACCAGCGCCAGCGGTCCGCAGATGACACCGATCTCGGTGTGTCCCAGCCCGGCGAGGTGCTCGGCGACGGCCCGGCCGCCCTCGCGGTTGCCCGGCACGATCGTGTCCACCGGAAGGCCCTGGTGCGCGACAGCGGTCACCCGGCCGCCCTGTGCCGCGAAGGCCTCCAGCTCCTGGGCGAGCGCGGGACTCCCGCCGGTGAAGCCCGACCCGGCGAGGATCACGGCGCGGGCCCGCTGCGCGCGCAGCCGGGCCACGTACTCCGCCTGGAGTCCGGGTTCGTGGAAGGTGCCGGCCAGCATCACCAGGAGCTTGTGGTCACGGGCGACCTCCATGACACCGGCCGCGATGGCGGAGTAGTAGGCGTCGTTCACATCGTGCACGACCAGGCCGACGATCGAGGTGGTGGACTGCACGAGCGCGCGGGCCGGCGCGTTGGAGACGTAGCGGAGCCGGGCGGCCGCCTCCAGGACGCGCTCCTGCAGCTCCTGGGTGACGTTGCGGTCGCTGTCGCTGAGGACGCGCGAAGCCGTGGCGAGCGAGACCCCGGCGTCCTGCGCGACCTGCTGGAGCGTCACGGCGGACGACGGGCGGGGGCGGGCGGAACGTCGATTGACCTGGCTCTGCATAGGGCTACGATAGCCGCACTGAAAGCGTTTTCCCATTGTGCAAGGCAGAGGAAACCCGCCATCGGGACCGCCCTCCCGCCGCCGGGGTCAGCCCGTGCGCCACCGTCCCGGCACGGCCGGCGGCGCCGTGGTCGCACAGCGGTAGACGGCATCCTCCCGGAAGGCGTACCGCCGTTCGGTCTCCGGAGTGAGCCGGACACCGAGCCCCGGGGCCTGCGGAGCGAGCAGGCAACCGTCCTCCAGGCGGAACGGCTCGACCAGCAGCTCCGACCGCAGCGGATAGCGCGGCATCGGCCACTCGGCCAGCCGGCCGCCGCCGGTGAAGGCCGCGTGGTAGTTGGCCGCCTGGCACACGGCACTGCCCCAGCAGTGCACGACCGCCTCGACGCCGTGCTCCGCCGCGCCCGCGAAGACGGCCAGCGTCTGGCGCAGGCCTCCGACGACCGTTGCGTCCGGCTGCACCATGTCGTAGTACCCCGATGCCATGCGTGTCAGCAGCTCCTGCGCGGTGGTGACGGTCTCCCCTCCCGCCACCGGACAGCCGGCCGATCGCCGCAGAGCGGGGTAGCCGGCGGTCCGCGCGGGCCCGAGCGGCTCCTCCAGGAAGCGCACCGGCCAACGGGTGCCGGACCTGACCACGTCGAGGAACGCCACCGTGTCCGCGACCGACTGGCCGGGGTCCTCGAGATTCTGCGCCATGTCTATGGCGACGCCGATGCCGTGCGTTGCCGCGTGCTCCAGAGTCCACACCGCCTTGCCCGCCTCGTGGGCCCGTGCCCTGATCTTGAAGGTGTCGATGCCCAGGGCCGCCACGGCGGCGGTCTCGGCGCTCATCGCCGACGGGGAGGCCGAGTCGCCGCCGCTGGCGTACAGCCGGATCCGGTCCGTGCGACGGCCGCCCAGCAACTCGTACGCGGGCACGCCCGCCCGCTTCCCGAGGGCGTCGACCAGGGCCGCCTCCACGGCGGAGACGACATGGCGGGCCGCTCCCTGAAGGCTCCAGTAGCCCGTCACGAGCACCATGTCCCGGTACCGCCCCGCCAGGTCCCCGGCCGGACGGCCGACCAGGCAGGGGGCGATCAGGTCGACCGTCGACACGAAGACCTGCGGCGCGAAGACGGCGAGATAGCCCTCACCGAGACCGGTCGTGCCGTCGTCCAGGGTGACTTGCACCAGACCGGTCGTGCGCCACCCCGTCGGCAGCGCCAGGCGCACCTCCAGATTGTCCGGGTCCGCGTAGGGGGCGCTGAGCAGCACCGGCCGGATCGCTGCGATGCGCACACCGTCGTCGAGATGTGCGCCGATGTGCTCGGAAGGTGGTGGGGACATGACGTCGCGTCCTCAGAATCCTCTGGACCACTGCACGGGATTGCGCAGCGGTGAACCGGCCCGGAACCGGTGCCAGTTGTCGGTGAACAGGTCGATGACCCGGGCGCTCTCGTCCGTCGAACCACCCGCGGTGTGCTGGGTGAGGACGACCCCGGGGCAGGTCCACAGCGGGTGACCGGCGGGCAGCGGCTCCTCGGCGGTGACGTCCAGCACCGCTCCGCCGAGTCGCCCGGAGGACAGCTCGGACACCAGGGCCTCCTCGTCCACCAGCGATCCGCGGCCGGCGTTGACCAGAACGGCCCCCGGCCGCATCCGGGCCAGCCGCCGGGCATCGAGCAGTCCGCTTGTTCCGGGTGTCCCGGGCAGCAGCCCCACCACCACGTCGAAGTCCGGCAGCCGCTCATCGAGCTCGGTCAGGGTGCGGATGTCGCCGGAGCCGCGTGCGAAATACGAGACGGTGCAGCCGAACGGGCCGGTCAGCTCGGCGAACCGCCGGGCGATGGACCCGCGGCCCAGCACCAGGACCCGGGCCCCGGTCAGCAGTCGCAGCCGGGGGCGCACGGCGGACTTCGCCCACCTGCCCTCGGCCCGCAGCCCGGAGAGCCGGTCGATCCCGCGATGGAGTGCGAGGAGCCCCGCCAGGCACGACTGCGCGACCGGGTCGGCGAAGAGGTCACCCAGGCTGGTGACGGTCAGTCGGCGGCCGAGGACCGGCCAGTCCAGGCCGAGATAGCCGTCGATCCCGACCGAGGCGAGCTGCAGCCACCGCAGCCGGGGCGCGTTCGCCACCCAGGCCGCTCTCGGATTGCCGAGCGCCGCGCCTGCACCGGCGAGTGCGCGGGCATCGGCCTCCGACGAGGTCCCCGGCTCGGCGAACCAGACGGGCCCGGGGCCGAGTTCACGCAGACGGCCGCGGTCGGCGTCGCCGAGCGGCAGCTCCACGTACAGGCCGGTGCCGTCCGTCGCCGGGTTCACCACGGGTGCTCCGCGAGGTACGCGGTGATCCGCTCCCGGTCCCACGTCCCGTCCGCGACGGTGACCCGGTAGCGCCGGGCCAGCGTGTCGCCCGGGGCGAGCTCCAGCTCCTCGTGGAACGCGAAGGAGGGGGCGACCGCGGCGAAGGGCTCGTCGCGGACGAACCAGTGGGCCGGGTGGGTGCCGCCCGCACCGGAGTGATCGTTCTCCGGGGCGTGCTGGAAGATCAGTGTGGCGTGACCGTCGGCGCCGTCGTGTTCGCCGCTGTAGGCCAGCCAGGGCGCCTGTGTGCCCATCAGCTCCGGGCCCTCCCCGTCCGGGCCGAGGATCCGCCCGCCACGGAAGGCGCGCGGCCCGCGCCAGAAGAGGCCGGTGTAGCCGGCCGCCTTCCGGCCGTGGGTCGTCGGGCTCCCGAAGAGCAGCGGTTCGGTGCGCCGGTTGGTGATCGCACTGGACCAGGTCAGTGACCAGCTGCCGCCGGTGTTCGCGCCCGTGGTGCCGGAGCCGGGGCCGGTGTGTACGTCGTGCTCGACGTCGTGCAGTTCGACGCGGCGCAGCTCGTCCGCCCAGTGCGTGCCGTCGTTGTGGCGCCAGCTCAGCCGCTCCGCGACGACCGCGCGGCCGGCGTCCGCCGCGACCTCGTCGAAGCCGAGGTGTGCCATCGATCCGACCCGGTCGGGCAGCGGCCGGTAGTCCTGGCCGTGTACATAGGTGTTGCCGCCCCAGAGGTTCTGCCCGGAGAGGTGGGAGGCCGTCATCTGGAGGCCCTTGTGCCAGCGATGGTCGTTGGGGCGATAGTCGGTGACAACGTTGTCCGTCAGGGTGCGCATGGGGTGGATATACGGTTTGGGAGCCTCCCAGGCCGCCTCCGGGCGGTAGGCGTAGCTGATCAGATCGATTCCGCCGCGTTCCTCCGTGACCGTGATCCGGTCCCCGAGGGCGTGCGTGATGCGCAGTGGACTGCTCATGTCCCGAGTCTCCTGGGGCTGGAAAGCGCTTACCGCAACCTAGGGCCTTCACTGGAGGCGCGTCAACAACGGGACCCGCGTGTGCTCGGGGTGGCTCTGGAACGGAAGGGCCGATGTGATCGTGCGCCGGAGTCGGCCGGTGGCCGGGGTGCAGGGGGATCAACCGGTGGTCAGGCCGAAGACCGTGATGATCACCAGGTAGCACACCGCCACCACGGCGGCCCCGGCCACATGGACACGGACGGACCGCGCGCGGTCGGGCAGCAGCCAGAACGCGAGCACCCGGTTGACCAGAGGCATCAGCAGCCAGGTCAGGATGCTGACGCTCAGTACGTTGCTGAGGAACAGTCCGATGTATCCGGGCACCCCCAGGTCCTTGAACCAGTCGCCCGCCGTCAGTCCCAGGACCATCACCGTCGGATACAGCGCCAGCACCACGGACATGGCCTGTTTCCAGTTGGGCGGGACCCCCTCCTGCGTGCCGGAACCGAATCGGAACCAGCCGCCGAACGCCGAGCCGATCCTGTGCACGTCGTAGGAGTCGAAGTGGCCGTGCCCTTCCTCGATGAGCCGCCTGCGGGCATCGGAGTCGAGCCATGCCTCCAGATGCTGCCGGGTGTCGAAGCGGAAGGCCACCACCCAGCGGTCCTGGATGCCCTTCACCGGCCTGAACAGCTCGGACCCCATGAAACCCGGTTGCTTCTCCTGCTCCTTGAGGATCTTGTCCTGCCAGCTCAGGAAGTCCCGTTCGTGCCCCGGCCGCACGTCGTGCGAGACGACGGCCGTGACGACGTCGTCGGCCGGCGTCCCGCCGGAGAGCACCTCCTGCGTGGCGGGCCCGTCGAACAGGGGGTGGCCCTCGTCGAGAAGTTGCCGACGCGCCGGTGACTCCAGCCAGTGGGTGAGCTGCTCGATCCGGGAGAAACGGAATACGACGACCCAGTCGTTCTCGTCGCCGGAGGCCGGTGAGTACATCTCCGTCCCCTGGAACCCGTCGAAGCCCCGTACGGCTTCGTTGGTCTTCTCCTGCCACCGCCGGTAGTCGTCGTTCCGGCCGGCCCGGACTCTCTGGGAGATCACGACCGTGGCGCTGCCGTTGCCGCTGCCCTCGGGGTCGGGGCTTGCACGGGTACTCATACGGAGTAGTCTAGTTCTAAAGGGAGTTGTCGGACAAATAGGGAAATGTTAGTCCCCGGAAGGCGGTCGCGCCGGGAGGCGGGCGCCGGACGAAGTGGGGTTTCGCGATGGCGCACAAGGAATTCATGGCCGAAGCCGTGCGGCTGGCCACCGAGTCCGTCGAGCAGGGCTGGGGAGGGCCGTTCGGTGCGGTGATCACCAAGGACGGCGAGATCATCGCTCGCGGACAGAATCGCGTGCTGCTCACCGCCGATCCGACCGCCCACGGCGAGGTCGAAGCCATCCGCAAGGCCATTCAGCTCCTCAATCCCGAGGCGCCCAGCATCTGCGAGGCGTACCAGGACCGGTACACGCTCAGACTGGTGCCTCGCCCGGAGGGTTCGCAGGACTCCGTTCCGGAGCGTGCCCGGATGCTGCAGGGATGCACGATCTACACGAGCGGGGCCCCGTGCCCGATGTGCATGAGCGCCATCTACTGGGCCCGCATCGGCACCGTCTACTACAGCTGTGACTGGAAGGCGACCCAGGAGATCGGCTTCGACGACGCCTTCCAGTACGAGGACTTCGCCAGACCGCCGGACCGGCGCAGCATCACACTCGAACAGATCCATCCCGAGCTGGGAGCCACGTCCTACCAGGCATGGGCGGACCGGGCGAACAAACACCCCTACTGAAACAGCGGCCGAGGGCCGGGGGTACGGGGGCGGCGAAGGAGCCGCTCCCGCACAGCGGCCGACGGCTTGCCGCACACTCATGGAAGAGCGGCAAGACGTCGGCCGTTGGCGTGAGGCGGGTGCTACTTGGGCGGGCGGATGCCGCCGCCGCCCAGCTGGTCGCACTGCTCCTGAAGCTTCCGCGCCTTCTCCTGGAGCCGCTGGCGCTGCTCAGGGTCGGTGGTGCGCTCGGCGGCCTCGGTCATGTGCCGGGCCTTCTCGCGCAGCTGCTGCGCACGGTCACCGGATTCACGTGCAACGCTCATCATCGCTCCTTGTGCGGTTGGGAAGAGCGGGCTCCATCAGAGAACCAGCGCCGTCGCACCGCCGCACCTCGAATCGTCACTCTGAGTCACGGCCTCCTGTGGGGTGCCGCGACGCTGGCATGATCGGGGGCATGAACGAAAGCATCATCGCCGCGTGTGACGGGGCGTCCAAGGGCAATCCGGGGCCCGCTGCCTGGGCATGGGTCGTGGCCGACTCGCGGGGGCGGCCCGAGCGCTGGGAGGCGGGACCGCTGGGTACCGCCACCAATAATGTCGCCGAACTCACCGCGCTGCGGCAGCTGTTGGAGTCGACGGACCCGTCCGTTCCGGTCGAGGTGCGGATGGACTCGCAGTACGCGATGAACGCGGTCACGAAGTGGCTGCCGGGATGGAAGCGCAACGGCTGGAAGACCTCGGCGGGGAAGCCGGTGGCCAACCGTGAGCTCGTGGTCGCCATCGACGCCCTGCTGACCGGACGGTCCGTACGCTTCACCTACGTTCCCGCGCACCAGGTGGACGGCGACCCGCTCAACGCGCTCGCCGACCAGGCGGCCAGTGAGGCCGCGGTGGCCCAGCGGCCGGCCGGGACCGCGCACGGCGCCACGGAGTTGCCGGCGCCCGCTCCGGCCCGCGCGACCGAGGGCCGACGGAGCGCCACGCCGACGAAGAAGGCCGGGGGATCGGCCCGCTCCGGTGGAACCATCCGGGCCAGGTTCGCCGGCCGCTGCCACTGCGGAAAGCCCTACGCGGCACAGGAGATGATCGCCAAGAACCCCAACGGCTGGGGTCACCCTGAGTGCCGCACCGCACCCGCCTGACACGCGGCGTCACCGCCGTGGCCGGCCGGAGCGGGCGAGTGGCCACGCGGGACCGGGCCCGCGTGCCATGATGCGGCTCCGACGGCAACGGCGGACGCTGGGGGGCGGATGGGAAGCACGGGCACGGTTCTTCGTGAGCTGCGCGGCGCGCAGAAGACGGCCAAGGGGGTGTCGCTGTACTCGCGGTACGTGAACCGCCCGGCCGGCCGGTTGTTCGCGGCCGGTGCGTACCGCATGGGACTGACGCCCAACCACGTCACGTCGATCAGCGCGGCCTTCACCTTCGCCGCCATCGCATCGGTGGCCCTCGTCCGCCCGTCCCCCGGGCTCGCGGTCGCGGTGTACGCCGGTCTCGCCATCGGCTTCGCCCTCGACTCGGCCGATGGGCAACTGGCCCGGCTCACCGGCCGGGGCGGTCCGGACGGTGAGTGGCTGGACCATGTCGTGGACTGCGCCAAGATGATCCTCGTGCACATCGCCGTGCTGATCTCGTTCCGGCGATTCTTCCCACTGCCCGGCGAGGCCTGGCTGCTCCTGCCGCTGGGATTCCTGTTCGCGGCCGTGCTGACCTTCTGCGCGGGGCTGCTGCGCGAACAGCTGGGGAAGGGGCCCGCCCGGCCCGCTCCCGGCGCCGCCCCGGTCTCGCGGCTGCGGGCCGTCGCGCTGCTGCCCGCCGACTACGGAGTCTTCTGTCTGGTGTTCCTGCTGCTCGGCGCCCCCACCGCTTTCCGCATCGGCTACGCGGCCCTCGCACTCGTGCACACGCTGTTCCTGGCGGTGTTCCTCACCAAGTGGTTCAGGGAACTCAGAGCGCTCCGGACTGCGGACTGACGAGTGTGTCCAGCACCCGGCGCAGCTGGGTGCTGGACGTGTGCACGGTGTACGGGAAGTAGACGACCTCCACACCGACCTCGGCGAAGTCGCGTTCCAGCCGTTTTCCCCGTTCCGTGTCCCGCCAGTCGTCCCCCTTGAAGATCACGTCGAACCTCACCTGCTGCCAGGTCTCGACCTTGTCGGGCACCGTCTCGACGAACGCGGCGTCCACGTAGCGCACGCTGCGCACGATCTCCAGCCGCTCCGGCAGCGGGATCACCGGCCGGTGCCCCTTGGCGAGCGCGGCCATCTCGTCCGAGACAACCCCGGCGACGAGGTAGTCGCACTGACTGCGGGCATGCCGCAGGATGTTGAGGTGCCCCACATGGAACAGGTCGTAGACTCCCGGCGCGTAGCCGACCCTGTGCGCCATCCGTTCTCTCCCCCCACGGTGAACGCGATGCCCGTGTCCCACACGGAAGTTGTCCGGACATGGCATCCGGTGCGGTGGGATATCGGTATCGGTGTTGATGGTGCAACGACCTTACTGTGAAGGCCACTTGCGCATCACGTGAACGGATAAGCTCGCTTTTGGGGCTGTTCCTTGGGGGAAGACAGATCGTTCCGGGGGGAAGGCGGGCGTCCATGTCCGATGCCGAGTGTCACAAGCCGTTCGAGGACCGCACCCTGCTGGTGGTCTCGACGAACTACGCACCGGAGGTGACGGGCATCGGCCCGTACGCCGCGCAGCTCGCCGAGCACTGGGCTGCGGCCGGGGCCGACACACACGTACTGACCGGAATGCCGCACTATCCCTCCTGGCGGACCGACCCGGCGTACCGGGGGGTGTGGCGGGTCGCCGAGCAGCGGGCCGGGGTCACCGTGCACCGGCGAAGACACTATGTGCCACCCCGTCAGAGCGCCCTGCGCAGAGCCGTGTTCGAGGCGACCGTGCTCGCGCACGGCCTGCTGTCGCCGCCCGCCTCGCGCCCGCCGGACGCGGTGGTCTCCCAGATTCCCAGCCTCGCCGGGGGTGTCATCGGTGCCCGGCTGGCCGCCCGCCACCGCGTCCCGTACATACCGGTCGTGCAGGACCTGATGGGCGCCGCCGCCGCGCAGAGCGGCATCCGGGGCGGCGCCAGGGCGGCGGCCGCCGCCTCGGCCGCCGAACGGTACGCGCTGCGCTCCGCGGCCCTCGTCGGCGTCATCCACGAGAGCTTCGTGGACCGCGTCACCGCATACGGAGTGGACCCGGGGCGCATCCGTACCGTCCCCAACTGGTCCCATGTGCAGGCGTCTTCGGCCGACCGGGCCGGCACGCGGGCGCGGCTGGGCTGGGACGAGGGCACCCCGGTGGTCCTGCACTCCGGGAACATGGGGCTCAAGCAGGGGCTGGAGGTCCTCGTCGACGCGGCCCGGCTCGCCCCGTCGATACGCGTGGTGCTCATGGGTGACGGGAACCAGCGCGAGGCACTGCGGGGGCGCGCCGCGGGCCTGCGCAACCTGGACATCCTGCCCCCGGCCGACGCGGCCGAGTTCACGGACGTCCTCGCCGCCGCCGACGTACTCGCGGTGACGCAGCGGGCATCCGTACTCGACATGAGCGTCCCGTCGAAGCTCACCTCCTATTTCGTCTCGGGGCGGCCCGTGGTGGCCTCGGTCGCCGCCGGGGGAGGCACCGCACAGGAGGTCCAACGGTCCGGCGCCGGGCTGCTCGTCGCCCCGGAGGACCCCGCCGCCCTGCTGTCGGCCGTACGCAAGCTCATCGAGGCACCGGCCGGGGCGGACGCGCTCGGGGCCAACGGGCCGCAGTACGTCGCACGGCACCTGAGCCGCGAGGCGGGTCTGGCCCGCTTCGACGCCCTGCTCACCGAGGTCCTCGCGGACACACAAGGGAGACCACGTCGATGAACCAGCCGATCCGCGCCCTGGAGGACCAGGACGAACCCGCGCTGCTGAGGGACCAGTTCCGCCAGCTCCTGCGCTACCGGGCTCTGCTCGCCTGCGGCGTGGCCGTCGGGCTCCTCGGCGGCGGCTGGCTCGCCCTGAGCGGCGAGGAGAGCTACACCTCGACGGGCGAGGTCGTCGTACGTTCCGCCGCCTCGGACCCCTTCGCCGCCGGAGCCTCCGCGGACAAGGGCATCAACATCGGCTCGGAGCGGCAGACCGCCGTCAGCGACACCGTGGGCACCCTGGCCGTCACCACCCTGGCCAGACAGGGGGACCAGGTGGAGGTCGGGCCGCTGCTGTCCGGCCTCCAGGTCACCAACCCGCCGAACACCCTCGTGCTCCGCTTCGCCTACACCGGCCGGACCCCGGCACTGGCGAGGGAACGGGCCCAGGCCCTGGCCGACGCCTATCTGGAGATTCGCCGGCAGCGCACCGAGAACAGCATCGCCAACATGGTCGAGGGCTACCGTGCCCAGCTGAGCCCGCTCACCGCACAGCGCGACCAGCTGACGGAGCAGGCCGCCGGAAGCGACGACGTGGCCGGCGCACGGGCCAACCTCGTGGTCGCGATCTCCGAACTCAGCCGCAAGATCTCCGAGTTGCGCGCACTGGACACCACGCCCGGATACCTGACGAAGAAGCCCGTCGCACCGAGCGGGCCCACCGGCGCAGGGCTCCCCCTGCTGCTGGGGCTCGGCGGCGCCGTCGGCCTCGCCCTGGGACTGCTCCTGTCGTGGGTACGCCTCGTCTTCGACCCGGCCGTACGCTCGAACCGGGAACTGGTCCGTTCGCTCGGCGCGCCCCTGCTCGGCACCCTGCCCAGGGAACGGGCCTCCGCCGGCACACTGCTGGCCATCGGGCGGAGCGGCAGCCGGCTCGCCGAGGAGTACCGCGCGGTGGCCTTCCGGCTCGCCTACGATCCCTCGTTCGCCCAGCGCCGCCGGCTTCTGGTCACGGCCCCGCGCGGGGACGGCACGGGGGCGGCCGCCGCAGCGGCCAACCTCGCCGCGGCCTTCGCGGAGATGGGACGTGACGTCATCCTGGTGGAGGCCGATCTGCGCACTCCCGCGCTGGCCGGGGACCTGGGCCCGGCGGTGCAGGGATCCCGGCCCGGCTGGGCGAACAGGGGCGAACGGGCCTGGCCGTCGGAGAGCCGGATGAACGTCGACGTACCCGGGTCGGGAGCCTTCACCCTGATAGCGGGCCGCCGCACGGACAACGTGCCGCGAGCCCTGACCTCGGCACCCGTCGGGGTGATCGTCGCCGCGAGCGACCGGGCCGACACCGTCGTCATCGTGCTGGCCCCGCCCGTGCTCTCGTACGCCGACGCCGTCGCACTGATCGACCGGGTGGAGGGCGTCGTGGTGGTCTGCGACCCGCGCGAGGTCCACCGCAGCGACCTGGAGCGGATCCGGGAGATCATCGGAGCGGCGGGCGGCACCGTGCTCGGCGCCCTGCTGCATCCCGGCCGCAGCCGCCACGAGCACCGGGCCCTGAAGAAGGCGGCCAAGCGCCGCACGCGTGGCGGGCGGCCCGGCCGGGGCAGTGGGGGAGGCGGGCCGGAGTACGCCGGTGACCCCGGCGAGACGCTGGGGCTGCGGCCCTTCGACTCCGCCGCCGGACACAGATGAGGGCACGGGCCGCGATCGTCTGCTCGGTCGCGGACCAGGGCGTGACCGCACTCACCAACATCCTGGTACTGGTGACGGCCGCCCGGCTCTCCACCGTGGCCGACTTCGCCCGCTTCTCCGCGGTCTACCTCGTCTTCACGGTGCTGCTGGGCGTGTCCGGCGCCTACACCGGGCAGCCGCTCGTGCTGCGGCGCGGCGGCAGCGAAGAGGTGCGCGGCGCCTGCCGGTCGGCGGTCGCCTTCACCCTGATCGCGGCCGCGGTGCTCGGCGCACTGCTGGCCGGAGTCTGTTCCGTGCTTCCGGGAGCCACCGCGCGGGCCCTCATGGCCCTGGGACTCGTCCTGCCGGTCGTCCTGGGCCAGGACACCATGCGGTACGCGTTCTCCACCCTGCATCTGCCGCACCTGGCGCTGGCGGGCGACACGCTCCGACTGGTCTGTGTACTGGGCGCGCTGGCCGCGCAGCAGCACGGTGCCCCGGCCGCCGGACTGGTCACCGTCTGGGGGCTCTCCGCCCTGCCGGCCCTGCTGCTGTCGGCCGTCCTGCTGCACCGCAGGGTGGCCGGTACACCTCTGCGGCTGAAGGCGCTGCTGAGCCGAGGCCATCTGGGGCGGCGCTTCGTGGTGGAGTTCGCGGTCGGCAACGCCACCGGCCAGCTCTCCGTGCTCGGGCTCGGCACGATCGGCAACCCCTTGGTGGTCGGCGCCCTGCGCGGTGCGACCACCCTCTTCGGACCGCTGAACGTGCTGTACACCTCGGCCACCGGCTTCGGCCCGCCCCTGCTGGGAGGACTCGACGGCGAACGGCGCAGGGTACGGGCCGCCGCGACGCTCGCAGCCGTCCTGGCGGCCGCCGCGGCCGCCTGGGCCACCGCACTGGCCCTGCTGCCCGGCCCGGTCGGACACCACCTGCTCGGCGACACCTGGCCCACCGCCGCCGCCCTGCTCCCGGCGACCGGCAGCCAGTACGCGGCGATGGCCGTCGGCACCTGCGGACTGCTGGCCCTGCGCATCCTGGACCCGCGTACCACCCTCTCGGTCCAGGTGGTCTTCTCGCTCGCCGCCGTCGCCTTCCTCATCGGCGGCTACCTGCTCGGCGGGGTCCCGGGCGCCGCCTGGGGCCTGTGCCTGGGGTCCGTGTGCAAGGCGGTGGCCACCTGGACCAGGGTGGCCGGGCTGCTGCGCCGCACCGCCGTCGAGCGGCCGCCGCTCAGTGCGGATGCCGCCCGGCCCGGCTCCGGAAACTTGTGACCAGCAGCAGACAGAGCGCCGCGACGGCCGGCTTCCCCGCCGCCTGCAGCAGTGGCCCGCGCAGCAGAATGAAGGTGTACCCGGCGATCAGCGGCACGGTGACGGCCAGCACACTGCCGGGCCCCGGACCGTCCCGTGAGACGGCCCGCGCGTACCGCCGGTCGGCGCGGGCGGCGGCGTACCCGATCAGCAAGAAGGCACCGGCCATGCCCGGCGCTCCGAAGTCCACCCAGAGTTCCGTCCACAGCGGCGCCGACAGGTTGGTCATGCTCATCCCCATCCACTGACCGACGCGCACCCCTGTGTCCTCAGGTTTGCCGCTCCACACCGACCGCGGCACGAAGAAGAGCGCGGAGCCCGCCAGTTGACGCCCATAGGTGTGGCCACGGGTGTCCACCCAGGTGATGGTGTTGGCGAACATCACCGTCTGGTCGTAGTCCTTGGTGGCCAGCGGCTCGAAGACCGACGAGGACTCCACCGGCCGGTACCCGGCACCGTCGTAACGGAACCGGTCCGCGTACGGGAACAGCACCAGCGCCCCGACCACCCCCGCGGCCAGCACCGAGCGGTACATCGCGGCGCTGCTCGGGAACGCGGTGAACAGCAGTGAGACCAGCACCGTCAGGAACCAGTAACGGGCGTTGGACACCGGGTTGTTGACGATCGCGTTGAGGCCGATCAGTCCGGCCTGGACCAGCACCGTCGACGGGGAGCGCCGGGCCCTGCGCGAGGTCACGAGGCGGCGGGTGTAGAAGAGCAGTGCGAGCAGCGCGGGCACGGTACCGAAGCCCTTGAGGAACGCCGAACCCACATTGGACCGGCCCGACACCACCCCGCTGGCCGCGACCGAGGCGCTGATCTCCTGGCGGCTGGTGAAGAAGACGGCGGGCCCGCCGAGCTTCACGATGTAGTAGCCGCTCGCCGCGAAGGCCAGCAGCACCAGCAGCCTGAGCCGCATCCGGTGCGCGACGGCCGGACCGGTCCCGGAACGTGCGGCGTCCCGCCGCCGCAGCGGCCGCCGGGACGCCAGCAGTGCCCCCAGGTCGAACGCGGCACAGCCCACCAGGATCAGCGCCACGGCCGTCACCAGATCCGACCGCGGACCGACCATCGGCGTGGGCGTCTGCCCGATCACGGCCTGGGCGAACGGCGCCACCCCCATCGCGATGTACACGAACATCCAGAAGACGCCCTGGAGCAGCCGCCGCCGGGTGGAGAGGACCATCGTCGCGAGCCGGGTCCCCGCATAACAGGTCAGCACCAGCTGGAGCCAGTACGCGGTGTCCCGGACGCCCGTGCCCGGCTGTGCGGCGATCACCGCGGGCAGGAAACACACCAGGGCGAGGATGAGGGGTACGGCCAGGGCGCGCGAGAGCATCGCCCATGACATGGGCTTCGCCGGCGGCGCCGCCTCGTGCACGGACGTCATGTGCTCCCCGTTCCCGTGGACCGGTGAACACTCTAACGAATCAACCCACTTGGGGGGTTTGGATGACTAGTCTGTAAAAGGCCGGCCGAGGTCGAGGGGGACCCTGGTGAAGATCCTGCACGTCGTCACACTGCACACCCCGGACCATGCGTTCGGCGGCCCGACCAGGGTGGCGCTCAACCTGTCGAAGGTCCAACAGGCCGCCGGCGACGACGCCAGGATCATGGCGCTCGGCGACGGATTCGAGGGCCCCCTCCCGCGCCGGGTCGAGGGAGTTCCGGCCCATCTCTTCCGGGCCCGCCATCTGCTCCCGGCGTTCGAGGTCAGTGGGATCACCTCCGGCGCGCTCCTGCTCGCCGCGCGCCGCATGATGCGCGGCGCCGACATCGTCCACGTCCATCTGATGCGCGACCTGGTGACACTGCCCGCCGCGCTGCTCGCACTGGCCTCCGGCACCCCCCTGGTCCTCCAGACCCACGGCATGGTGGACCCCACCGAGAACCGGGTCGCCCGGCTGACCGATCTGCTGGGGGTGCGCCGGGTGCTGCGCGGGGCCGACGCCGTACTGCACCTCACCGAGACCGAGCGCCTCGATGTGAACGCGGTCGCCGCACCGGTCCCGCTGACCCGCACCGTACGGCTCGTCAACGGCGTACGTCCGCAGGAGTTCAAGCCCGCCCGTGAGCCGGGGCGGCCGCCCACGGTCCTCTTCCTCGCCCGGATCCAGGAGCGCAAGCGCCCGGAGGACTTCGTCGCCGCGATGCCCGCGGTCCTGGCCGAGCACCCGGACGCCCGCTTCGTGCTGGCCGGCCCCGACACCGGCGCGCTGGCCGCGACCCTCGAACTCGCCAGTGAACTGGGGGTGATGGGTTCGCTCGACCATGTCGGCCCGCTCGGCCACGAGGAGGTCCTGGCGGCGGGGCGGCGGGCCGATGTGTATGTGCTGCCGTCGATCGAGGAACCCCTGGGTGTGTCCGTCCTCGAAGCGATGTCGGTCGGTACCCCCGTGGTCATCACCCGCACCTGCGGACTCGCCCCCGACGTGGCGCGCGCGGGCGCGGGCCGGGTCGTCGACAGCCGGGTCGGCGAGGACCGGAAGAACGCGCACAAGGTCGCCGCCGCCGTCCTGGACCTCCTCCATCCCGAGGTCAACTCCAAGGCAGGCGGGGCGGCTTGGGGACTGGTCAACGAGGACTTCACCATCGACGCCGTGACCGCGACCCTCCGGCGGACCTACGAGGACGTGGTCCGCAGGAGGGTCCACGGGCTCACGTCATCTTCCCCTCACGGGACTTGAGCGCGATCTGCCAGCGGTAGAAGCTCATCGCCAGCGCGAAGTCGAAGCCCGCCCGCCCGTCGAGGAACCCCCGCCGGTACACGTACATGTACGCGAACGACACCAGCGGCTTGAACGGCGCCTTGTGGAACAGCTGTCCCTGGCGGGACTTCACCCTTCGCACCTGCTCCTTGACCTCGGGATGGTGCTCCAGCCACGCCTCCCAGTCCGAGTAGCGGTTGTGCCGCTCGAACCAGGCGGTGACCGGGTCGAGATCCTGGTGCTCGATCGGATTGCGGAGCGACCGGACCGACTCGGCGACCGGCTGGTAGTGGCCCTCGACCTCACCGATTCCCGGCGCGTCGAGATCCCCCACCTCCGGATACCGGCAGCGGGTCCGGTCGGTCAGCGACCGCTTGCGGATGGTGTACCCGTGCCGCAGCCGCTTCCCGGAGAACCAGTAGCCGAGCGGGATGTCGTACGCGGCGGGCTTCGGCGCCCCGGGATCGGCGAAGATCTGCCGCAGTTCGGCCAGCAGGCCGGGACCGATCCGCTCGTCCCCGTCGAGCAGCAGGATCCAGTCCAGATCCGTGCGGACGTGGTCCAGACACCACTGCTTCTTGCGCGGATGGCCGCCGTCCCAGGTGTACGTGACCACCTCGGCCCCGCAGTCCTCGGCGATCTTCGCCGTGTCGTCCGTGCTGTGCGAGTCGACCACGACGACCGCCTCGAAATGTCCGAGCACCGACTTCACCGCCTCGGCGATGTTGAGCCCCTCGTTCTTCGTGGGGATCACCACGGCTATCGGCAGCCTGCTCATCCACGGTCTCCTTCCGGCAGCCAG
Organism: Streptomyces sp. NPDC048295; assembly: GCF_040652135.1. Lineage (NCBI taxonomy): Bacteria > Bacillati > Actinomycetota > Actinomycetes > Kitasatosporales > Streptomycetaceae > Streptomyces > Streptomyces sp. NPDC048295. Next base: position 72,929 of record NZ_JBEZLL010000025.1, read on the forward strand.
GCGTAGCAGCCTGTGGAGGTGAAGGCGCGGGCCTCGCGGGGGACGGTGACCGAGGCCCGCTTCCCGGCGGAGGCGGAGCCGGATGACAGGGCCTTGCCGTCGGCCCCGGTGATCCGCCAGGTGCAGTGCCCGGTGGGGGACACGTCACGGTAGCGGCCCGGCCGGAGCCGTTCGCCCTCGTACGTGCCGTCCGCGTACCCCAGGGCGGCCTCCCGCAGCAGGTCCCGGTGCCGGGTGCAGAGGTGCTCGACGGCCGGTTCGGCATCGGCGATCTCACCGGTCACGATCGCGCCGACCGCCACGTCCCGGTCGGCCTTCACCAGGAACCGCAGCCGGTCGCAGGTCTCCTGACCGGTCTGGAGCACGGCCGCCGGGTCCATGCCCCGGGGCACCCGGTCGGCCAGATACTCCTTCTGCTTCCGGGTGAACGATCCCGTGGCCGGGGTGAGTTCATCGGAGGGAAGCTTCGGCGGCTCGCTCGTGCGCGGCGCCGGGGAGTCACCGGGCGCGGCGGTGCCGGGCCCGGCCGACGGGGCGGTGACCGGGGCCCGCACCGCCGACGGTCCGGCGCCGCTCGCCCCGGTGTCGCCGCCGGAGGCCGAGCCGCAGGCGGCCAGTGCCGCCGTCAGTGCGACGACGGCGGCACCGGCCCGGAACGGATGCCTCATCCGGCTGTCCTCAGCGCGTAGTGGGCACTGACCTGCGCGCTGCTCAGCGCGGTCGGGTAGACGGCGGTCTCGTCGATCTGCCCGGCGAAGAAGTCGCTCGTCGGCCTGCTGGGCCAGCCGTTCAGATTGTCCCCGCCCACCCGCCAGTAGCCGTCGTACTTCTCGTTGCCGGTGTACAGGGTGGTCGAGGCACTGAGCTTCCCGTCGACGTACAGGGCCATGCCACCGGTGCCCTGTGTGGCGACGACGTGGTGCCAGGCGCCGTTGTTGTAGGCGGTGGGTGTGGTGATGGTCCGGGCGCTGCCGCTCTTCACCCCGAAGACGAGCCGGCCGTCGTCGCGCATGTACACGTGCTTGTCGTACTGGGTGCTGTTCTGCATGGTCAGACTGCCGAAGCCGATGATCTTCCCGCCCTTGGCCGTCGTCGTTCTGATCCAGGTCTCCACAGAGAACGTGGTCGGCTGCGGATGGCGCTTGTTGCTGTAGACGTACTGGTTCGAGCCGTTGAGCCCGATCGCGGTCGAGGGACCCGCGACGGCGGCCGGGGTCAGCAGCCGGGTGGGGGAGTTGCGCACGAAGCCGTTGTCCCGCACGCCGCCGGTGTCGCCCGCGAAGGTGGCGGGGTCGTCGTACCGCCAGTAGAGCGAGGCACCGTCCGCGAGCACCTTGGCGGGGTACTTCTGGGCCGCGGATGCCACGGTCGCGGAGACGGCGGCCGACTTGGCACTGGTGTTGGTGCCGTCACTCGCGCTGATCCGGTACGAGTGGGTCTCGCCCGCGGCCACGTCCGTGTCGGTCCACCTCAGCTGCGGCCGGTCCCAGAACATGGAGCGAGCCGTCGTGGTGTACACCGGGGTGCTGGCGCCGTCCCGGTAGATCCGGTAGGTGAGGTCGCCGTCGTCGGTGTCGAAGCTCGTCTGCCAGTTGACCTCCACCTTGCCCGCGGCGACGGTCGAGAGGCTGACGTTGGGCACCCACGGAGCCCCGGTGTCGGGGCCGTCGGCGAACCGGGTCAGGCCCTGCTGGGCCACGCCGTTGACGGTGGTGAACTCGCCGCCGACCCACAGGTAGTGGCGGCCGCCCTTGTCGGTCTGGGTCATCACCCGTGGCCCCACCGGCTCCCCGATCCCGTCGTTGGTGTCCGGGAACCACGGGAGCAGTGCGGGATCGTCGACGGACTGGGCCAGCAGATGCTTGCGCGGCTGGTTCGGGAACTCGCCCATGGTGGCGCAGTCATGGGCGTGGCTCCCGCTGTACAGCACGCCCTTGTGCACGAGGACGGCCTGGGTGGCACCGAGGCAGGTGTCCCGCCAGCGCTGTTCGAAGTTGCTCAGGTTCAGCGCGATCCGGCCGTCGAAGACACCTCCTCCGGTGCCCTCGTTGGCGGTGTAGAAGCCGGTGGCGTCCGTGGTCAGGTCCTGAACCGTGGACGTGTCGGGAATGAAACCGGCCGGATAGCTCTTGGTCACGGCCCCGGTCGTGGCGTCCACCACCGCCAGGGCGTGCGACGTGGTGCCGTTGACGGTGAAGAAATTGCCGCCGAGCAGTACGTGCTTGCCGTCGGGCGTCAGCTCGACGGCCCGGCCCACCTCATCGGCGTCGGCCTTCCACGGCTTCAGTGCGGCCCCCGTGGTCACCGCGGCGAACTTCTTCCTGGTCTGTCCGGCCACCGAATTGAAGTCACCGCCCAGATACACGGTGTCGGCGGTGACGGCCAGGGCCCGCACCGTCGCGGAGACGGCGACCTTGAAGTCCTGGCGCGGGGTGCAGGTGGCGGTGTCGATCGCCGCGATATTGCTCACCCCGACGCCGCTCACCGAGCCGAACTGCCCGCCCACGTAGAGGGTCTTCTGGTCCGGCGAGAGCACCAGGGCCCGTACGGTCGCCGTGCCGGAGGAGAGGGTGAACGACAGGCTGCAGCCGGTCGGCGCACCCGTCGCCGCGTCGAAGGCGGCGAAGTTCACCGCGGGCTGTTCCGAGGTGCCGGCTGCCGCGCCCGGCGGCCGCACGGTGGAGAAGGTGCCGCCGGTGTAGACGACACCCGCGTCCGATCCGGCCATCGACCAGACGATTCCGTTGGTCTGCCAGGTGCTGAGGTCGTCCGCGGTCAGGGCGACCGGCGGGGTGAGGGCCTCGGCCGGGGAGCCCCCGGACGCGGCGGCGGTCAGCGCTGCGGCGAGCAGGCAGAGCGCGGCGGCAGCGGCACGGACCCGGCCGCGCCCGGGGCGTCCGCGCCCCGTGGTTGCGTTCATCATTCAGCTCCGAAGGTGAGAACGAGCCGCGGCCGGCCGGTCGCGGCGCACGGCTCCACCGGGAGTGCGGTGGAGCCGGCTGTGGTGTTGGTGCCGGGCGTTGTCATCGGTCCACCCGCACGGCCGCACCGGCGAGTTGGTCGGACAGCTGGCGGATGTCCGCCTCGACCATGATTCCGGCGAGCTCCCGCGACCTCACGACCGGTTTCCAGCCGAGCAGCTCCTCGGCCTTGGTGGCATCCCCGATCAACGCGTCGACCTCGCTGGGGCGTTCGTACTTGGCGTCGTAACGGACGTGCTCGCGCCAGTCCAGGCCCGCGTGGGCGAAGGCGTACTCCAGGAACTGCCGGACGCTGACACCCTCGCCGGTGGCGACCACATAGTCGTCCGGTTCGTCGCACTGGAGCATCCGCCACATCGCCTCGACGTACTCGGGGGCGTACCCCCAGTCGCGTACGGCATCGAGGTTGCCCAGGTGCAGACGGGTCTGCAGGCCCGCCTTGATCCTGGCCACCCCTCGCGTGATCTTCCGGGTCACGAAGGTCTCGCCGCGGCGCGGGGACTCGTGGTTGAAGAGGATCCCGTTGACCGCGAACATGCCGTAGGCCTCACGGTAGTTGACGGTGGACCAGTACGAGTAGACCTTGGCGACGCTGTAGGGGCTCCGCGGATGGAACGGGGTCCGTTCGTTCTGCGGGGGCGGGTTGGCGCCGAACATCTCGGACGACGAGGCCTGATACACCCGGGTGTCGATCCCGCTCGCGCGGACCGCCTCCAGCAGCCGGATGGTGCCGAGCCCGGTGACGTCGCCCGTGTACAGCGGGGCGTCGAACGAGACGCGGACATGCGACTGCGCGCCCAGGTTGTAGACCTCGTCCGGCCGGATGTCGCGCAGCAGATTCACCAGCGCGACACCGTCGGCGAGGTCGGCATGATGCAGCAGAAACGAACGGTTCTCCTCCTCGGGTCCCTGGTAGATGTGGTCTATGCGTTCGGTGTTGAAGCTCGACGAGCGGCGTATCAGTCCATGGACCGTGTACCCCTTGTCGAGCAGCAGCTCGGACAGATAGGAACCGTCCTGTCCGGTCACACCGGTAATGAGCGCGGTCTTCGCCACGACTCCCCCCTTCTCCGGTCATCTGAGTGGCTGTTGTTCCGCACCGAATACTCCTCGCCGAAACATCTGAATTGAGCTGTTTGCGGTAAAACATCACCACGGGCTGCGGGTACTGGCAGAATCCGGCCCATGACGACTGATCTCCCCGGCCCGCCCCAGGAATCCGTCCGCCCCCTTCTGCGATCCGGTGCCCGCGTCTTCGTCGCGGGCCACCGCGGCCTGGTCGGCGCGGCGCTGGTGCGCCGACTCACCGCCGAGGGGCACGAGGTGATCACCCGCGATCGCGCGCACCTCGATCTGCGCGACGCGGAGCGGACCGGGGCGTTTCTCCGCGGAGCCCGTCCGGACGCCGTGGTGCTGGCCGCCGCCAAGGTCGGCGGGATCATGGCCAACAGCACCTACCCGGTGCAGTTCCTCGAGGACAATCTGCGCATCCAGCTGAGCGTCGTCGCCGGCGCGCACGAGGCCGGGGTCGAGCGGCTGCTCTTCCTCGGCTCGTCCTGCATCTACCCCCGGCTCGCCCCGCAGCCGATCCCGGAAAGCGCCCTGCTCACCGGCGCGTTGGAGCCGACCAACGAGGCGTACGCACTGGCCAAGATCGCCGGAATCGTGCAGACCCGGTCCTACCGCCGGCAGTACGGCGCCTCTTACATCAGCGCCATGCCCACCAACCTCTACGGTCCGGGCGACAACTTCGACCTGGAGACCTCGCACGTCCTGCCCGCGCTGATCCGCCGCTTCCACGAGGCGCGCCGGGACGGCTCGTCCGCGGTGACGCTGTGGGGCTCGGGGAGCCCGCGCCGGGAGTTCCTGCACGTCGACGACCTGGCCGCCGCGTGCCTCCTGCTGCTGGAGCGTTACGACGGCGACGATCCGGTCAACATCGGCTGCGGCACCGACCTGACGATACGTGAACTTGCCGAGACAGTAAGGTATGTGACTGACTTTCAGGGAAACGTCGAATGGGACACGACGAAGCCCGACGGCACCCCCCGCAAACTGCTCGACGTCTCCCGGCTCACGGCGCTCGGTTTCGCGCCGAGGATCGCGCTGCGTGACGGGATCGCCCAGACCTACGCATGGTGGCTGGAGCAGCGGACCGCACGGCTCTGAGCGGGTACGGCCGACCGGCCGGCACGGTTCGCAGACGCGCGGCGGGAGCGTCGGCGCCCTTCCCATCGACGGCCGCCGCTCTCAGTACGCCCCGCGGCCGTCGGTGACGGCACGCAGCGTACGGGCCATGAGTCCCATGTCCGTGGCCACCGACCAGTTGTCGACGTACCACAGATCCAGCGAGACCGTCTCCTGCCAGGACAGGTCCGAGCGGCCGCTGACCTGCCACAGACCGGTCAGTCCCGGCTTCACCGCGAGCCGCCGCAGCTCGCGTTCGTCGTAGCGGGACACCTCCTCCGGCAGCGGAGGGCGTGGACCGACCAGTGACATCTCGCCACGGAGCACATTGAGCAGTTGCGGAAGCTCGTCGAGGGAGGTCCGCCGCAGCAGCCGGCCGATTGCCGTGACCCGTGGATCGCGACGCAACTTGAACATGGGGCCGTCGGCCTCGTTCGCGGCGACGAGCCGTTCCCGCCGGCTCTCGGCGTCGGCCACCATGGTGCGGAACTTCCACATCGTGAATGGCCGGTTGTGCTTCCCGTGGCGGGTCTGGCGGTGGAACACCGGCCCGTCCGAGCCGAGCCGTACCGCCGCCCCGATCAGGACGAGCAGGGGCGCCAGGGTCAGCAGGCCGAGGGCGGCTCCTGCCCGGTCCACGACGGCCTTCAGGGCCGACTGCGGCCCCCGGCGCAGCGGTGGCGCGATATGGAGCAGGGTGAGCCCGGCCGCCGCGGTGGGCCGCACCCGGCCGGCCGCGATGCCCGAGAGCTCCGACAGCACGGACAGCGGGAGCCCGCCGTCGTGCAGCCCCCAGGAGAGCCGGCGCAACCGTTCCCCGGTGAGCCGCGGCCCGGGAACCACCAGCGCCAGGTCCGCGTCCTGGGCGAAGGCCCCGCCCAGCACGGTCGACACATCGTCGTCGGCGGGCGCCGGTGCGAGCCGGCCCGGCACCGGAATCCCGCACTCCAACGCCATCGTCCCCACCGGGACCGCGGCTACGACCGCGTACGGATGGTCCGTACGGGATGCGAGCAGCCGCACGGCGCGCTCCACTCCCGGAGCCTCACCGACCACCAGCACCCGCCGGGACGCCCGCCGCCGGCGCCCCGGCCACGGCAGCCGCCGCAGTGCCTGTGCCGCGATCCCCGCAGACAGGCCTGGCAACAGAGCCGCGACCGCCGTCGCGGGACCGGTCGGATCGCCGGTCACGGTGGACAGCACGGCGAGCAACCCTATGAGCAGCAGCCAGTCGCCGGTCGTGCTCAGCACCCCCGGCGGCCCGCCCGGATGCCGGTCCGAGTACCGGCCCCGCACGGTCCGCAGGCCGGACCACACCAGTGCGGCCAGGACGACCGCCGCGGTCACCGAGGCGCGGGACTGCCCGTCGGTGCGCAGCAAGAACCAGGCCGGCACCCCGAGGCCGAGGAGTTCGGCCCCGGCGACGACCGGTATGCACCGGGCCGTTCCTCTTTTCCCGGTGGCCGGTCCGCCGCGTTCGCGCTGCGCGCTCGGCGCCCTCCACAGCTCGTCGAGTTCGTTGCCGCTAGGCCGGTTCGCGACTGACCGTGGCCGTGGCGCCCCCGCCAGTCCCACGAGCGCTGGTCTGTCCGAATCGGGTAGCTCGACATGCCCCATGAACCCCCCAGTCACAGTTGCATCGTCATAAACGGGGCGCATCCGCCGATCTCATGGACTGACGGATGCGCCCTCGCTCGGTGCACGATATCCACACACGTGCCATTTCGCTGGAGTTCTCGTGAAGTTCAGACATGCACACTGGCTCGGATCTCGTCCTGTTCCGCGCCGGATCTCTGGGTCTGTGGGTAAGTGTTGGCATTTGGAATGCACCTGAATCGGGTTGTGTGCGGACATGTACGCCGGCAACTGCTCGGCCTGCCCACCAGGTTCATCCGCGACGACGTGCTGTCGGGAGACCTTCCCCGGCCAACAAACGAGCGAGCGCGCGAATGGTGACGGCTGGTGGCCGGATCGTTTCGGTGTGATCCGCCGACACGGAGCACCGCCGGGCGGTGATGACGGTGGGACGCGTGGGACTCAGGGGCTGTCGGGTTCGTCCTCGGGCCGGGACGGCCACGCGGCGGCCGCCCTGCCCGGCGCCAGATGGTCCACCACGTCGGCCAGTTCCTCGCAGGCGCGCTCGATCCTCTCCCGGATGTCGCTCTGCTCGGTCACGACCGCCGCGAGGAGCAGCCCGGTCAGAGCCACACAGCCGTTGAACACGGCGAGGTGGACCATCACATGCAGGATGCTCTGGCCCTCGAACGGCCCCACGCCCTGCGTTCCCGCGACCGCGGCCAGGACCGAGAGCAGGAGGGCACAGGGGGCGCTCCCCGCCAGCTGGAAGCGCAGCGCCGCCCAGATGAGCAGCGGAAACGCCAGGTAGATCATCGCCAGTGAGCTCCGGGTGGCCACCAGCGAGACCAGGACGGAGACGATCAGCAGCGTGCTCGCCTCGGCCCACCGGTCGGTGGCCCGCGGCATCCGAAGCCTGCGCAGCACCAGCAGCAGGGGAGTGACCACGAGCACCCCCATCGCGTCCCCCGACCACCACGCGGCCCAGACCGGCCAGAACCCGCTCAGCGGCAGTTTGCCGTCCAGCAGCAGCATGCCCGTGCCCACGGTCGCGCTGATGGACATCCCGGCCAGAGCACCGAGGAAGACCAGCAGGACCCCGTCGCGCAGCCGGTCCAGCCGGCTGCGGAACCCGGCTCTGCGGAGTATGAGGTACGCGCAGACGGGGGCCGCGGTGTTGCCCGCCACGACGGCGAAGGTGGAGGGCGTGACCGAGCCACTGAGCGTGGCGACCACGAGAAAGGAGCCCAGCGCGATGCCGGGCCAGGCGACCGGGCCCAGGTAGATGAGGGCGCCGAGCGCGATGCCCGTCGGTGGCCAGAGCGGTGTGACGACCGCACCGTGGACGGACACCTCCCGGATGAGGCCGAGTCCTCCCGCCGCGTAGTAGGCAGCGGCGACGGCCAGGACACGCAGTACGGTCACGGCCGTACGTCTGGTTCTCTCGCTGCGGATCACACATCTCATCAGACACCGCCCGGACGGGTGGCGGCTGTTTGACACGCTCGGGACCTGCCCGGCGGATCAGGAACGGCCGGTGGCGGGCCCGTGGCGCACCACGAGGACGGCGGCGTCGTCCTGGTGCCCGGTCTGCTCCGCCGCCCGCAGCACCGCGTCGGCCAGCTCGCCGGCGTCGGCGCCGACCCGGGCGCGCACCAGCCGGGTCACCGCGTCCAGTCCCCGGTCGATCGGGAACGAGGGCCCCTCGACCACCCCGTCCGTGACCAGCACGAAGGCCCCCGGGTCCGTCAGCTGCCGCCGGGTGACCGGATACGCCTCGCCCGCCTGGATCCCCAGGGGCAGCCCGCCCTCGTCGCGGGTCACCCCAGAGCGCCCGTCGGCCGTGGCCCACACCGCGGCGACATGCCCGGCGCGGGCGCTGTGCAGTTCCCGGGATTCCGGGTCCAGGCGGACGAACGTACAGGTCGCGAAGAGGCCCGAGCCCGCCGAGACCAGCAGGTCGTTGGTACGGCCCACGACCTCGCCGGGGTCCGTGGCGGTGGCCGCGATCGCCCGCATGGCGATGCGGACCTGGCCCATGAACGCGGCGGCTTCGACGTCATGGCCCTGTACGTCCCCGATGGCGAAGGCCAGCGCACCGTCCGGCAGCTCGAATCCGTCGTACCAGTCGCCGCCGATGTCGAGACCGCTGCGGGCCGGTGTGTACCGGGCGGCCGTCTGGAGCCCGGGGCGGGCGGGCAGCGTCGCGGGGAGCATCTCGCGCTGGAGCACCTCGGCCAGTTCTACCCGCGCCTGATGGAGTTCCACCTGGCGGCGCGCCCGGGAGGTGAGCTGCTGCAGGGTGGTGAGCAGCTCCTCGGCGCTCGCCGAACGGGGAGGACGACGCCGGTTCATGGGCCGCTCCGCACTGCGTTCGTCCGCGCGGCGCACCACGGGGCCGGCCGCGGCGGCGCCTGCCGGGGTGCCGCCGGACCGGATCCCGGTGCGACGGCCGGGCGTCGCCCGCCTTCGGTGGAATTCGACATCCCGCATCCTATTTCGGCGGTGTGATCCCCGCAGGACGAGCCGGAGCGAGCGAACCCGCGCGGGCGGGTGGATGCTGGTGGCAGGACCGCGTCGAGGCGGCGCATCGCGACCGGACGCGGTCGCAGGAGGTGCGCGATGACCCGCACGCTGGAGTGGGAACTCCGCCTCGGTCTGACCGAGGCGGACGGGACGACCAGGGCGGAGGCGGTGCTGGACACCGGCACCACGAAGCTCACCGGACACGGGGTCGCCCGTTGCAACCCGCAGGACGTGGACGTACCCGTGATCGGCGACGAACTCGCGGCGAGCCGAGCCATGAAGGACGTCGCCGCACAGCTGATGAAGGCCGCAGACGAGGAACTCGAGACCGTGGGCGCCGGACCCGTGAGCGGCCCCGTGGCCCCGCCCTACGCATGGTCCGACACCACGGCCTGATCCCCGGGAGCACCTGTGACCCGTATGTCGATGACGGTGGACGGCACACGGTACGCGGACGAGGCGGGACCACGGCTGCCGGCGGTCCACCGCCTCAGGGACCGGCCGGGCCTCACCGGTGCTCGCGTCGGCTGCGACACCGGCAACCGCGGGGCCCGCACCGTCGAGCCGGACGGCGACGGCGTCACCGTCAAGAGCTGCTCCGTACCGGCCGTCCGGGCCGACGGCGGTGAGGCGAGGACCGTCCGGGCCTCGCCCGCGACGGCGGGCGGACACCGCTGCGGACCACGTTCCGCGAACAGCACGCGCTGCAGTGCGGTCACTGCACGCCCGGCATGATCATGGCCGCCCGCCGGCTGCTCGGGGAGAACCCCGACCCCGCGCCAGAGGAGTCCCGCCATGGGCGGGAGAGCGGCCTCTGCCGCTGCACGGGCCACCGGAACATCGTGCGCGCCGTACTGGCGGCAGCCGCCGAGGGGCGCCGCCGCCGCAGGGCCCTCGCAGCCCCGCCCGCGGACACCGGCCGGCCGGGCGACAGGGCGCGGCCCCGCAGGACACCGCCCGGCAGGAGGCAGGGACCGTACGCGGACGCGTGCGTCGAGGGGCACGGCCCGGCGGCCCCGGAGCAGTCGGCCGCCGTGGTGCGGGGGGAGGTCCTCGATGCGTGAGATCCTGCCGGTTCTCGGGCGCTGGTACGCCGCAGGCGAGCCGTTCGGGCTCGCCACCGTCGTCGCGGTCAGCCGCAGCGCGCCGCGCGGCCCCGGCGCGGCGATGGCGGTGGGGCCGGACGACGAGGTCGTGGGCAGTGTCTCCGGCGGCTGCGTCGAGGGCGCGGTCTTCGAACTGGCCAAGGAGGTCGTGGAGACCGGCCGGGCCCGGCTGGAGACCTTCGGGTACAGCGACGAGGACGCCTTCGCCGTCGGACTCACCTGCGGCGGCGAGATCACCCTCCTGGTGCGGCCGGTCACGGCGGCGGACGACCCCGCCTTCGGCGAGGCCGCCGCGGCGGTCGCCGGGCAGAGCCCGGTGGTGGTCGCCACCGTGACCGACGGACCCGCCCCGCGCGGCGCCGCTCTCGCGGTCCGGCCACAGGCCGTTGCGGGGTCACTGGGCGCGAGCGGCCTCGACGCCGCGGTGACCGCCGACGCGCGCGGTGAACTCGCCCAGGGAGCAACGGGGTTGCGGCACTACGGCGCGAACGGCGAACGGCGCCGGGACGACGTCGCCGTGTTCCTCCAGTCGTTCGCCCCGCCGCCCCGGATGCTGGTCTTCGGCGCGATCGACTTCGCCGCGGCGGTGGCCCGGATCGGCGCGTTCCTCGGATACCGGGTCACCGTATGCGACGCCCGCCCCGCCTTCGCCGACCCCCGCCGCTTCCCCGACGGCGCGGAGGTCGTCGTCGACTGGCCGCACCGCTATCTGCGCGACACGGAGACCGACGCGCGGACCGTGCTGTGCGTACTCACGCACGACCCCAAGTTCGACGTCCCGCTGCTGGAGGTGGCGCTGCGCACCCCGGCCGCCTACATCGGTGTGATGGGCAGCCGCCGGACCCACGAGGACCGCATGGCCCGGCTGCGCGGGACGGGTCTGGGCGAAGCCGAACTGGCCCGGCTGCGATCGCCCATCGGCCTCGACATCGGGGCACGCACCCCCGAGGAGGTGGCCGTCTCCATCGCCGCGGAGATCGTGGCCCTGCGCTGGGGCGGCACGGGCAGCCCGCTCACGGACACGGCCGGGGCGATCCACCGCCCGCGGCCGGGATCCGGGTGACCGCGCCGGCTCCATGACCCCGCGGTCCCCCGTGACCGCCGTGATGAGTGAGAGGAGCGGACCGTGCAGCTGCAGAATTCGTTCACCGTGCCGGTCCCGGCCGACGAGGCCTGGCGGGCACTGCTCGACATCGAACACGTCTCGCAGTGCATGCCGGGCACGACCGTGCAGGAGTACGACGGTGACACCGTCAAGGGTTCCATGAAGGTACGGGTGGGCCCGACCACCGTGACGTACCGGGGCACGGCGACCTTCCTGGAGAAGGACGGCGCCGCCCACCGCATGGTCCTGTCCGCCCGGGGCGACGAGCTCCGGGGCCCGGGCACGGCGAGCGCGACGGTGACCGCCGTGCTGACCGGCGGCGACGGCGGGACGACCGTCTCGGTGACCACCGACCTCACCGTCACCGGACGGCCCGCCCGGTTCGGCCGCTGTATGAACGACGTGAGCGACGGACTCGTCGGCCGGTTCGCGGACTGTCTCGCGCAGCGGCTCTCGGCCACGGAGCCGTCCGCACCGGCGCAGCCAGCCGCCGGCACGGCGGACATCGCGCCGACGGGGCGGGCCGAGCCGGTCGGTCTGCTGCGCACGGCGGGCGGACCGGTGGGCAGACGTGTCGCGGGGGCGGCGGCCGTGACCGTACTCGCCGTGCTGGGAGCGCTGCTCGCCCGGCGCTGCTGCCGTTGCGGCGGAGCGTGCCGCACGTGTCATACCCGGTGACCGCCGCCTGAGCCGTAGCGTCGCGTACGGAAGCGACCGCTTCCGCGCTGCCGGGCGACACCATGACACGGGGGACACCATGTGCTGGAGCGCGACCGCCGACCTCGTCGCCGGCACGGGCATCGCCGCCGTCGGTGTGGTGTGCGTCGCCCGGACGCGCCGGGTGCGTGATCTGCCGCTGGCTGCGCTGCCGCTGCTGCTCGGCGCCCACCAGATCATCGAGTCCGCGATCTGGCGCTCGGGCGGCGGCAGTGGCCCAGCCGTCCTGGCCTGGGCGGTCATCGCCCTGCCGCTGCTGCCGTTGTGGATCCCGCTCGGGGTGCTGTGCGCCGCCCCGCCCCGCGCCCGGCGCCGGCTGCTCGTCCCCCTCGCGGCCGGAATCGTGACCGCGGCGCTGCTCGCGTACTGCCTGGCGACCCGACCTGTGAGCGCCGTGATCCGGGGCCACACCCTCGGCTACGCGCTCGACGTCCCCCGCTCCGGACCGCTGGTCGCCGGGTATCTCCTGGCCACGGTCGGCGCCCTGCTCCTGTCCGGGGACCGGCTGCTGAGAGCGCTCGGGGTGCTGGCCGCCGTCGGATCCGTCGTCTGTGCGGCACTGTGGCGTCTGGAGTTCGTCTCGACCTGGTGCGCCTTCGCGGCGTTGTGCTCGGTGGTCCTGCTGTGCCGGACCCGCTCCGGCCCCGCGCCCGGCCCCGTGAGCCCGGCCTGATCCGGAGGCCTAGACCTGCCGGGGCAGGCCGATCGGGTTGGGGAACGGCAGCAGCTCCGCCCCCAGCACCTGCCGGGCCGGCAGCTCCAGGGCGGCGAGCAGTTCGTCCGCCGCGCTCTCGGCGAGGGGACGCAGCAGCCGGGCCGCCAGCCGGTCGGTGGTGTCCTCGACGAGCTCCCTTTCCCGGTGGCCGCGTGGGGTGATGCCCGACTCCGCGTCGATCAGGCCGCGCGAGCGGAGCCGCTCCTCGGCGTCCGCCCACTCCGCCTCGGTCCAGCCGCGGTCGAGCCGGATGCCCTCGCGCGGGACGCGGTCCGTGGCGGCGGCGAGGACGAGTGCCTCGGGCGCGTCGAGACCGTGGTCGGCGAGGGCCGAGACATGTGAGTCGCCTCGGAACTCCCTCAGTGCGGTGGTGAGTTGCCAGAGGTTCTCCACCGGATCGGTGCGGTCGCACAGCGGGCGGTTGGCGGTGAACAGCGGGCGGGCGAGCGGCGAGGCGTCCGCCACCATCGCGGCGAGCGGCGGATTGAGCCGGCCGGCGAGGGAGTCGACCCCGGGTACCAGGCGGCGCAGCGCACGGGCGGCGAGCCGGGCGCGGAGGTCGATGAGTTTCTCGGGGGTGACGACCCGCCACGCGTCGGGCAGTGTGCGGGCCACCATGCCTGGTGCGAAGACCCCCAGCACAGCGGTGGCGGCCTCGGGGCCGATACGCCCCATCGGGGCCGTACGGGTGGCGAAGTACCCCATCCAGAAGCCCTTGAGGCCGACGGACTTCCCGATGCCCCGGCACTCCTCGTCGAAGTAGATCACTGCGTGGAGGGGCTCGGTACGCAGCCACAGCGTGCGGGGTCTCGACTCCATGGGGCCAACTTAACCCGCGACCTGGGCGACGGGCGGGCGCGAGCCGCCGTGCGACCCGGGCCCGCCCGCACGGCTCAGCCGCCGGTGCCGAAGTGCCGGTCCACGATCGCCGCCGCGTCGGTGCCGTGCGGCAGGACGCCGTACTGGTGACCGCGCGCCTCGCCGAGCCGGGCGGCCACGAACGCCTCGGCCGAGGCCGCGGGAGCGTGACGGAGCATCAGCGAGGCCTGCAGGGCCAGCGCCATGCCTTCGACCGACGCCCGGGCCCGGGTCTGCGCCGTGAGCGGGTCGAGCAGGTCCTCGGCGAGCTCCCGGCGCACCCGGCGGATGTGCGCGTCCAGCACGGGGCTGGCGCCTGCCGTGGTCTCCAGCTCGGCCCAGAAGGCGTCCAGCGACTGCGGTGTCTTTCCGATGCCGCGCAGCACATCGAGCGCGATGACGTTGCCGGACCCCTCCCACACGGCCATCACCGGCTGCTCGCGGTAGCGCCGGGCGAGCGGCCAGTCCTCGGTGTAGCCGTTGCCGCCCAGGCACTCCAGCGCCTCGTAGGCGTGGTGCGGGCCGCGCTTGCAGATCCAGTACTTGGACACCGCGGTGGCCAGCCGGCGGAACATCTCCCCGGACTCGCCGCTGCCGCTCTCGTACGCATGGGCCAGCCGCAGTGAGGTCCAGGTCGCTGCCTCCGTCTCCAGCGCCAGGTCGGCGAGGACCGCCGTCATGGCCGGCTGGTCGGCCAGCCGGGCACCGAAGGCGCTGCGGTGCCGTGCGTGCCAGATCGCCTCCGACACCGACTGGCGCATGCCGGAGGTGGTGCCGAGCACACAGTCGAGCCGGGTGTGGTCGACCATCTCGATGATGGTCGGGACACCCCGGCCGGGCTCGCCGATCCTTACCGCCCACGTGCCGTCGAACTCCACCTCGGAGGAGGCGTTCGACTTGTTGCCGAGCTTGTTCTTCAGCCGCTGGATGCGGACGGTGTTGCGGGTGCCGTCGGCCAGAACCCGCGGTACGAGGAAACAGGTGAGCCCGGCCTCGGCCTGGGCCAGCACCAGGAAGGCGTCCGACTGGGGGGCGGAGAAGAACCACTTGTGGCCGGTCAGCAGATGGGCCCGGCCCTCGGGGTCGGAGGCCAGCGGGACGGCCCGCGTGGTGTTGGCGCGTACGTCGGAGCCGCCCTGCTTCTCCGTCATCCCCATGCCGAAGGTGAGACCGGACTTCTCGGCCGGGGCGATCAGGCGGGGGTCGTACGAGCGGCTGAGCAGTCCCGGCAGCCAGTCCCGGCCCACCTCCGGATCGCGTTGCAGAACCGGGACCACGGCGTGCGACATGGACATCGGACAGCCGTGGCCGGGTTCGATCTGGGTGAACAGCATGAACGTCGCGGCCCGCGCCACCGCCGCCCCGGGCTTCGGGTCGGCCCAGCCCGCGGTGTGCGCGCCATGGCTTACGGCCGCGCCAATGATCTCGTGGTACGCGGGGTGGAAGTCGATCTCGTCGACGCGGTTGCCGTACCGGTCGTGGGTGCGCAGGGCGGGCGGCGAGGTGTGGGCGAGCTCGGTGGCGGTCTGGAAGCGCCCGGAGCCGACCAGGGTGCCGATCTCGTGCAGTTCCGGTTCGTGCCAGGCCGCGCCGAAGGTACGGACGGCCTCGGCCAGCGGGAGGTTGGTGCCGTACTCGTCGAGGTCCCTCCGGGGCGGTGCCTGGTTGGTGACCTCGTGGGTGGGGTGCGGTGCGGGGGCCCCGGGCGGCAGGTCGGTCCGGTGCTGGGCGACGGTCATGGTGGGGGGTCCTGTCCTGTCCTGGGTCGACGGCCGGGGGATCGGGGCGGGCGGCAGGTGTTCAGGCGCCTTCGGCGCCGACCGCTCTGAGGCACAGCGTGGTGATGTTCTCCACGACCGGTTCCGGGTCGGTCCGCGCGCCGACCGGCGACAGCGGGCCGAGCAATGCCTCGCCGACTGCCCCGATCACGGCTGCTGCTGACAACTGGGCGTTCTGCGGTGGCAGTTCACCCGCGGATATACCGGCGACGATGACCGTTTCGGCGAGGAGGTGGTAGCCGCGCCGGTAGGTGAGCCGCTCCTCCTCGACGAGTGGGTCGACCGGCTCCGCCAGCAGCGCCCAGGCCGTACGGGGGCTGCGCAGCGCGCGGTACGAGAAGACCTCGACGAGCGCCCGCAGCTGTTCGCCGGCACCGCTGTGTGCCCGCACCGCCTCCCGTACGGCGCTGAGCTCATGGCCCGCCACATGCCGGAAGACCGCGGCGAGCAGCTCCTGCTTGGAGGAGAAGTGGTTGTACACGCTTCCGGTGGCGATGCCGGCCCGCCGGGCGAGCGCGGAGATGCTGGCCGCCGGGTATCCGCCCTCGGCGAGCAGCTCCCGCGCCGCGTCGAGCAGCCGTTCGCGATGGGCGATCCGGGTCGCCTCCGTGCGGGCGGTGGGCCGGTAGGCCATGGTCTGAACCTCGATTCATATCTTCTGTTGTTCAGCCAACCACTGTTGCTCCCCGGGTGCAATGGCCCGGAGCGGAATTGGTCCCGCCGGTTCAGCGGACGTCGGTGGCGGACCCGAGCTCCTGCTCGGTCCACAGGGTCTTGCCGTCGGTGCCGTACCGGATGCCCCAGTGGGCGGCGAGCCGGGAGACGATGAACAGTCCGCGCCCGCCCTCGTCGATGGTGCGGGCGTGGCGCAGATGGGGTGCTACCGGGCTGCTGTCATGGACTTCGCAGGTGAGCGTGCGGTCCAGGATCAGGCGCAGGCGCAGGGGAGGGGTGCCGTAGCGCACCGCGTTGGTGACCAGTTCGCTCACGATGAGTTCGGTCGCCTCGATCGTCTCCTCGTCGAGGTGCCAGCCGTCGAGCCGGTCGCGCACGAGTGCGCGGGCGATGCCGGGCGTGGTCCGGTCCTGGGACAGCTCCCAGGCCGCGACCCGGTCCGGCGGGACCACGCCGGTGCGGGCGAGGAGCAGGGCGGCGCCCCCGGGGTGCGCGTCGGCCGGGAGGTGGTAGACCACGTCGTCGCACAGGTCCTGCAGGCTTCGACCGGGACCGGCCGGCTCCTCGCGCGGGCCGGTCGAGTGGCGGCCCGCGGGCATGGGCGCGCCGGAGAAGAACGCCAGGACGCTGCCCTCGCCGAGTTCGAAGGTGGCGGTGGCGAAGGGGGCGGTGTCGCCGGAGAAGAGCCGGGGACCCTCGGGGACGTCCAGGGGCGTCGTGGTGCCGTCGGGTGCCATCAGGGCCGGTGTCGCGTTCCCCGCCCGCGCGATGGTGCAGGTGCCGGAGAACGGGTCGTGGACGGCGTACATGCAGGTGGCCGTCAGCGACTGCCCGAGCAGCCGGTCCGCGGGCGGCAGCCCCGCCCGGTCCCTGGCGAGCCGGGCGGCGGTGTCGGCCAGCCGGGCGAGCACCTCGTCGGGTTCCAGGTCGAGTCCGGCCAGCGCGTGGATGGCGGTCCGCAGCTGGCCCATGGTGATGGCCGTCTGGAGCCCCGGCCCCTCGACGGCGCCGACGACCAGGGCGGTGCGGGCTCCGGAGAGGCCGATGGTGTCGAACCAGGAGCCGCTGTTGCGCCCGGGCAGCAGGACATGGGCGGTCTCCACGGCGGCGTGGTCGCTGTCGCGCTGCGGAAGGAGCCGGCGCTGGACCGTCGAGGCGATCACATGGTCGCGCTCGTACTGCCGTGCGTTGTCGATGCTGAGGGCGACATGGGCGGCGGCCGTCAGTGTCAGCGGGAGGTCGTTCTCCTCGAAGGGCTCCGAGTCCCGGCACCGGTAGAAACTGACCAGGCCGAGTACCGCACCGTGCAGCTTCAGCGGAACCACGATCATGGAATGCGCCCCGATCGCCTCGATCAGCCGCGCGCTGCCGGGGGCCGTGCCCAGCCAGGGCGTCCGGGCGGTGATCCGGACCAGCCGGGGCCGCAGATCCGACACGGCCAGGGCGTAGGGCGTACGGGCGGGCAGCCGGCGCATCTCACCGACGAGCCCGTCCCGCTGCCCGTCGGCGCCGAGCCCCCGGAGCGCGGCGCGGCGCAACGGCACATCGTGCCCCAGCGGCCCCGGTGGCGGATCCGCCCCCCGCAGGACCTCGTCCACCACCTCGACGACGGCGAAGTCGGCGAACACCGGCACCACGGATTCGACGAGTCCTTCGCAGGTGGCGGCCACATCGAGCGACCTGCCCACCCGGGTGCGCACCGCGGTCAGGCACGCGGACCGGGTGCGCGCCTTCTCCTGCTCGTCGACATCGACGACCGTGGCCAGCAGCCCGAGCTTCCGCCCCCGGGCGTCGTCCAGCCGGTAGACGGACACCTTGAGGCTGCGATCGGGGCCGGGCGCGTCCATGAGCCGCCCGCGTATCACGCGGTTGCGCACGGCCACGCCGCTGTGCAGCACTGCGCGCAGCATCCGTTCCGCCTCGTGCGGCCTCTCCAGCCGGTACGCGTCGGTGAAGTAGTGCCCGGCGAGGTCCTCGGCGGGAACGGCGTCGGAGAGGACGTTCGCCCGGATCACCCGCAGCCGCGCGTCCAGAACATGCAGTCCCACGGCGGACTGGGCGAACAGGGTGTTCAGGATCGCCGACGTCATCCCGTCGGCCTTCTCCCGCGCGGGGACCGGTGCACCGGCGTCCGACACGGACTCACCCCCATCAGGCTGCGCCCCCTGCCCGGATCGGCAGGTAGGGAAAGCGTCGGTGCACCGCGCGGACTCCGCCACCGGAGGGGCGCCGGACGGGGTGAACCGCGGCCGGCACGGCGTGCCACCCGGGGGCCCCGGGCGCGACTCCCGTACTTCGTCCGGGGTTCACCGGATGGTTCCGGAATCAAGCAATCCTCCTGGAGGCGGCCCCGCGGTCCGGCCCCGGACCGCCGCCGCCCCGCACGAAGGAGAACGACGCGTCATGTCCCACCCCGTGCCCGAATGGGCCGACCCCCAGGTTCCCGCGGAGTCGCTCGACCCCCAGGGACTCAGCCGCCGAGGGCTGATGCGTCGCGCCGGGCTGTTCGGCGCGGCCTTCGCCGCCGCCTCGCTGCCGCTGCCCGCTGTGGCCGACAGCCGGGGAAGCCGGTCCCCCGGGCACGGTCACGCCCCGGACCTGGTCTATCTGGTCGGCGACCACCACAACCACTCCGTGTACAGCCACGACGCCAAGTACACGTTCTCCCAACTCGCCTCAGCAGGCCAGAAGTTCGGCCTCGACTGGATGGTCTTCACCGAGCACAGCAATATCGGCCACGCCGAGTTCGGCGCCGCGCAGGAGCACCGGGAGATCCTCAGGGCCCGCGCCGACAACAAGCGCATGCTGATCTTCCAGGGGCTGGAGTGGTACATCCCCGGGGCCGAGCACTGCACCGTCTTCTCACCGCCCGGACGGCACGAGGTCGACCTCCTCACCCGTTTCGAGGAGGCCTTCGACGGCAAGCTGCTCGGCTACACGGCCGGCGCCCCGACGCACCCCGACACCCCGCGGAACGAGGCCCACGCGGTCAAGGCCCTCAAGTGGCTGGCCGAACAGCGCCGCACCCGCTACGTCGACGACGTACTCGTCCTCGCCAACCACCCCATGCGCCTCGGCATCGACTCCCCGCACGAGATGCGCGGCTGGCGCGACGCCGCCCCCCAGATCATGATCGGCATGGAGGGTGCCCCCGGTGCCCAGGCCGGGGCGATACCGGGCTGGCACCCGGACACCAACGTCCGGGGCGAGTACAGCAATTCACCGTCCGCCGACTCCTGGCCCGGCTATCCGCGCGAGGCCTATGTCACCTACGGCGGGTTCGACTGGGCCACCGCGACCGTCGGTGGCCTGTGGGACGCGATGCTGGCGGAGGGCAAGCTCTTCACGATCACCTCCAACTCCGACGTCCACCGCGTCGCCCAGGACACCTGGGTCAACGGCGCGTGGCCGCCCGGCCGGGACTTCGACAACACCGGCCACCTCCCCGACCCGTACAACACCACCGAACCGCAGCCCGGCGGCGACTTCTGGCCCGGCCAGTTCAGCCGTACCCACGTCGGCGTCACCCGGTACGGCTACCGGAACGTGATGGAAGGACTGCGGGCCGGCCGGGTCTGGGTCGACCACGGCCACCTCATCGACGGCATCGACGTCAAGGTGCGCGGCGAGCACGGCAACAGCGCCACGCTCGGCGGCCGGCTGCGCGCCCGGCGCGGCGAGCGGCTCACCCTCACCGTCACGGTGACCGCCGCGTCCCGCCGCAACCCCTACGGTGTGCTGCCGCGTCTGGAGCACGTCGACGTCATCCGCGGCGCGGTCCGCGGACCGGCCGCCGACCGCGACGACTGGCGCGCCCCCGACACCCGCCTCGCCCACACCGCCGACGTCTCCGGACGCCGTGGCACGTACACCCTGCGCATCCCGGTCGGCCGCGCGGACGAGCCGTTCTACCTGCGGCTGCGCGGCAGCGACGGCAAGCGCCACGGCAAGGGGTTCCTCGGCGCGGCGATCGACCCGCACGGCCCGCTGCCGCACGAGCCGGGCCAGGGGAATCCGTGGCTGGACACCTGGTTCTACACCAACCCGGTCTTCGTGGACGTCGTGCGCTGAGCCCGCGGAGCCGGCCGGGGCGGCCCGGAGACCGCCCCGGCCGTGCTCAGGACTTCAGCGCCGCGGAGACCACGGCCCTGGCCTCCTCCTGCACCCGCGCCAGATGGCCGGCGCCCAGGAACGACTCCGCGTAGATCTTGTACACGTCCTCGGTGCCGGAGGGGCGCGCGGCGAACCAGGCGTTCTCGGTGGTCACCTTGATGCCGCCGATCGGCGCTCCGTTGCCGGGCGCCTCGGTCAGCACGGCCGTGACCGGCTCACCGGCCAGCGTGTCGGCGGTGACCTGCTCGGGGGAGAGGCGCGCGAGGACCGCCTTCTGCTCGCGGTCGGCGGGAGCGTCGATCCGGGCGTACGCGGGCTCACCGAACCGGGCGGTGAGCGCCGAGTAGTGCTCGGACGGGGACTTGCCCGTCACCGCGAGGATCTCCGAGGCCAGCAGCGCCAGGAGGATGCCGTCCTTGTCGGTCGTCCACACCGAACCGTCGCGGCGCAGGAACGAGGCCCCGGCCGACTCCTCGCCGCCGAACCCGAGCGAACCGTCGGCCAGACCGTCCACGAACCACTTGAAGCCGACCGGCACTTCGACCAGCTCACGGCCGAGACCCGCGGCGACCCGGTCGATCATGCCCGACGAGACCAGCGTCTTGCCGACCCCCGCGGAAGCCGGCCACTGCTCGCGGTGGGCGTACAGGTAGTCGATGGCGACGGCGAGGTAGTGGTTCGGGTTCATCAGCCCGGCGTCCGGGGTCACGATGCCGTGCCGGTCGGAGTCGGCGTCGTTCCCGGTCGCGATCTGGAAGCGATCCCGCTGCCCGATCAGCGAGGCCATCGCGTACGGGGACGAGCAGTCCATCCGGATCTTCCCGTCCCAGTCCAGCGTCATGAACCGCCAGGTGGGGTCGGTCAGCGGATTGACCACCGTCAGATCGAGCCGGTGCTCCTCGGCGATCCGGCCCCAGTACGCGACCGACGCACCGCCCAACGGGTCGGCGCCGATGCGCACTCCGGCCGTACGGATCGCGTCCAGGTCGAGCACGGACGGCAGGTCGGCCACGTACGTGCCCAGGAAGTCGTACGTCCCGGTGGTCGACGCCGCCCGTGCGCGGGCGTACGGCAGCCGGCGCACGTCCTTCATCCCGCCCGCGATGATCTCGTTGGCCCGTTCCTGGATCCAGCCGGTGGCGTCGGACCCGGCGGGACCGCCGTTCGGCGGGTTGTACTTGAACCCGCCGTCGCCGGGCGGGTTGTGGGACGGGGTGA
The DNA here is from genome assembly GCF_040652135.1 of Streptomyces sp. NPDC048295. NCBI lineage: Bacteria > Bacillati > Actinomycetota > Actinomycetes > Kitasatosporales > Streptomycetaceae > Streptomyces > Streptomyces sp. NPDC048295. Next base: position 94,483 of record NZ_JBEZLL010000025.1, read on the forward strand.
CCACCACACCGTCGGCGAGGTGCCCCTTGCGGCCCCGGTTGTGGCCGAGGACGGCGTGCGAGACCGCCGGGGTCGGGGTGTAGCCGTCGGCCGGATCGATGAGCACCGTCACGTCGTTGGCGGCGAACACCTCGACGGCGGTGATCCGGGCAGGTTCCGACAGTGCATGGGTGTCGGCGCCGAGGAAGAGCGGTCCGTCCGTGCCCTGGAGCGCCCGGTACTCGCTGATGGCCTGGCTGGTGGCGGCGATGTGGTCCTCGTTGAACGCGGTGGCCGTCGACGACCCGCGGTGACCGGAGGTACCGAACGCCACCCGCTGGCCCGGCTCGGCCGGGTCCGGGTGCAGCGTGTAGTACGCCGTCACCAGCCGGGCCACATCGATGAGATCCTCCGGGCGGGCCGGCTGTCCAGCTCGTTCGTGCGGCATCTGCCACTCCTCCGTGTCGGTCGCTGCGATCTTCCCCCGCCACATTTTCGCGGGTGCTCCGCACCGCTTCGCGACCGCCCCGCCCGGACGGGCCGAATCCCGCTGGCGGATCCGACGGGCTCCGGCATAGGTTCGTCCACGATCACGAGCGGTTCACCACCGGACCGTGCGGGGCGGCGGGTTTCCGCCCGGACCAGGAGAGAAGAGATGGCACCGAACGATCCCGCACCGGACGGCGGGATACTGCTGCGCGGCGCAACCGCCGAGGACGCCGGGCCGCTGACCCGGCTCTTCCTCGCCTCGCGCGCCGAGTCCATGCCGTACCTGCCGAAGGTGCACAGCGACGAGGACACCCTCGCCTGGATGACCCACGTGGTCCTGCCCGGAACGACGGTGCGGATCGCCGAGACCGGCACCGGGGAGCTGCTGGGCTTCGCCTCCCTGGACGGAACCGAGCTGGAACACCTCTATCTGCGCCCCGACGTACGGCGCCGGGGCATCGGCACACGGCTCCTGGCCGATGTGCGTGAACGCGCGGCCGAGGAGCTCACGCTGTACGTCTTCCAGCGCAACACGGACGCCCGGGCCTTCTACGAGCGGCACGGTTTCACCGCGGTCGGCTTCGACGACGGCGGCCGCAACGAGGAGAACGAACCGGACGTCAGATACCGGTGGACGGCGCACGGCTGACCCGGTCCGCCGCACGGACGGGGATCCGGCCGAAGGTCACGGTGTCGCTCTCTGCCACCTGCGGCGGCTGACCTGGCCGTCCCCGCGCCGGCGTGCTCGCCCTCACCAGCGCACCGGCGGGCCGGCCGCGACCGCAGGGCCGCCCGTACCGGCGGGCGGCAGGATCGCGGGGAGACGGGCACTGCGGCAGAGTGGGCACATGGACGATCTGAATGCCCTCGCCGACGAGCATCTGGCCGCCGCCCGGGCCTCCGCGCACGGCCGCAGCGCCCACCGCCTGCTGCACGAGGAACCCCTGAGGCAGACCGTCATCGCCCTGACCTCGGGTTCCGCCCTCGACGAGCACAACGCCCCGGCCGCGGCCTCCCTGCAGGTGCTCCGCGGCCGGGTCCGGCTCACCGCGGCCTCGGGCGATGTGGAGCTGAGCGCCGGAGGGCTCCAGCCGATCCCGCAGGAGCGGCACGGGCTGCTGGCGCTGGAGGACGCCGTGGTGCTGCTGACCGCCGTCAACGACTGACGGCGCCGGCCCCGGCCCCTGGACGCACGGCGGGAGCCGTCCGGATGCGTTCCAGGACCCACAGCACCAGGCTGCCCGCGGCGAGCGCCCCGCCCAGGAGGCAGATGCCGCTCCAGCCCGCCCGGGACCAGACCACCGAAGCGAGCGCGGCCCCGGCCGCCCCGCCCAGGAAGAAGAGCGTCATGAACGCGGAGTTGATCCGGTTGCGGGCCTCCGGGCGGAGCGCGTAGATCACGTTCTGGCTGCTGTTGAGGCCCGCCTGCTGGGCGATGTTGAGCAGGATCACGCCGACCGTCAGCCACAGCAGCGACGACTCACCGGCCAGCAGCGGCAGCCAGGCGAGCGTGAGGAGCGCGGCCGCCGTCCCCGATACGGCCTGGACCCGGCCGCGGTCGCTCAGCCGGGCCGCGATGTTCATGCCCACCACACCGATGACGCCCACCAGGCCGAAGAGCCCGATGGCGGCCGCGTTCCAGTGGAAGGGAGGCCGGGTCAGCAGGAAGGTCAGCGCGGTCAGCTGCACGCTGTACGAGGCCATGGAGAACGCGCCGATGGCCGCCCGCCGGCGCAGCAGGGGCTCCTGCCGCAGCAGGGCCAGTGTGGAGCTCAGCAGCCCGGAGTACGACATCGTGGCCGTGCGGTGCGGCCGGGGCAGACGGGGGAGCCGGTTGCGCAGAAGTATCGCCATGACGGCCATGAGCAGCGCGTTCACCCAGTACACGGTCCGCCAGCCGCCGAGCTCGGACAGCGCGCCGGCGGCCAGCCGTCCGAACAGCCCGCCGAGCAGCACGCCGGACATCACGACGCCGACGATCCTGCCGCGCTCGGCCGGAGCCGCGAGCGCCGCCGCGAACGGCACCACGACCTGGGCCCCGACGGAGGTCAGCGCGGTCAGCAGCGTGCCCGCGATCAGCAGCGGTCCGGTGGGGGCGGCGGCCGTGGCCAGGAGGAAGAGGGCGGTGAGTGCGAACAGGCCCACGGCGAGACGCCGTCGGTCCATGACGTCCCCGAGCGGGACGAGCAGGATCAGCCCCAGCGCGTACCCGGCCTGGGCGGCGGTCACGATCAGCCCCGCCGCGGTGACACCGATGCCCAGATTCACCTCGATGATGTCGAGGAGCGGCTGCGCGAAGTAGTTCCCGGCGCAGGAGAGGGCGGCGGCGAGAGCCATCAGCAGAACCAGGCCGCGCCCGAGCGCGGGCTGTCCGGACATCGCGCGGGGCACGGCCCGGCTGCGGGTTTCGTGAGTGGTGTGAGCCATGTGCCCCAGCGTCCGGGATCCACCATCCATGAGTCCAACACATGTTTTTCATTCCATCGATCGTGGTTCACGATGGATGGATGGAACTTCAGCAGATGCGGTATGTCGTCGCGGTGGCGGAACTGGGCAGCTTCACGCGCGCCGCGAAGCGCTGTCTGGTCGTGCAGTCGGCCCTGAGCCATCAGATCGCCCGGCTGGAGAAGGAGCTGGGAGCCCGGCTCTTCGACCGCACCAGCCGTCAGGTGCGGCTCACCGCGGCGGGCGAGGTGTTCCTGACGGAGGCCCGGCAGGCGCTGGACGCGGCGGAGCGGGCGCGGGCCGAGGTCGCCGCGACGGCGGGGGAGGTCCGCGGCCGCCTCGCGGTGGGAGCCATTCCGACCATTGCCGCGGTCGACATCCCGGCGGCACTGCGGGCGTTCCACCTGCGCTACCCGAAGGTGCACATCGTGTTGCGGGACGGGGCGAGCAAGGACCTGGTCCAGGAGGTGCGGGACGGGACGCTCGACGTGGCGTTCCTGGGCGTGCTGCCCAGCTACCGGCCGAAGGGCGTGAGCGATCACGAACTCGGCACGGGCGAACTGGTCGCCGTCGTGGCGCCCACCCACCCCCTGGCCGGGCAGACGGAAGCGGGACTCGACCGGCTGGCGCGGGAGATGTTCGTCGACTACCCCGACGGCACCGCGGCCCGGGCCCAGTCCGAGGAGGCGTTCGCGGCGGTGGGTCTCACCCGTGAGGTGGCGTTCGAGGTCAGCGGCACCGATTTCATCGTCCGGCTGGTGCGCAGCGGTCTCGGCATCGCCATGCTGCCGGCCGCCTTCGCGGCTGAGCTGACCGGAGTGCATGTGCTCCCCGTCCGCGACGCCCCTGCACGCACGGAGCGCCTGGTGTGGAGCCGCTTCCGCCCGGCCCCGGCGGCTGCGGCGTTCCTGACGGGACTCGGTGTCGATCCCGCTGCCGGGGCGCCGCAGGAGGCGGGAGGGCCGAAGAGGCGGCGGCCTATTCGCTGAGTGCCGCTCGCAGGCGCTCGCCCATCGCGGCGGCCTCCTCGGCCGTGAACGACAGCACGCCGTTCTCGGCCATCAGAGCGTGGAACTGTTGTCGCGGGTACGGAGTTCCCGCGGGGAGGCCGGCGATGTGCCAGTGGAGATGCGCGTTTCCCTGCTGGCTGCCGAGCGACAGCAGATACGTGCGCTCGGGCTTCACCACCGCCTCCACCGCCAGTGCCACCTTCCGGACCACCGACATCAGCCGCAGGTAGGCGGACTCGTCCAGCTCGCGGACGGCGTGCTCGATGTGGACCTTCGGGGCCACGAGCACCTTGCCGGGCACCGTCGGATACCGGTCCAGGAAGGCGATGTGATGCTCGTCCTCGTAGACCGTGACATGCGCGGAGCCGGGGGCGCCCGCCACGCATGCGCATACGAAGCACGGGCCGTTGCGCACCCGGGCTTCGTAGGCTTCGAGGTCATGGGACCGCTGCTCCGGTGACACGCTCTTCCTCTCTGCCGGTCCGCTGAACCGCAAGGCGCAAAGGGCCAAGCATAGGTTCCGCGCGACGCCACCGCGCCCGAGGTGGTCACGTCCGGCACCCGCCGATCCTCCCGCCGGCCGGGTGGGTGTCACCCGGATCTGCTGGGCAGGTACTGGTGTACGACCCCGGGAAGCGGGGTGCGGCGAACGGCGGCGAGAGGCGTGTGACGTGAGCGAGCGGACCGTGTGGCAGTTCTCCGACGACCGCGGGCAGTTGTCGACCTCCGGGAGACGCCCGGCGCGGGTACTCGCCTATGTGCAGGCCGGGGCGACCCTGTGGGACCACGGGATACGTCCGAGCGCGATATTCGGCTCCGATCACGACGACCGGGCCGTACCGGACACGGCGAAGACCGGTTCGCTTCCGCCGGCCGAGGTCCGCTACCTCGGCGCGGGCAGCACACTGGACGTGGAGACCCTGCTCAGCTGCGAACCGGACCTCGTCGTGGCGGTCAGCTACGGCGGCGGTCATGTCTACGGGCTCGCCGCGGAGACCGCCAAGCATCTGGAGGAGCACGTCCCGGTCGTCGTCATCGATGTGGGGCAGGCGCGCACCCTCGCCGAGATCGGTGAGCGGTTCGCGCTGCTCGCACGCTCGCTCGGCGCCGAGGAGCCCGGGGCGGCGGCAGCGGACCTGGAGTCCGCGCGGCAGCGGCTGCGGACGCTCGGCGCCCGTGCGGACGCGCCCCGGCTCCTCGCCCTCTCCCCGGCCGGGCAGGAACAGACACACCTCGCCCGCCCCCGGATGTGGCCCGAGCTGCGGGTGCTGGTCGAACTCGGTGTCGGCATCGTGGAGCCGGCCGAGGGGCCCGGGCTGAACTGGTCGACGGTCGGCTGGGCGGAGGCGGCGGCGCTGCGCCCCGCGGTGGTTCTCGCCGATGTCCGGGCCAATGCCACTCCGCTGGACGAACTGCGGGCGAACGCGGACTGGTCGGCGATCGAGGGGGCCGCCCGGGTGGTGCCGTGGAACCCGGAGCCGGTGTGCAGCCCGCAGGCCCACGCACGGTTCCTGACGCTCGTGGCCGATGCCCTGGAGGAGGCGGGGCGCTGAGTACGGACGTCCGCCGAGGCCCCCGTACGGACGTGTCCGATCGCGCGGGCGGTGCCGGTTCGCGAGGCTGGTCGGGGCCGCCCCGCGCCGACCCCGTACGTCCCCAGGAGCAGGCATGCAGCAGGACAAGCACCCTTCCTACCGTCCCGTCGTCTTCCGTGACCGTTCGGCGGGCTACGCCTTTCTGACCCGGTCCACCGCGTCGAGCGAGCAGACGATCGACTGGGACGACGGCAACAGCTACCCCGTCATCGATGTGGAGATCTCCGCCGAGAGCCACCCCTTCTTCACCGGGAAGGCACGGGTCGTCGACTCGGAGGGACAGGTCGCCAAGTTCGAGCGCAGGTACGGGGGCGAGGGCGCCTCCTGACCCGCTGGTGGACCCGGGTCCCCGGCCCTGCCGAACGGGCCGGGGACCCGGGCCGTTCCCCTTGCCGCGAGCACGCCGACGCCCGCGTCCCCGAACTGCGCGAGGCGGCTGCGGTGCCGACGAGAGAGCCTCGTCGTCCCGGGACGTGCCACCGCCGACGGAGGATGCGCCGCGGCGCTGCTGCCCACGGTCCGGTTCTTCGTGGACCGCGGTGCCCCGGGTATCGGCTGCGCCCTCGACCCCGCCCCGGAGCCGCGGACCGGCAGGCACGTTCGCAGCGCAGGCGGCCGGACCGCCGTGCTCGCCGTGGCGCCCCTGCCGATCCGCGCGGGGGTGATCCCGTGCTGCGGATCAGGGCCCGCGGCGGGCGGACGAGGCGATCGGCGACGGCCGGCCGGTCGCCGATGTGACGGACACCTGCCGCACACGCGGCAGGATCGGGCTCAATGTGTTCGGAGGCCGTGCCTCCCGCCAGGACACGTTCGTCACCGCACCGTAGGAGAACCCAGCCCCATGCTCGACAGACTCGACCTGCTCGTCATCGGTGAATGCGTCGCCGACATCGTCCGGCTGCCGGGCACGGCCGACCGGGTCCACCCGGGCGGCAGCCCGGCCAATGTCGCGTACGGCCTGGCCAGGCTCGGGCACGGCGCCACCCTGCTCACCCAGCTCGGCCCCGACGACAACGGCCGGCTGATCAGGGACCACCTCGCCGGTGCCGGGGTCGAGGTCCGTACGGACGGTGCCACGGCCCCCACCCCGTCCGCCGCCGTCACCCTGGACGGGGCGGGCCGGGCCGCCTACACCTTCGAGATCACCTGGACGCTCGGCCCGGTCTCCCTGGACCGGCCGCCGCACCACGTCCACACCGGCTCGATCGCCGCGGTGATGGAACCCGGGGAGGCCACCGTCCTCGGCGCCGTCGAGTCGCTGCGTACCTCCGCGACCGTCAGCTACGACCCCAATGTGCGGCCCGAGCTGATGGGGGACCACGAGTCCGCCGTCCGAAGGGTCGAGCGGTGCGTCGCGCTCAGCGATGTGGTCAAGGCCAGTGACGAGGACCTGGAGTGGCTGTACCCGGGCCAGGCGCCGGAACAGGTCGCCGAGCGGTGGCTGGCCTCCGGTCCGGCGGTCGTCCTCGTCACCCGGGGCGGCGACGGCGCGCTGGCCGTACTGCCCGGCGGGCGGGTCACCGTCGACGCCCTGCCCGCCGAGGTCGTCGACACGGTGGGAGCGGGCGACGCCTTCATGTCGGGCACCCTGCACGCCCTCGCCGTGCACGGGCTGCTCGGTGCGGACGGCCGGGAGAGGCTGCGCTCCCTGGACCGGGCGCGGACGGCCGACGTCCTGCGCCACGCGACGGCCTCCGCGGCGGTGACCGTGGCCCGGGCCGGCGCCAACCCGCCGGACGCGGCGGAGCTGGCGGAGCTGGCGGCGGCACTCGGCCGGAGCTGAACACGCCCTGGCCAGGGGAGGCGCGCCAGGACACCCCTTCTCACCCGGGCGCCGCCAGACGCGGGCTGCTGTCGTCGTCCAGGAACTCCACGACGGCCAGTACGAACAGCGCGCACAGCGCGATCCACACGGTGACCAGACCCGTCGGCCGGTCCCACGCCACCAGAACTACGGCGGCCACCACGACCACCGTCCAGTTCAGCGGGCGTCTGGCGCGGTGCACCCACCGGCCGACCGGGCCGCCGGTGAACCCGGCCGCGTCCCGCACGGCACCGATGCCGCCGCTCCACATCGCCATGACCCGGCCGGCGGCGCGGCCCTCACCGGTGAGCCAGGCGGCGAGGGCCACCACGATGCCGAGGGTGATGACCAGCCGGACCATGAGACGCATCCGGCCGACCAGGGCGTCGAACACCGAACCGGCCGCCGGCTGCGAGACCCCGGACGGCAGGCTGTCGAGATAGAAACCGCGGCCCACCCACAGGGCCAGGCCGAGCACCGCCGCACCGGCCGCGACCGAGAGCGCCGTGGTGACCAGGGCACGGCGGCGGCGCACCGCGAGGAGCACCCCGCCCGCGGCCAGCACCAGCGTGACCAATGGCAGCCAGAACCCGATGATCTGGAGGGCCCGGAACCACCTCTTGGCCTTGCCCACCGAGTCGGAGGTCAGCACCGTGAAGTCGGTGTGGATCTCGGGGATCTTCGCCGCGATGCCCAGCCCCCGGTCGACGAGCCGCTGCTTCACCCGGTCGATGACCGGTGCGAGGTCGATGGTGACGGTGTCGCCGGTGAGCTTCACCGCCCCGCCACCGCTCCCGGACAGCGCCTTCAGGGTGGCGGACTGGGCGGCCCGGTTGAGGTCGGTCCAGACCGTCGCGAAGGCTTCGCTGGAGACGAACTTCTCCACCGTGCCGTGCACGAAGTTCGAAATGCCGGTGGTGAGGGGGCCGTTCAGCTTCGACAGCGCCTTGTCGAGAGCCGGCCGGTCGGCGGGGGAGACCTCGGCCAGCAGGGCCTTCACGTCCAGGTGCTGCATGAGGGCACCGGTGACCCGGTCGGTCACCGCGGTCTGTACATCGGGGTCGGAGGCGAGCGGCGCCATCATCGCCACGTAGTTGTCGGTGTCGCCGATCTGGTTCTTCGCCCAGGTGGACACGATGCTCAGCGGAGTCAGGACGGCTGCGACGAGGACGAGCAGCACGGCGAGGAACGAACGGGCCCGCGGCCGGTGCCGGGCCGGGGCACGGGCCTCCAGCACGGCCACCCTGGCGCGCAGCGCCTCCATCTCGGCACTGTCCTCCGGGGGCTTCGGCTGATCGTGCTCCGGTTCCATCCCCCCAGGGGACGGCCTGCCGCCGCCGACGGCACGGCGGACTGGTGCGGACGGGTGAACACAGTCACCGTGGCGTGCGGTGGTGTTCGATCAGCCGGGCGTGCCGATGCCCCTTTCGGCTCATTGGCCGCATCCTCCCCGGGGCTACTGCCGTTCGACAACCGGTAGGCGTGATCGATTACGGCGGAGGGGGCGGACATGGCGCGGCTCGACAGGGACGTCGCGGTGACGGGACTGGGGCTGGTGACTCCGGCGGGCGCGGACGAGCACACCTTCTGGGAGGGGCTGTGCGCCGGTGTGTCGACGGCCCGCGGCTGCGAGGAACTGGCGGGACTGCCGGTCGACTTCGGCTGTCCGGTGGACGGGATCGATCTGGACGGAGCGGTCGGCGGACGTTCGGTGTGGCGGATGGCGCGGTTCGTGAAGATGGCACTGGTCGCCGCCCGGCGGGCGGTGGCGGACGCCGGTCTGTCACCGGAGCGGTGGGACGGCGACCGGGTCGCGGTGGTGCTCGGCGTAGGGGTGGGCGGGGTGTCCGTGCTCGTCGACAACGTACGCAGGCTCGACGACGGCGGAGCGGACGCGGTGTCACCGCTCCTGGTCCCGATGATGATGCCCAATGCGGCGGCCGGGGAGGTGGCCATCGCCCTGCGGGCACACGGCCCCAGCCTGGCCCCGGCGACCGCCTGCGCGTCCGGGGCGACGGCCCTCGCCCTCGCCCGCGACCTGCTGCTGGACGACCGGTGCGACGTGGTGGTGGCCGGTGGTGCGGAGGCCGTGCTGACCCCGCTGGTGGTGAGCGCCTTCGCCGGAATGGGCGCGCTCTCGCTGCGCACCGGCGACCCCGCGGGGGCGTCGCGTCCGTTCGCCGCGGACCGGGACGGGTTCGTGATCGGCGAGGGCGCCGCCGTGCTCGTACTGGAACGGAGGGCCGACTCGCTCGCCCGGGGCGGACGGCCGCGCGCCCTGCTGGCCGGTGCCGGCTCCGCCACCGACGCCCACCATCCCACCGCCCCGGACCCGGAAGGCGGCGGTGCGCGCAAGGCCGTCGAGGCCGCGCTGCGCGAGGCGGGCTGGGCGGCCCACGAGGTCGACCACATCAACGCGCACGGCACATCGACCCGGTTGAACGACGCGATGGAGACCGAGCTGATCTCCGGACTCTTCCCCCACCGGCCCTCGGTCACCGCCCCGAAGGGGGTGATCGGCCACACCCTCGCGGCGTCCGGGGCGATCGAGGCGGCCGCCACCGTACTGACCCTGGAGCACGGCCTCGTCCCGCCGATCGCCAACCTGGACTCGCTGCCGGACGGATTCGACCTCGACTGTGTGGTCAAGGAGCCCCGGACCCAGCACGTCGAGCGGGCGCTGAGTCACTCCTTCGGCTTCGGCGGGCACAACGTCGTACTCGCCTTCGAGCGCGTCGAACCGGATGGTCCGCCGCCCGCGGATCCGGGTGTCCTCGCCATTGCTTGATCGTTATATTTTTATGACCGCAACGATCGACAGCCCCTCCGCCGAACGGTCCACAGACCTCCTCACCGGCGTGCTCCTCGGCGACAACCACCGCCGGGAGCACGGCTTCTGGCAGCGACTGATCAGTACGGAACCCTTCCGCCGCCCGGAGCACCGCACCACCGAGGAGCGCCTGGCCCTCGCCTACGAGCGGCTGCGCGTCCTCAACGACTGCCTGGACAGCGGAGCCCGGCTGGCCGCCGACCACCGCGCCCTGGCCGCCCTGCACGAATGGCTCGGGCCGGTGGACCCGGCACTCACCACGGTGGCGGGCATCCACTACAACCTCTTCCTCGGCAGCCTCCTCGACCACGGGGCCGAAGGCCACCACGACCTGTCGGACTTCCTGCGGCTGCGGCGCATCGGCACCTTTCTCTGTACGGAGGTGGCGCACGGCAACGACGCCGCGGCCGTCGAGACCACGGCCGAGTACGACCGCGGACGCGACGGGTTCATGCTCCGCACCCCGCACGCCGGGGCGCAGAAATTCATGCCCAACACCGGTCCGGCCGGCGGCCCGAAAACGGGGCTCGTGGCCGCGCGTCTGCTCGTGGACGGCGCCGATCACGGGGTCTTCCTCTTCCTCGTCCCGCTCACCGATGCCGAACAGCCGCTGCCCGGCGTACGGATCCGCAGGCTCCCCACCCGTACCGGCAGTCCGGTGGACCACTGCCTGACCTCCTTCGACCGGGTCTTCGTGGGACGTACCGCGCTGCTGGGCGGGGACCATGGACGGATCGGCGCGGACGGGGAGTTCAGCAGTGCCATCGACAACCGCAGACGCCGCTTCCTCACGTCGATCGGCCGTGTCACCTCCGGCAAGATCTCGATGACGGCCTGCGCGGTCGGCTGCGCGCGGGCGACCCTCGCCGTCGCCGTCCGCTACGGCGGCCACCGGTACATCTCGGGTCACCGGGGCTCACGTCCGGTGCCGGTGATCGCCCACCGCAGCCATCACGGACCGCTCGCCACCGCCACCGCCACCGTCTTCGCGATGAGCCTGCTGCACCGCAGGGCCCTGGACCGGTGGGAGCAGGGCGGGCAGCCGGAGGAGGCGGAGCGTCTGGTGGCCGTCGCCAAGGGGTGGATCACTTGGCAGGCCAGGTCCGTGATCGTGGAATGCCGGGAACGCTGCGGCGCCCAGGCGCTCCTGGAGAACAACGGCATGAGTGAGCTCCTCACCGGCGTGGAGGGCGCCATCACCGCCGAGGGCGACAACATGGCGATCCACGCCAAGGCGGCCGCGGAGATGCTCTTCGCCGCCGCACCACCGGGACCCGGGCCTTCCCCCGGCGGCGGACCCGGTGATCTCGACGACCCCGGATTCCTCGACAGGCTGCTCGCGGAGCTGGAGCGGATCTGGTTCGTCCGGGCCCGGGAGCGGATGGGCCTCGCACCGCACGGCGATCCGCTGGGACGGTGGAACGCTGCCTCCGGGCCCGCCCTGCGCGGCGTCGAGGCCCATGCCCAGCGGCAGGCGGCCGAGGCGTACGCGGAAGCGGTGGCGGCGCTGCCCGAGGGGCCCGCCCGCGAACGGCTCGACGAGCTGCACCGGCTCTTCGCACTCGACCGGATCGCCCGGAACAGCGGTGATCTGCTGGCAGCGGGCCTGCTGACCGCCGATCAGGTCAACCGGCTGCCGGACCGGGTGGAGGAGCTCATCACCACGGTCGCCGCCCGTCTTCCCGGCCTCGTCGAGTCCTTCGCGCTGCCGCCGGAACTGCTCGCCGACTGGCCCATCGCCGGAGCCGACTACGTGGCCGCCTACGACGACCCGGACGGCGCCTGGCAGCGTGACGAGGGCCGCGCGACGGTGCCGGACGAGCGGTGAGAGCCATGACGAGAAAGGGAACTGCTGTACGGGGTCACCGGGTCAGGGAGGCGGCCGGCGCCCTCGGCGTCCGCGTTGTCCTGCTGGCTTACTGGGGTACGGCGTCCGTCCTGGCCCGGTGGTGCGGGGAGCGCGGGGAGGACGGTGCCGAATCGGTTCGGCACAAGGCGTAACTGGAGGCACTCCGCCCAGTTGATTCGGCGTCGGGACGGTGTCACCGCCGGCCCGGCAGCCGGACCGAATGATGGAGAGAAAGCTCATGAGTACGATTCACCCCAAGATCACCGAGGTTCTGACACACACCTTCAAAGTGCCTGTTGCCGAGATCCACCCGGGCTCCACCATGGACAGCCTGGAGATGGACTCCCTCGCCGTTGCCGAGTTCGCCGTCCTGATCAGGGAGACGGCGGGCGGTGTCCGGGACTTCGACCAGCTTCCCAAGAACGCCACGCTGGCCGACATCACACGGTTCATCGACCCGGCGGGCGACGGCGGGGCGCGGGTGGGCGGCGGGCCGGCGATGAGCAACGCCCGATGAACAGGCCGGCCGTCGCCGTCACCGGCCTGGGCATGATCACCCCGGTCGGCAACGACACCGAATCCACCTGGGAGGGTGTGTGCGCGGGCGTGTCACCGGCCCGGACCGTCGCCGAACTCGAAGGATGCGCGATCGACTTCGCGTGCATGGTCGACGGCATCGACCTGGACGCCGCGATCGGCGGCCGTGCGTCCTTCCGCATGGGGAAGTACGTGAAGCTCGCGGTGCTCGCGGCCCGGGAGGCGGTCGCCGACGCCGGGCTCGACCCGGCAGGGTGGGAGGGCACCCGGGTCGCGGTGGTCGTCGGCACCAGCAGCGGGGGCTCCGCCTCGCTGACCGAGCAGGCGGTCGTGATGGACCGGCTCGGAGCCGGGGCCACCTCGCCCTCGGGCATCCTGCTCACCATTCCGAACATGCCCGCGGCCGAGATCGCGATCCAGCTGCGGGCCACCGGACCCAGCATGGCCCCGTGCACCGCCTGTTCGTCCGGCGTCACCGCGCTGTCCGTCGCCCGCGACCTCCTGGTCACCGGGCAGTGCGACATCGCGATCGCCGGAGCCACGGAGTCGATCGTCTACCCGGTCGCCATGGCCGGGTTCGCCCGGTCCGGCGCAGGGGCCCGGAAAGACGGAGACCCGGCCGGACTCTGCCGACCCTTCGCGGCGGACCGGGCCGGACTGGTCATGGGCGAGGGCGCGGCCGTCATGGTGCTGGAACGGACGGAGGACGCCCGGGCCCGCGGCGCGGCTCCACGGGCACTGCTCGCCGGCACCGGCGCCACCACCGACGCCCACCACCCCATCAGCCCGCATCCCTCCGGCACGGTCGCCCAGGCGGCGGTGGAGGCCGCGCTGCGCGACGCGGGCTGGGCGGCCGAGGACGTCGAGCACGTCAACGCGCACGGCACCGCGACCCCGGTCAACGACGCCGCCGAGGCCGCCCTGATCGCCCGGGTCTACCCGCACCGGCCGCCCGTCACCGCTCCCAAGGGCGTACTGGGGCACTGCATGGGGGCGGCCGGAGCGATCGAGGCCGGACTCACCGTCCTCACGCTCCAGCGCGGAGTCGTCCCACCGATCGCCAACCTGGACGCCCCGGCGCCCGAGTTCGACATCGAATGCGTCACCGGGCAACCGCTGCGGCAGCCCATCCGGCGTGCCGTCAGCCATTCCTTCGGCTTCGGCGGACACAACGCCGTGATCGCTCTTCAGCGTCCGTAGGCATCCGGCAGGTGGTGCGACGGGAAACACTGCCCGGCGTACCACCGGCCACACCCCTCATGAGCTGCGCAGAGGCTCGTGATAGCTTGCCGGGGCCAGTCGAACTCCACGTAAGGGGTCAGGGAATCCGGTGCGAATCCGGAACTGACGCGCAGCGGTGAGGGGGACGGGCGGGGCCACGGCCACTGGGACCACCCTCGGGTGTCCTGGGAAGGCGTCCCGTCCGAAGGAACCCGAGTCCGAAGACCTGCTGGTACCCGCGACCCGGCACCGGGCCGCGGACTCCGTACAGCGGGCTCCGCGCATGAGCCCCGAGACGCAGAGGGACCCCGTGCCGTCCATAGCCAGCCCTGTCCGCACCATGGCCCTGCTCTCGGCGGGACTCGTCCTGCTGACCGCCTGCGGAGGCGGAGCCGGTGAATCCGCCTCGAAACCGGGCCCCGCGCACGGATACCCGGTGACACTGAAGAACTGCGGACGCACCGTCACCGTCGAAGCCGCGCCGCGCCGCGCCGTCCCGGTGGACCAGGGATCGACGGAGATCCTGCTCTCCCTCGGCCTCGCCGACCGGCTGGCAGCCACCGCCACCTGGACCGACCCGGTGATGAAGGGCCTGGAGAAGGCCAACGCCCGGGTGCCCAGGATCTCGGACAACCGGCCGTCCTCGGAGAAGGTCCTGGACCGCGAGCCCGACTTCGTCAGCGCGTCGTTCGCATCGACACTAGCCAAGGGCGGCGTCGCACCGCGCGAACAGTTCGAGGAACTCGGCGTCCCCACCTACGTCTCGCCCGCCGACTGCACCGGCAAGGACAACAGCAAGGGTGGCGACGGCTCCCGTACCGCGCGGCTGACCATGGACAGCGTCTACGGCGAAGTGCGCGACCTGGCCCGGGTGTTCGGCGTACCGGAGCGCGGCGACGCGCTCGTGACACAGCTGCGGGCCCGGGTGAGGAAGGCGGCCGAGGGCATCGACGCCTCCGGTGCCACCCTCCTGTACTGGTTCTCCGACTCCAAGTCCCCTTACCTGGCCGGCTGCTGCGGAGCGCCCGGAATCATCACCGAGGAGCTCGGCGCGAAGAACGTCTTCGACGACACCCACGAGGAATGGCCCCAGATCAGCTGGGAGACCGTCGCCGACCGCAATCCCGACGTCCTGGTCGTCGGTGACCTGACCCGCAGGGCCCAGACCGCCGAGAGCGCCGCGAAGAAGATCGAGTTCCTGGAGTCCAATCCGGTCACGAAGAACATGGACGCCGTCAGACACAAGCGGTACGTCCTGCTCAGCGGGCAGTCCTTGAACCCGTCCATCCGGACGGTCGAGGGCGTCGAACGCGTCGCCGCCGGGCTGCGCCGGTTCGGGTTCGCCGGGTGACGGGGACCGGACGCGGCACCGCGGTGGCCGCGCCGCCGGACCCCGTCACCTCCGTCCGTGCCGTGAAGGGTGTAAGGAGGCTGCGCGGCGGGATCCTGTGGGTGTGCGGCATCGCGCTGCTCGTGGGCTCCGTCGCCCTCGCCGTCACCATCGGCCCTGCCCGGATCTCCGTGGCCGACGTCTGGTCCGCGGTCGCCTCCCACCTCGGATGGGGCCGTTCACGGCTCTCCCCGATCCGGGACGGCATCATCTGGAACCTGCGCATGCCGCGCACCCTGCTCGCCGCGGTGTGCGGCGCCGGACTCGCGGTGTGCGGGACCGTCATGCAGTCGCTGCTCCGCAACCCGCTCGCCGACCCGTTCGTCCTCGGGGTCTCCTCAGGGGCGTCCACCGGCGCGGTCGTGGTCGTCGTGCTCGGCGTCGGCGGGGGAGCGGTGTCGGTCTCGACGGGCGCGTTCGCCGGTGCGCTCTGCTCGTTCGCCCTCGTGCTGCTGCTCAGCCACACCCTGGGCGGCACGACCGACCGGGTCGTGCTCTCCGGTGTCGCGGCCATGCAGTTGTTCTCCGCGCTCACCTCCTTCGTCGTGATGACCGCGGCCGACGCCGAGCAGACCCGCGGCGTGCTGTTCTGGCTGCTCGGCTCGCTCGCCGGGGTCGGCTGGACCGATGTGTGGATCTGCGCCGCCGTTCTCGCCGTGACGCTGCTGGTCTGTCTGGGCCATGCCCGTACGCTCGACGCCTTCGCGTTCGGACAGGATGCCGCCGCCGCGCTCGGCGTCCATGTCGCGCGCACCCGGATCGTGCTTCTGTGCACCACCGCGCTGCTGACCGCGGCACTCGTCAGCTCCGCCGGTGCCATCGGCTTCGTCGGCCTGGTGCTGCCGCACGCCGCCCGCGCCCTCGCGGGTTCCGGGCACCGGCGGCTGCTGCCGGTCACGGCCCTGGCCGGGGCCGTGTTCCTGGTCTGGGTCGACACCCTCGCCAGGACGGTCCTCGACCCGCAGGAGGTGCCCGTGGGCGTGGTCACCGCGCTGATCGGCGTGCCCGCGTTCGTCGTGGTCCTCCACCGCACCCGGAGGGCCGCGTGACCGGGGCCGCGGCCGAGGGGCTGCGCGCCGAACGGGTCAGCCGGGTGGCAGGCGGCCGCCTGATCCTCGACGGGATCGAACTCGCCCCGCCGCCCGGCGCCACCCTGGGGCTGATCGGACCGAACGGATCCGGCAAGTCGACCCTGCTGCGGGTGCTGGCCGGAGTCCTCGCCCCGGAGACCGGTGTGGTCACCCTCGACGGCCTGCGGCTCGCAGAGATCGGCCGCCGCACCGTGGCCCGGCGGGTCGCCGTGGTCGACCAGCATGCCGTCACCCAGGTCGAGCTGAGTGTGCTGGACGTGGTGAGGCTCGGGCGCATCCCGCACCGCAGGGCCTGGTCGGCACCGACGGGGGAGGACGACGAGGCGGTGCGCGAGGCGCTCGCCAGGACCGGCCTCGCCGACCGCGGCGACCAGTCCTGGCACACCCTCTCCGGCGGTGAGCGCCAGCGTGTCCAGATCGCTCGGGCACTGGCCCAGCAGCCGCGCGAGCTGCTGCTCGACGAGCCGACCAACCACCTCGACATCCAGCACCAGCTGGAACTCCTCGCGCTGATCGCCTCCCTGCCGCTGACCGGGGTCATCGCCCTGCACGACCTCAACCTGGCCGCGATGTTCTGCGACCGGATCGTCGTCCTGAAGGAGGGCCGGGTGGTGGCCGCCGGAACCCCCTCGGAAGTGATCACCGAGGAGCTGATCGCCGACGTCTACCGGGTCACCGCACGCGTCACCCCGGACGGCCCGGACGGGCGGCCCTCGGTGCGCTTCCTGCCGGGGCGTCCCGCGGGGACGTAGCGCCCGGCGGCGCGAACCGTGAAAGCGGCGCGGAAGCACGGAAGCGGTCGGGCGGACCCCGGCACTGCGCGGGTCCGCCCTGGTTCTCCGGGTGCGGCCGTTCGCCGCGGTGTGCGCCGCGCGGTCAGCGGCGGCGTCCCCGGCCGAATTCGCCGCCGATGTCCTTGCCGCCGATGTCCGAGTCGTCCGCGTAGTCGATCTGCTCCTTGCGGAGTTCGGCGGAGACCTCCTTCTGCTCGGTCACCCTCTTGGTCTCCATCCGCACCCGCTCGACGGGGATGGTCTCCTTGCGCGTGGTCGGACGTTCCGCGTGCAGGGTGACCTCGACGTCCTGCTCGCGGATGGCGGCACGTTCCGCGGTCTTCTCGCCGGGCTGGAGCGGCTCACGGATCAGGCGCACCTCTTCGTGCGTCACCGGCACGGTCCTGGTGACGTTCTCGGTGACGACGTACTTGTGCAGCCGCGCCTTTCCGCTCTCGTACTCCTCGGTGCCGACGAGCAGCTGCTCCTCGGAACGGATCATCTCCTCCTTGCCGCCCAGGTCGGCCGAGGACCGCTCGGAGCCCGCCCCGGCGCCGACGAGGGGCCGCGAGGTGCCGGCCGCTCCGGTGTCGCGGTGCCTGCCCTGGCCCGTGCCGGTGCCGCCGGCGATGCCGGACGAGGCGGTGCGGGCGGTGCCCGTACCGGAGGCGGTGGTGCCGGGCATGGACGCCTTGTCGGACCCGGTGGTGCGTCCCTTGCCGGCCGCACCCATGGCCCCGGCCGCCCCGGCCGCTCCCGCTGCTCCCATGGCCGTGGTGCCCGTCCCGGACGCCGTCGTGGCCCCCGGGTCCGCACGGCCGCCGAGCTTGGCCGTGGTGTTCCTGGCGAGGCCGTAGTGCTTGTAGAGCTCCTCCTCCTCCGCCACGGACAGATGCGCGTCCGCGTCCACCCGGGGGGCTTCCTTGACACGGTCCTTCGGATGCGAGATGTGCAGATCGGAGCCCACACGGCGGGCTCCGGCAAGCGGGACGAAACTCTCCTTCATGCCGAACAGGCCGGTCTTCACCGTGATCCAGTCCGGCCGGCCGGTGTTGTCGTCGACATACACCCGGCCCACACTGCCGACCTTCTCGCCATCGGTGTCGTACACCGTCAGGCCGTCGAGCTCTCCGGAATCCGTGAAACCGTCAGCGGCTGCCATGACCGATTCCTCCTCGTCCGGGCGCGTCCTGTGGCTGAGGCCATCAGAGGAGGCGCGTCCGCATTCCATCGCGCCTCACCCGGATGGCCGCTGCAACCTCCCAGGCCTCGGCGGTCGGGCGGTGGCCGCTTGCCACGGCGGTGTGCGCCCCGTTCCCGTGTTAGTCCATTCGGGTGAGATGCGGGGGTCGCGCGCCGTATCGCCGAGCACTTCCCGCTCCGCCGCGCCCTCCCTCACGCACCGACGGCCCCCACCACCTGTGAACAGCACTTTCGCCGCGCAGAGGCGAATTCCAGGGAAACCCTTGACACCCGATGGACTCGGCCGCATCCTTTCGCCAGAAATCGCAACGGCGTTGCGATTTGCGCACCGGTAGGCGAAGAACACGGACGAAGGAGGACCGGCCCCATGGCGGAGCACGGCACGGACACCGGCCCCGAGGCCAGGACCCAGACCCCCGGAGTCCTGCAGACCGTGGACCGGGCCCTGCTGGTCCTGCTCACCTTCACCGAGCAGCGCCCCGAGTGGGGCGTCAGCGAAATGGCCCGTCACCACGGCTGGGACAAGGCCGTCGTCCAGCGCCTGCTCACCACACTGACCGCGCGCGCCTTCCTGGTCTGCGACGAGCGCACGCGCCGCTACCGTCCGGGGCCCGCCCTGTCCCGGCTGGCCAGGGTCAGCGAACACAGCGGAGTGCTCTCCTCGCTCGCCAGACCGGTGCTCGCCCGACTGCTCCGCGAGACCGGCGAGAGCGTCGTGCTCAACGTGCCGCACGGCGGCAGCTACCGCTGCGAAGCCGCCGTCGACGGCACCGGGCCCGTCCGGTACACCGCGATCATCGGCGCGGTCATGCCCGGCCACGCCGGAGCCTCCGGACACACCATCTTCGCGTACCACCCCGAACGCGAGATCCGCCAGATGTTCGGCCCCACCGGGCTGACCCGCTTCAACGACCGCACCATCACGGACCTGGACGCCCTGCTCGCCTGCTACGCACGGGTCCGTGCCGACGGGTACTGCATCAGCCACGGCGAGTACGACGAAGCCGTGACCGCGGTCTCCGCCCCCGTCCTCCAAGGGGACGGCGTCCCGGCCTCCCTGACCGTCATCGGCCCCTCCCACCGGGTGGACCGGGCCGCCGACACCCTGGTGGCGCTGGTACGCGCCGGAGCGGCGGAGATCACCACCGCTCTCGGCGGCTGAACCGGTACACCGGTACGCCAGTACGCGACCACTCACCGTCACACGCGACCTCCCCGCGCCCTCGGTGTGCCGGGCCATGCCCGCACGCATCCACCGGGGACGCCGACCTCCCCAGCCCTGCTCACCGAAGGGGGTGCCCCATGGCGCACCATGTCTCCGCCCCGCACCCTGCCCCACCGCCGGGCCCCGGCACCGACGACGACCGGTCGCACCCGCGCGTCCTGGAGCCCGTACTGCTGGTCGTCCTGGTGGTGCTCGCCGCCGTCGGGGCCGTCATCGGCATCGACCTGGTCTCCAAACTGGGCATCTCCGCCAACACCTCCGTGGTCGGCGCCCTCGTCGCCATGCTCATCGGCCGCATCCCGCTGGGCTTCCTGCGCCGGATGCGTTCCGTGCACCGGCAGAACCTCGCCCAGAGCGCCATCTCCGCCGCAACCTTCGCATCCGCGAACGCCCTGCTGACCTCCGTGGCCGTGCCGTACGTCTTCGGACGCAAGGACCTGGTCTGGCCCATGCTCGCCGGAGCCTTCATCGGCCTGATCGTCGACGCCTGGGTGCTCTACCGCGCCTTCGGCTCCCGGCTGCTTCCCGCCGACGCGGCCTGGCCGCCCGGAACGGCCGCGGCCGAGACCATCAAGGCCGGCGACCGGGGCGGCCGACGGGCCCTCATCCTCGCCGGTGGCACGGCAGTCGGCCTGGCGGGAACCCTCTTCAGCCTGCCGCTCTCCGCCGCCGGTGTCGCTTTTCTCGGCAATGTCTGGGCCCTCATGATGTTCGGCATCGGCCTGATGCTGCGCCAGTACAGCCCCGAGGTCCTCCACACCGACCTGGGCGCCGGATACATTCCGCACGGCGTCATGGTCGGCGCCGGGATCGTGGCGCTCGGCCAGGCGGTCCACCTCCTGATCGGCCGTCGCGAGCGCAAACGACAGGCGGCCGCCGAAGAGACGCGGACCGCAGCCGTCCTGGCGGATCCCAGCGTCGCGTACACCGTCGACGAGCGCGCGCTGCGGCTCTCGCTGATCCGCGGCTACGCCCTGTTCACCGCGGGTGCGGTGGTCCTCGCCGTGCTCGGCGGGCTGATCGGCGACATGAGCCCGCTCGGGATCGTCGGCTGGGTGCTGTTCGCCGCCTTCGCCGCCCTGGTCCATGAGCTGATCGTCGGACTCGCCGCCATGCAGTCCGGCTGGTTCCCGTCCTTCGCCGTCACCCTGATCTTCCTGATCCTCGGACTGGCCATAGGAATCCCGTCCGTGCCGCTGGCCCTCCTGGTCGGGTACGTCTCCGCCACCGGCCCCGCCTTCGCCGACATGGGCTACGACCTGAAGGCCGGCTGGCTGCTGCGCCGCGACCACCGCCCCTGGGACCCCTTCGAGCGCGAGGGCCGCCGCCAGCAGTTCCTCGCCGCCCTCGTCGGCTTCGCCGTCGCCCTCGTCGTCGTGGCCGTCGCCTGGCGCTCCTACTTCGGGCAGGGCCTCATCCCGCCCGTCGCCAAGGTGTACGCCGACACCATCAAGAGCGGGCTCAGCGACCCGGACGCGGTACGCACCATGCTGCTCTGGGCCATCCCCGGCGCCGCCGTCCAACTGCTCGGCGGTACCCGCCGGCAGATGGGCGTCATGCTCGCCACCGGCCTGCTCA
The DNA here is from genome assembly GCF_040652135.1 of Streptomyces sp. NPDC048295. Lineage (NCBI taxonomy): Bacteria > Bacillati > Actinomycetota > Actinomycetes > Kitasatosporales > Streptomycetaceae > Streptomyces > Streptomyces sp. NPDC048295. Next base: position 115,502 of record NZ_JBEZLL010000025.1, read on the forward strand.
TCCTCACCCCGCAGGCCTGCTGGCTGGTCCTCGGCGCCCTGGTCGTCCGGGTCGGCTACCGCAAGCTGCGCGGCCCCGCCGCAGACGAGGAACTCAACCTGGTCGGCGCCGGACTGATCGCGGGCAGCTCGCTCGGCGACTCCGCGCAGATCCTCAAGACCTGAGGGCCGCCCCCCTGAACCACTTTCCGTACCACCGCATCACTCAGCACCACCCGCACGGCAAGGAGAACCCTCCATGGACATGTACAGCAGGCTCGAACCGCGCCCCGAGTACCTCAGCTTCGAACTCGCCCTGGCCGCCCGCAAGCTGGTGGAGGAGGTCATGCTCGTCAAGCGCGGCGAGCACGTCGTCCTCACCGGCGACACCAGCAGCGACCGCCGGGTGATCGAGGCCACCGCCCAGGCCGTCGCGGCGGCCGGCGCACACCCCGTCGTCGTCTGGTACGAGACGCTGCCCGGCGCGTCCATGGAACCGCCCCGGCCCGTGGCCGGCGCCATCGCCGACGCCGATGTGTGGATCGAGTTCGCCGTCTCGTACCTGATGCACTCCGACGCCTTCCGCGCCGCCATGGCGAACGGCTGCCGCTACACCAACCTCACCGCGATGGACGTCCAGATGCTGGTCGCCACCGTCGGCCGCCCCGACTTCCAGGGCGTCATCCGCCTCGGCAAGGCGCTCGTCGCACTCCTGGAGGCCGCCGACGAGGTCCGTATCACCTCCGCCAACGGCACCGACCTGGTGGGCCGCAACGGCGACCGGCCGATCAACCTGCGCGGCAAGCCCGCGGAGAAGCCCGGCGAGACCGTGATGCTCTCCGGCCAGATCTCCTGGAACCCCCTTGAGGAGACCCAGGACGGTGTCCTGGTCTTCGACGGCGCCCTGTGGCCGCCGGACGAGATCGGCCTGCTCCGCTCGCCGGTCCGCTGCACCGTCGAGAAGGGTGTCGTCACCAGGATCGAGGGCGGCGCGGACGCGGACACCTTCCGCCGCTGGATGGAGTCCTTCGACGACCCGAACATGTTCCGGATCGCGCACTGGTCGCTCGGCTTCAACCCCGGCGTCCTCGCCCCGACCGGCCGCATCGTCGAGGACGAGCGGGTCTTCGGCTGCGTCGAGCTCGGCATCGGCACCAAGGGCGCCTGGATCGGCGGCGAACCGTGGGTGGCCGCCGCACACACCGACGGCAGCGTCCTCGGCCCGTCCATCTACCTGGACGGGGTCGCCATCGAGGAGAACGGGCGCTACGTGCACCCCGAGCTCGTCGAGATCTGCCGGGAGCTCGGCGTCGCCGGCTACTGACCCGGTACGAAGGCGGACCGCACCACCCCGGTGCCGGTCCGCCCGCCACCCGTGAAAACGTGTCGCGACCGGGGCCCGTCCGGCGGACCGGAGCCGGACGGGCCCCGGCCCCGCGCGAAGTGAACGGGCCCCGGCCCCGCGCGAAGTGAAAGGAGCACCATGTCCACCCACGCCCCCGTCTCCTACCGCCACGGCGGCCTGGTCTGCACCGACCACACCCTCGACGTGCCGCTCGACCACCACACCCCCGACGGCCCCGCCATCAGCCTGTTCGCCCGCGAAGTGGTCGCCGAGGGCCGGGAACACGAGGACCTGCCCCGTCTGCTCTGGCTCCAGGGCGGCCCCGGCGGCCGCGCCGAGCGCCCCAACGCGGCGGGCGCCTGGCTGCGCCGCGCCCTCGCCGACTACCGCGTCGTCCTGCTGGACCAGCGCGGCACCGGCCGCTCCACCCCCGCCGACCGGGTCACCCTCGCCCGTTTCGGAACCGACTCCGCGGCCGCCGCCGGATACCTCGCGCACTTCCGCGCCGACTCGATCGTCCGCGACGCCGAACTGCTGCGCCGCCACCTCCAGGGCGACCGGCCGTGGAGCGTCCTCGGCCAGAGCTTCGGCGGCTTCTCCACCCTCACCTACCTCGGCCTGGCACCCGAAGGGCTCACCCAGGCATACATCACCGGCGGACTGCCGACCCTCACCGGACACGCCGACGACGTGTACCGGGCGGCCTACGCGCGCACCCTCGCCCACAACGAGCGCTACTTCGCCCGCTACCCCGGCGACCAGCCGCTCGCCGACGCCGTCGCCGCGCACCTCGAAGCCGAAGACGTCCGCATGCCCACCGGCGAACGGCTCACCGTCCGCCGCTTCCAGACCCTCGGCATCACCTTCGGCACCTCGGCGAAATTCGACTCGCTCCACTACCTGCTGGAGACCGCCTTCACCGAAGGCACCCATGGCCCGGAGCTCACCGACACCTTTCTGCGCGGTGTCGACGCCGCGGTCTCCTTCGCCGAACGCCCCCTGTACGCCGCGCTCCACGAGCCGATCTACGCCCAGGGCGGCCGCCCCACGAACTGGTCGGCCCACCGCGTGCGGGAGGAGTTCCCCGCCTTCGACGCCACCGCGGGCGGCCCGCTCCGGTTCACCGGGGAGATGGTCTATCCCTGGCAGTTCGAGGAGGACCCCGCGCTCGTCCCGCTGCGCGGCGCCGCCGAGGTCCTCGCCGCCCGCACGCGGTGGCCCGCTCTCTACGACCTGGACCGGCTCGCCGCCAACGAGGTCCCCGTCGTCGCGGCCGTCTACAGCGACGACATGTACGTCGACCGCGAGCAGGCGCTCGCCACCGCCGACGCGGTCCGCGGACTGCGTACCTGGGTCACCGACGCCTACGCCCACGACGGGGTGCGTGCCGACGCCGCCGTGCTGGACCGGCTGATCACCATGGCCCGCGGCTAGGGTCTTCCGTCCGGACCGGGCCGGATCAGGCAGCGGGGGTACGCGGGCCCGGCAGGGGCCGCCGGGCCGGACCGTACGCAATCCGGGGCGGAGCACCTTCGGGGGTGCTTCGCCCCGGCACATATGATCGACGGGCCACGTGCCGGAACACCGACGGGCCACGTGCCGAAACGTCGTCCTGCCGCGTCACCGGGGGTGCCCCATCCGTTCCGTACGCAGCCTGCTGCCCGAACAGCGCGGCGAACTGTTGGCCCGGCACGAGGACGGTGCGGAACTGCACCATCTGGTGTGGCGGCTCGGGCCGGGGTGGCGGGTCTGTTCCAGCGCCGTGCTCGGCGGCGGCATCGGCCCGCGCGACTGGATCCTCAACGCCCAGGTCCCCGGCGGCTATCCGCGCCTGGACCCCGACCGCCACCTCGCCGAGATCGCCGCCGCCGAACATCTCACCGGCCCCGGCGCGGGGCTGATGACGGCGGCCGACGTCACCGCGTACACGGTCGCGGCCGACGAGGGTGCGACGGCGACCGCCACCTGCGGACTCGGCGTACGCGGCTGGGCCGCCGCCCCGGCCCCGGGCACGCCGGGGCCACCGCGCCCGGGCACCGTCAACATCGTCGTCACCCTTCCCGTGGCGCTCTCCGACGCCGCACTCGTCAACGCCGTCGCCACGGCCACCGAGGCCAAGGTCCAGGCGCTCCTGGACGCCGGCCTCGACTGCTCGGGCACCCCCACGGACGCCGTCTGCGTCGCCGCGCCCTGTCCGGGGCCCGCCCCCGCCGAACCCTTCGCGGGACCGCGCTCCCGCTGGGGCGCGCGACTCGCCAGGGCCGTGCACGCTGCCGTCCTCGAAGGCGCTCTCCGGCAATCCTGAGACTCCACAGTGCCGCGAGCCGACCCCGGCGCGGCCCACGAAGGGAGTCCCGCATGACATCGAACGCCGCCGACGCCGCCCCGCAGCAGCCGGTCGTCGCCGTTCTCGGTACCGGAATCATGGGATCGGCCATGGCCAGGAGCCTCCTGAGGGCCGGTCTGGACGTCCGCGCCTGGAACCGTACGCACTCCAAGGCGGCCCCGCTCGCCGCCGACGGCGCCACGGTCACGGAGACGGCGGAGGAGGCCGTACGCGGTGCCGATGTGGTCCTCACCATGCTCAACGACGGCCCCTCCGTCGCCGCCGCGCTCGCCGCCGCGGCCGGGGGACTGCACGCCGGTCAGGTCCTGGTCCAGAGCTCGACGGTCGGGCCCGAGGCCACCGTCGATCTCGCGCAGCGCACCGCGGACCTGGGCCCGGTCTATCTCGACGCACCGGTCGCAGGCACCAAACAGCCAGCGGAACAAGGCGCGTTGACCGTATTCGTCTCCGGTCCTTCCGCCGTCCGTGCGAAGGCCGAGCCCGTGCTGGACGCGATCGGGCAGCGCACGGTCTGGGTCGGTGAGGCCCCGGGAGCGGCCTCGCGGCTGAAGCTCGTGGTCAACACCTGGGTGATCACCCTGGTCAACAACATCGCGGAATGCCTCAACCTCGCGGAAGGCCTGGGCGTCGACCCGCAGACCTTCCTCGACCTCGTGAAGGGCGGCCCGCTGGACTCCGCCTATCTGCAGGGCAAGTCCGCCGCTGTCCTCTCCGGCGACCTCACCCCGAGCTTCACCCTGTCCACCGCGCTCAAGGACACCCGCCTCATCCTGGACGCCGCGCGGTCCTCGGGGGTGCGGCTGGACCTGGTCGCGGCGTCGGCCGACCGCTTCTCGCGCGCCGAGGCGGCGGGGCACGGCGACGAGGACATGATCGCCACCTACTACGCGGGCCGCGCCCCGCAGAAGAACGGAGACTGAGCCCGCCCGGCCCGGCGACCCGTCCTGATGCGGACGGGTGGCCGCCGGGCGGCCGGAGTCACTCCTCGACGAGCATCCCGCTGCGCAGCTTCCGCAGAATCCTGCTGATCAGCCGCGACACATGCATCTGCGAGATGCCGAGTTCCGCGCCGATCCGGGACTGTGTCATCTCCTGGCCGAAACGCATGTCGATGATGCGGCGCTCGCGAGCGTCCAGACAGCCCAGCAGCGGCGCGAGCGCATGCAGGTTCTCGACCGTCTCCATGGCGGGATCCGGACCGCCCAGGACATCGGCGAAGGTGCGTCCAGGGGCGTGCAGCCGCCCCGCATCCGACGGATCGGCCGGCATGTCCAGCGAGCCGGCCGCATACCCGTTGGACGCCACGATGCCCTCGTTGACCTCGTCCTCGCTCAGCCCCAGCTGCTCGGCCAGCTCCGGGACCGTGGGGTCGCGGTCCAGCTCCGTGACGAGCGACTCCTTGGTCCGGGCGATGTCGACCCGCAACTCCTGGAGCCGGCGCGGGACATGCACGGCCCAGGTGGTGTCGCGGAAGAATCGTTTGATCTCCCCGGTGATGTACGGGACCGCGAAGGAGGTGAACTCGACCTCGCGGGAAAGCTCGAACCGGTCGATGGCCTTGATCAGCCCGATGGTGCCGACCTGGACGATGTCCTCCATGTCGCCGCCGCCCCGGTTGCGGAACCGTCCGGCGGCGAACCGTACCAGCGAGAGGTTCATCTCGATGAGGGTGTTGCGCGCGTACTGATGGGCGGGGGTCCCCTCCTCCAGTGCCTGGAGGCGGGCGAAGAACAGCCTGGACAGTTCGCGCGCGTCGCACGGGGCGATCTTCCCCGCGTCCTCGATCCACGGCAGGCCGCCGGTGTCGCCGGCCGTCTCCGTGTTCCCGGCCGTCTCCGCGATTCCGGCGGGTACGGCGTCGGCCGCCGGGCCCACGCCGGTGCCGGCCGGTCCGTCCACCGGTGCCGGGCGGGCACTCTCCGCTCTCTGCGCAGTGCTGGTCCGCGCAGTGTGCGCCGTCATCTCGTCACGCTCCCCTGGTCGTAGCCCGTGAGGTGTATGCACCTGCCCCCGGAGGCGAATCCCATGCGGAAAAACGGAAGTTGATCAGGTCACACACGGCAGCTTTGGCCGGGAATCGCCGTGCCCCCGGCAGGGCCTTGCGGGCGGGCGCGCGGGAACCTGCGTGGGGAAAGCGGAATCACGCGTGGGGCATCGGGCCTGGGGCATCGCCCCTGGGGGCATCGCGCGTGGGACACCAGAACCGCCCCACCGGTACGGGGGAGCCCGGTGGGGCGGTCGCTCTCCAGACTGCCACAGCCGACAGGGCAATGGGGACCGACCGGCGCATATCCAGCGGTAGTTGAGTCGAAATCGACGCTGCCCGGACTTCGACGGAGCGCGTTCGGCCCTGCCGTCTTCGCAGGTCCGCAGGGGCGACCGTCACCGGTGGGCCATCATGTGATGCACGCAGGGTGTGGCCGAGGGGGGCACAGGTGATTTCCGAGCCGGAGATGGTGGACGAATTCGGTGCGGCCGGGGCGGGCGAGGTGATGGGCGACCTCGACGGCAGACCCGCGAAGGGGCCCCGGCAGCGCCGCCCGTGGTGGTGGGCGCTGGGCGGAGCCGCGCTGGCTTCGGCCGGGTGGGCGGGCGCGTTGTACCTGCATCCCGCCGACGACCCGGCGCCGGACCTGCACGGCTACCGGCTGGCCACGGACCCGTGCCCGGGTGTGCGGCTGAAGGCGATAGGTGCGGCGATAGCGCCGCAGGACGAGAACTCCAAGCTCGAACCGGAGCTCCTGAACGACCCGGTCCTGGACCGGGCGGAGTGCTTTCTCGCCCTCCGCTCACCGGCCGCGAAGGAGTCGGTCACGGGCGGCTGGTACACCGATTACTCCGTCGGTGTCACGGTGGCCCTGCACAAGAAGTCCGACCCGGCGGCCGAGTTCGAGGCGATGCGCGGGGTGACCGATTCCGGCATCGACGCCGATGCGAAGGTGGAGAAGGTCCCGAACCTCGGCGACAGCGCGTACCTGCTGACGCAGGACGAAGGGACCACGGAGCTGCGGGTACGGGAGGGCGGTGCGGTCTTCTCGCTGAGCCTCACCTCCTACACGCAGTTCAACAGTGACGACGGCGAGGTCCCGTCCGGCGACGGGCCGGAGACATCCGACCTGACCCCGTACCAGTCCGCGATGATCAGCGACATGCGTGACCTGATGAAAGGCCTCAAGCACTGACCCGGTCGGCTGGATCATTGCGGCCCGGTGAACACTCCACCCCCGGGGAATACACGCCCGGACGAGGGCCTTCCAGCTGCTGTGGCGACCGGTGACCGGGCCGGCCGCCGGTGCAGTGAACAGGAGAGAGGAAGCTCATGCCCAAGGCGTACGTGTTCACCCGCAACGGCGGACCGGAGGTGGAGGCCTTCATCGAGCAGGACGTGCCGGTGCCGGGCCCCGGGGAGCTCCTCGTCGCGGTCCGGGCCGCCGGGGTCAATCCGGTCGACTGGAAGCTGCGCGACGGATACGTCAGGCCCGGGAGCGAGCCGCAGTCCTTTCCCGCCGTCTTCGGCAGCGAGGCCGCCGGGGTCGTCGAGGGGATCGGCCCGGACGTCGAAGGGTTCGCGATCGGGGACGAGGTCTTCGGCAACCCGGTGACCGGCGGGTACGCCGAGTACACACTGCTGCCCGTCGCCGTCACCGCGCACAAGCCGGCCGGTCTGTCGTTCACCGACGCGGCGGTACTGCCGGTCGCGGCCGCCACCGCTTACGACGGCGTGCGTCAGCTCGGCCTCGCCCCCGGCACGACCCTGCTGATCACCGGGGCCGGAGGCGGTGTGGGGACGGCCGCGGTGCAACTCGCCCGGCGCGGCGGTGTCCATGTCATCGGCGTCGCGAGCGCGGCCAAGAAGGACTTCGTCGAGTCGCTCGGCGCAGTGCACATCGAGTCCGGTCCCGGACTTGCCGACCGGGTGCGGGCAGCCGCCCCCGACGGAGTGGACGCGGTCTTCGACCTGGCCGGCGGCGACACCCTGCGGGCCGTGGCTCCGCTGCTCGCGGCCCCGGCGGCCCTGATCAGTGCCGGGGGCAAGCCGCTGGCAGTGGAGCTCGGCGGGGCGCCCGTCGCGCGGGCCCGCACCGCGGCGGTCCTCGACGAGGTGGCGAACCTCGTCGTCACCGGGGTGCTGCGGACCCATGTGAACCGGGCCTACCCGCTCACCGGGGCGGGAGACGCGCTGCGCGCCGTGGAGGACGGACACTCACTCGGCAAGACCGTGATCGAGGTGGTCGCGTGAGCACGCCGCACACCAACGGCGGCGCACACCCGCTGGACAGCCCGGTCCGCGCCGCGCTGATCGGGCCGCACGCCCATTTCGCCGAGCGGCGCGGCCGGATCCTGCGCTACCCGGCGGACGTGGCCCCGTGGGTCGCGATCCCGGACGCGCCCCGGGCCGGGGACTGGGACGACGCGGCGGCGCTCGTCGGACCCGGCGGTGCCGTCACCATCACGGCCTTCCGTGAGCCGCCGCCGGACGACTGGGAGATCGTCTTCCGGGCCGATGGCGTCCAGCTCGTCGACACCGGGGTCGAGACGGCACCCTTCCCCGAGGCCGTACGGCTCGGACCGGCCGATGTGCCCGAGATGCTCGCCCTGGTCGAGCGCACCCGGCCGGGGCCGTTCCTGCCCCGCACCGTCGAGCTCGGCACCTATCTCGGGGTGCGGCGCGAGGGGGTGCTGGTCGCCATGGCCGGTGAACGGCTGCACCTGCCGGGCTGGACCGAGATCAGCGCCGTCTGCACCGACGAGTCCGTGCGCGGTCAGGGACTCGGTACCCGGCTGGTGCGCGCGGTCGCCCACGAGATCCGGCAGCGCGGCGAAACACCGTTCCTGCACGCCGCCGCCTCCAACACGAACGCCGTCCGGCTCTACGAGTCCCTGGGCTTCGCGCTCCGCCGACGGACCTCCTTCCTCTCGGCTCTCGTCCCGCAGCCGCTGTCGTCGCGTCTGCCCGCTCCCGGCGGTGTCCGTGAGGCCGGCCCGGTGGCCGTGCGCTGACCCGCGGCTTTTCGGGACCTTCGGCGTGGCCCCAGAGGCCGTAAGACTCGTGTGCCGCCCCCTCGGAGCCGTGTGCACTGGAACCGAACGCCGGCACCGGGCCGGCAGGTCCCGGGAGGAGCGGCCGTGACGATCGGGCTTCGGCGCCGACGTGCGACAGGTGGAGCGGCGCTGCCCGGGGCGGACGCGGGAGAGGCGGCCGTTCACGCGCCACGGGTCGGGAACCCCGCGTTGTTCGGCGGACTGGCCCTGCTCACGGGCCTGGTCGTCCTGCTGGACCTCCGGACCGGTGAGGACCTGCGCCTCGTGCCGCTGCTGGTGGTAGTGCCCGCACTCGTCTCGGTCTTCGGCACGATCCGGCAGACGGTCGGCGTGTCCACCCTGGTCATGATCGTCGTCGTCGGTTCGCACCTGGTGTACGGCGGCACGTTCTGGGACATCACCACCGGCGTGATCGTCACGGTGCTGGCCTGCTGCCTGGGTATCGGCGCCTGCGCGCTGCGGATCCGCCATGCCCTGCAGATAGCCCGGCTGCGCTCCGCCGCCGGCGCGCTCCAGCGCCAGATCCTGCGCCCGCTGCCCATCCTGACCGACCAGGTCCTCGCCCACGGCATCTACGCGCCGATCGAGGAGGACCGCCTGGTCGGCGGCGACATCTACGAGGTCGTCCAGTCGCCCTACGGCACCCGGGTGATCATCGGGGATGTCCAGGGCAAGGGGCTCGCCGCGATCGGGGCGGGTTTCGCCGTGCTCGGAGCGTTCCGGGAGGCGGCCATCCGCGAGCCCTCGCTGACGGGTGTGGTCGACGCCCTGGAGGACGCGGTCGCCAGGCACAACGTCTTCTCCGCCCAGACCGGGGAGACCGAACGCTTCGTCACCGCCCTGGTGCTCGGCTTCGACGGGAGCGACCGCGTCGAGGCCGTCAACTGCGGCCATCTGTCGCCACGGCTGCTGCACGACGGCGCGGCCGCTGCCGTTCCGCTGAGCCGCACCTCCGTTCCGCTGGGCCTGGCGGAACTCAGCGGCGAGGCGCGGGCCGCCGAGTGGCTGGGCTTCCCGCCGGGTGCCACGCTGCTGATCTGCACCGACGGGGTCACCGAGGCGCGCGACGCGTCCGGTGCCTTCTACCCGCTGGACTCTCGGCTGGGCCGCTGGGCCGAGCGGGCTCCGTACGAGGTGCTGGAGGCGCTCAACGCCGATCTCGACTCCTTCTCCGGAGGCGTGCGGCGCGACGACATCGCCGCGCTCGCCCTGCGCCGGACAACGGTTGGCGGCCTCGACCGGCCCATGGCCGCCGACCACGGCGCACGCCGGGCGGCCGAGACGTTCAGCGGCAGGTGAGCCGGGACGTTCAGCGGCCGGCCGCAAGACACCGAAGGCCATCCGACACCGATCCGATGTCCCGTCGAGACTTATGTCGCGGCGGGACATTTTTGGGTGTACGGTGCACTTATGAATCCGGAACGGAAGACCCCGGAGCGGCGGAGCCGCAAGGCCCGCAGGACCCGGGACACCCTGGCGCAGGCCGCGTTCGAGCTCGTACTCGACCGAGGTCTGAAGCATGTGACGGTCGAGGAGATCGCGGAACGCGCGGACGTCGACCGGCGCACCTTCAGCCGGTACTTCACGAGCAAGGAAGCCGCGGTCCTGGACTCGCTCCGGGGCGACGGCGACCGGATCAACGACGCCCTGCGGGCCCGCCCCGCCGACGAGCCACCGCTGATCGCCTACCGCAGGGCCGTCTTCGACTGGCTCGAGGACCCCGGTGTGCTCGCCTGGCACCGGCGCGAGCGGATCTTCGACCTGCTGGTCCTCGCCGAACAGGAGCCGACCCTCTACGCGGCGTTCCACCACATCCGGGTGGATGCCCAGGAGGACTCGGTCGCCATCGTCGCCGACCGGCTCGGGGTCGACCCGCGACGGGACATCCGCCCCGCCGTCACGGTCGCCGCGGGCGCCGGGGCACTCCTCGCGGCCCAGGCGGCCTGGGTACGCGCCGGGCAGCCGGACGACCTGCCCCGACTCATCGGGCAGGCCTTCGACGCCCTCGCCGGGGAGGTGCTCGCGCGGCCTCCCGCCGGGCAGGCGCCGCACAGCACCACGGAAGGAAGCACAGAGTCATGAGCACCACCCCCACCCCCGTCGACCAGGAGTTCGCCGGCAGGACCGCCCTCGTCACCGGCGGCGCCTCCGGTATCGGACTGGCCCTGGCCCACCGTCTGGCCACCGCCGGCGCGTCCGTCGTCGTGGCCGACTACGACGAGGCCGCCGCACGCAAGGCGGTCGCGGACCTGGAGAGCACCGGTGCCAAGGCCGCCGCCGTGGCCATGGACGTGACCGACCCCGCCTCCGTCGAAGCGGGTGTGCGCTTCGCCGTCGACACCTTCGGCGCCCTGCACCTCGCCGTCAACAACGCCGGCATCGGCGGCCCCAGCAACCCCACCGGCGAGTACGCCGTCGAGGACTGGAACCGGGTCGTCGCCACCAACCTCAGCGGCGTCTTCTACTCGATGCGCTACGAGCTTCCCGCCATCGTCGCGGCGGGCGGCGGAGCCGTCGTCAACATGTCGTCGATCCTCGGTACCAACGGCTTCGCCGGTTCGCCCGCCTACGTGGCCGCCAAGCACGGCGTCGTCGGCCTCACCAAGACGGCGGCCCTCGAATACGCGGCGCACAACGTCCGCGTCAACGCCGTCGGTCCCGGCTTCATCGACACGCCGTTGCTGCGCAACACCGACAGCGTGGCCCGCGACCACCTCATCTCGCTACACCCGGCAGGCCGCCTCGGCAAGGCGGAGGAGGTCGCCGAACTCGCCGCCTTCCTGCTCTCGGACCGGGCCTCCTTCATCCACGGCAGCTACCACCTGGTGGACGGCGGCTACTCCGCCTCCTGAGCGGCGGACGGGGGAACGGGGGCGAGCAACGGAACGAAGAACGTGAGGAGAACTCCATGAAGGCCGTCCAGTACCGCACCGTGGGCGCAGCACCCGAGGTCGTCACCGTGCCCGACCCGGAGCCCGGCCCCGGTCAGGTGATGCTGAAGGTCACCGCCGCGGGTGTCTGCCACTCCGACATCGCCGTGATGAGCTGGCCCGCGGAGCAGATCCCGTTCCCGCTGCCGCTCACCCTCGGCCATGAGGGCGTGGGCACCGTCGCCGCCCTCGGTGACGGCGTGAGCGGGCTCTCGGTCGGCGATTCCGTCGCGGTCTACGGCCCCTGGGGCTGCGGCACGTGCGTCAAGTGCGCCGAGGGCAAGGAGAACTACTGCCTGCGGGCCAAGGAACTCGGCATCACTCCGCCCGGACTCGGCTCGCCGGGCGCCATGGCCGAGTACATGATCGTCGACGACCCGCGCCACCTGGTGCCGCTCGGAGGCCTCGACCCGGTCCAGGCCGTGCCGCTCACCGACGCGGGCCTGACCCCCTACCACGCGATCAAGCGGTCGCTGCCCAAGCTCGTACCGGGCGCCACCGCCGTGGTCATCGGTACCGGCGGTCTGGGCCATGTCGCGATCCAGCTGCTGCGCGCCATGACCGCCGTCCGGGTCATCGCGCTCGACGTCGCCGAGGACAAGCTCGCCCTCGCCCGTGCCGTCGGCGCCCACGAGACCGTCCTGTCGGACAAGGACGCCGCGGCGAAGGTCCGGGAACTCACCGGCGGGACCGGTGCGCAGGTCGTCCTCGACTTCGTCGGAGCGCCGCCCACCGTCGCCACCGCCGGGGCCGCGGCCGCCATCGACTCCGACGTCACGATCGTCGGCCTCGGCGGCGGTGCGCTGCCGGTCGGCTTCGGCTCCCTGCCGTACAACACGACGGTGACCTCCCCATACTGGGGCTCGCGCTCCGAACTCGCCGAGGTGCTCGACCTCGCCCGCTCGGGATCGGTCGAGGTCCACGTGGAGACGTACACCCTGGACGAGGCGCCGCTGGCGTACGAGCGACTGCACCACGGCAAGATCAACGGCCGCGCGGTCATCCTCCCCAACGGCTGACCGGGTACTCGGCCGCCGACCGGCTCCCCACGGCCGGCCGCGGTCTCCTTCTCACGGCCTTGCGGGCCGTCGCACCGGGCGGCGGCCCGCATCGTCATACCCGCGACCGATGCGCACCGTGCCGCGCGCGGAGAGACTGGACGGATGGAATTCGTCGCGCTGATGACATTGCCCGGACTGGTGATCGGGCTGACCGCGGTCGCCTTTCTCGATCAGCTGATGCTGCGCGCGGGGCGGGCCGGTCTGCTGCCCTGGCGCAACGGCGCGCGGCAGGGGCAGGTGTCGGCGACGGGGTTCGAGCAGCTGCACGCGAGCTTCTCGCCGGGGAAGCAGAGCGAGCTCAAGGAACGCCGGAGCGCCCTGCTGATGCGTGACGACGAGGAGGACGGCGCGCCGCCCCACCGCTCCACCGTCGATCTCGACGGCGGCCGCGCCGTCATCCGCCTGCCCGGCGGCGCGGGCCGGTAACGCGCTCTCCGCGTGCCCCTCACGCCCCTCGCGCCGAGGGGCGTGAACAGGGCGGGCCGTTCATCGGGCCGACCGCCGGAGTGCCGCGGCTCACCGTGCCGCCACCAGCGGACGCAGCGGGGTGTCGCGCAGCCGGGTCACCGCCGGGGCGCAGCGCCGTGCCGCGACCGTCAGCGGCCAGGCGACGAGTGCGCCGGTCACCAGACCGATCAGCACATCGTGGGGGTAGTGCACACCGATCCACACCCGGGAGGCGGCCATCAGCACGGCGGCGGGCACCGCGATCGCGCCGAGCCGGCGGTCGGTCAGCCAGATCGCCGTCGCCGCGGCCGCAGCGATGGCGGCGTGGTTGCTGGGGAAGGACCAGTCGCCGAGCGCCGGGCACGCCTCCACCGTCACGACATGGAGGGTCTGGCACGGTCGTTGCTCGTGGAAGAGCGACTTCACCAGGTCGTTGGCGAGATAGGCGGCCACCACGACGAGCGGGGTGCAGAGCGCCATGGCGGTGCGGGCGGGATCGGCGGAGCGCGAGCGCCACCAGGAGGCGAGCATCAGCAGGGCGAACAGGGCGAGCCCGTAGTCCGACCAGGCGCGGACCACGGAGTCCAGGGCGGTGGGGGAGCGCTGGGCCAGCTCGGTGATCCAGGTGTACAGGTCACCGTCGACCGAGGTGGCGGCGGAGGCGAGCGGCATCAGATGTTTTCCTCTTCGGCGGTGCGCCGGCCCCGGGAGCGGAGCAGTTCGGCGGCGAGCGGGACGAGGGAGACCACGACCACGAGGGCGACGATCGGCAGCAGATAGCGGTCGACGTTCGGCACCGAGGACCCCAGCGCGTAACCCGCCAGGACCAGACCGACCGTCCAGACCACTCCGCCGACCACCTGCCAGAGCGTGAACAGCCCGGCCGGGACGTTGAGCGCCCCGGCCAGCGGGTTGAGTACCGTGCGCACGACGGGCACGAAGCGGGCCAGCACGATCGCCCGCGCGTGGCCGTACCTGCCGAGCAGCTCCTCGGCGCGGGCGGCGCCCTCGTGCAGCCGTTTGGCGCGGCTGCGGGCGAGCAGGGCGCGGCCGCCCCGCCGGCCGATCCAGTAGCCTGCCTGGGCGCCCAGCAGCGCGCCGGCCACGGCGGCGATCAGGACCTGCGGCAACGACAGCCGCACCGGTCCGTGGGTGCCGGACACACAGAGAAGGCCCGCCGTGAACAGCAGGGAATCGCCGGGGAGGAAGAAGCCGACGAGCAGCCCCGTCTCGGCGAAGAGCACGACGGCGATGCCGAGCGCGCCGAACGCTCCGAGCAGTGACCCCGCATCCAGCAGGTTCACCGCCTGTGGCGCGGACGCCAGTGAGAATACGGACACGGTGGAGGGTCTCCCATAATGGTGAGCGGGCGGCCCCACGGAACGCCCGGACTGACTACAGTGACGTAGACGGTCTACATCACTGTAGACGCCCGTAGGGGGAGGAGAGTTCCCATGTCCCAGGTGAAGGGGATATCGAGCGGAGAGCCCGGCCCCCGCCCGCACGGCGATCCGGCCTCCGTACCGACGCCGGAAGCCGCCCCGAGGCTTCCGGCACCGTCACCCGCAGCGTCGGAACGCCGGCCCGCCGGCGAGCTGGAGTCCGCGATCCTGGCGGCGCTGTGGGCGGCCGGGACACCGCTCACCCCGGGTCAGGTCCAGGGCGCCATCGGCGCCGGACTCGCCCGCACCACCGTGACGACGATCCTGTCCCGCCTGTACGAGAAGGGCACGGTCGTCCGCACCCGGGCGGGGCGCGGATTCGCCTACACACCCACCGAGGACGCACCCGGGCTGACCGCCCGCCGCATGCACAGCGAACTACGGAAGCAGGAGGACCGCAGCACCGTCCTCGCCCGGTTCGTGTCACAGCTCACCGACGAGGACGAGCAACTGCTCCGGGAACTGCTCGACGGAGAAACCACGTGATCTACGCCGTCTGGGTGCCGCTGCTGATGCCGTTCCTCGCGGTGCCCGCAGCCCGCCGCCTCGCGGACGCGCTGTCGCCGGTGCGCGCCGTACGGCTGCTCGCCGCGACGGGCGCCGGCCTCGCCCTGTGCAGCGTCCTCGCCCTGATCCTGCTCGTGGTGCCCGGCGCGACCCGGTTCTCCGCGGTCTGGGCCGTCGGCGAACTCGTCGGACCGCTCTCCGACGCCGCCCCGGCCGTCGCCGTGCCCCTGGCCGCCGCCGCACTCGCCCTCCTCGTCGGCTGCGCGGCCGCCGTCGTCCGCGCCGCCCGCCGCCACTGGACGGAGCTGTGCCGGGCCGGACGGTCCGACGGGCACCCGGGGGGCGAGCTGGCCGTCCTGCGCGACAGCCGCCCCGACGCCTACGCGCTGCCCGGCCGCCCCGGGACGCCCGGCCGGATCGTCGTCACCACGGGAATGCTGCGCGCCCTCGACCCCGTCGAACGCGACGCGCTGCTGGCACACGAGCGCGCCCATCTCAAGGGCCGTCACCACCTGTTCATCGCCGCCGCCGAGGCCGCCGCGCTCTGCCACCCGGCGCTGCGCTCGCTGCGCGCCCCCCTGGGCTACGCCCTGGAACGCTGCGCCGACGAGGCGGCCGCCTCCGCCGTCGGAGACCGGCGGATCGCCGCCCGCGCCATCGGCCGGGCCGCCCTCGCCGCCCGCGCCGCCGAAGGCGCTCCGCAGCCCCGCCCACGGGTGGCGCTCGCCGCCGCGGCCGGGCCCGTACCGCGCCGTGTCGCCGCACTGCTCGGCCGCAGCACCGCACGGCCCCGCGTCGGCCGTGCCGCGGCCGCGGCCCTGCTGGCCTGCCTGGTCGTCTCCGGCGCCGCCGCGCTCGACGCGACGAGCGATCTGCACAACAGCATCGAGGCGGCACAGGGCGAGAACGCACACCACTGACAGCGCACACCACTGACCGGCCGGCCCGGCGCCCGGTCGTCCGACGGCCCGCTCAGGACCCCTCCCGAGCGGGCGTCCCCCGCCCGTCCGCCAGGCGTTCCCGCAGCCGGTCGAGGAAGACCCGCTGCCCCGTGACGAGCCGCTCCGCCGCCTCCCGGGGCGTGCACCAGGCGAACCGGTCGACCTCCGGGAACTCCCGCAGCACACCCGACCCCCTCGGCCATTCCATGGTGAACGACCCGGGGACCGCCGACGCTGCATCGAGATCCGCCTCCAGCGCCCACACCGTCACGGTCTTGCCGCCGGACTGACGCGCCTCGCCCAGCGCCACCCACCCACCGTCCGGCACCGGATGCCCGAACTCCTCCGCGAACTCACGGCGGGCGGCGGCCGCCGGCTCCTCCTCGGGGCCGTACTCCCCCTTGGGGATCGACCAGGCCGCACTCTCGCGCCTCGCCCAGAACGGGCCGCCCATGTGCCCGATGAGCACCTCGAAACCGGCCTCGCCCGACCGCCGGAACAGGAGAAGGCCCGCGCTGCGCCTGGCGCGCTGCTGAGATGGCATGCCGTCAAGTCTGCGTCCGGCCGGAGCACACAGCCGCGGACGACACCCCTTTCACGGTGATCAATGCCGTCATCGGGCCGACGCGTCCTGTTCGCCGTGAGGTTCCCGACGCCCCCTGGTGCGCGGTGGCGCGCGCGGACATGCTGTCCGCCGACAGCGCCGTGGCCCGGCCGGGCCACGCAACCATCCAAATCCCAGGAGGACTTGTGGGCCCTGGCACAGTCGGCAGGACAACCGCACCGCGCGGGAGGGCTGCGCGAGGAAACCGGACGATCGCACGCCCGCTCGTGCTGCTCGCGACGGTGTCCGCTCTGACCGTCGGCGCGATCGCTCCCGCACTCGCCGATCCGACCTCCGATCCACGCCCCCACACCCCCGCCGAGATCCTCAGACCGGTCGCCCCGCCCCCCGCGAGCAACGCGGCGGCACCCCGTTCGGTCATGGACGGCGACGGCATCGAGACCGCGCGCACGTCCCGCCCGATCGCCCCGGGGATCCGTCTCAGCTCGTACGACCGGCTGGAGTCCGACAAGTGGCTGCGGGTGGACAACCTCTCGGTCGACCTCGCCGGCAGCGGCGTACGCGCCGACTACCTCTCCTCCGGCAAGGTCTCCGAGCGGCACACCGTCTCCGAACTGGCCGCCGCACACGACGCGGGCCGCGGCCGCCGCACCGTCGCCGCGATCAACGCCGACTTCTTCGACATCAACCAGACCGGCGCGCCGGAGGGGATCGGCATCGAGGACGGCGCCACCGTCCAGTCGCCCGCCCCAGGGATCAACCGGGCCGTCGGCATAGGCCCCGACAGCGCGGGCCGCATCCTGAACCTGTACTTCGAGGGAACGCTCACCCTGCCCGCCGGGCAGCGGCCGCTCGCCGCGTACAACGCGGCCAATGTGCCGCCCGGCCACGTGGGCGCGTACACCTCGGCCTGGGGAACCGCCGACCGGGCCCTGACCGTCGACAACGCGACCCCGGTCGCCGAAGCGGTGGTACGGGACGGCAAGGTCGTCTCCGTCTCCCACGCCCCCGGATCGGGGGCCGTCCCCGACGGCACCACCGTCCTGGTCGGCCGTGAGGCCGGAGCCGCCGCACTCGACGCCCTGAAGCCCGGCGACCCGGTGTCCCTGACCTACCGGGCCCGGACCGACGGCGGGGCCGTGCCGCGCACCGCCGTCGGCGGCCGGGAACTCCTCGTCGTCGACGGAGTCGCGCAGAACCACGACGGCGAGGGCAACAACACCGCCGCGCCCCGCACCGCCGTCGGATTCTCCGAGGACGGCCGGACCATGCAGATCCTCACCGTCGACGGACGGCAGGCCGACAGCGGCGGCGTCACCCTCACCGAACTCGCCCTGATGATGAAGCGCGCCGGTTCCCACAGCGCACTCAACCTGGACGGCGGCGGCTCCTCGACCCTCGTCGCCCGTGCACCCGGCAGCAACACCCTCCAGGTGGAGAACAGCCCGTCCGACGGCAGCGAGCGCACCGTCCCCAACGGCCTCGCCGTCACCGCCCCCGACGGCAGCGGACGGCTGAAGGGCTACTGGGTCCAGCCCCGTACGCCGGCCGGTTTCGCGCCGGGCCTCGACCCCGTCAGGGGCGGCCACCCCGACCGGGTCTTCCCCGGCCTCACCCGGCGCCTCACCGCGACCGGATACGATGAGACGTACGGCCCGGCGCAGGGCACCCCGCGCTGGCGCACCGCACGGGGCTCCGTCGGCACGGTCGACAGCCACGGGCTCTTCACCGCACGCCGCAGCGGCACCACCGACGTACGTGCCGAACACGGAACGGCGCGCGGGAGCACGTCCCTCACCGTCCTCGACAAGCTGGACCGGATCCAGCCCACCACCCAGCGGGTGGGCCTCGCCGACGCCGGGGCCACCGGCACCTTCGGCATCGTCGGGCTCGACGCCCACGGCGCCGGCGCCCCCGTCGAGCCGCGCGACATCGCGCTCGACTACGACCACACCCTCTTCGACATCCGCGACGACGGCCAGGGCTCCTTCAGCGTCGTCTCGCGCACCGGCTCCGGCGCCGGACGGATCAAGGCGACCGTGGCCGGAACCAGCACCGTCCTCGCCGTCAGCGTCGGCCTCAGCGAGCAGGCCGTCTCCTCCTTCGACGACGCCGGGTCCTGGAAGTTCAGCCAGGCCCGCGCGGACGGATCGCTCGCCGCCACGCCCGACGGCCACACCGGCACCGGACTGAAGCTCACCTACGACTTCACCCGGTCCACCGCCACCCGCGCCGCCTACGCCGCCCCGCCCCAGCCGGTCGCCGTGCCCGGACAGCCCCAGTCGTTCAAGCTGTGGATCAAGGGCGACGGCCAGGGCGCCTGGCCGACCCTGCACCTCAAGGACGCGGCCGGATCCGACCAGCTGCTGCGCGGACCGTACGTCACCTGGACGGGCTGGCGGCAGATCACCTTCGCGGTGCCGCCCGGCGCCGCCATGCCCCTCTCCGTGTCCCGCTTCTACCTCGCGGAGACCGGGGCGGCCAAGCAGTACACGGGTGAGATCGTGATGGACGACCTCACCGCCCAGGTGCCCCCCACCGTCGACCTGCCCGAACAGTCCGAGTCCGCCGACCCGTTGATCGACCCGGCGGCCGTGACCGGGCGCAGGGACTGGCGGTTCGCGGTGATGTCCGACGCCCAGTTCGTCGCCCGTGACCCGGACAGCGCGATCGTCGCCCAGGCACGGCGCACCCTGCGCGAGATCAAGGCGGCGGCCCCGGACCTCCTGGTCGTCAACGGAGACCTCGTCGACGAGGGATCGCCCGCGGACCTGGCCTTCGCCCGCCGCATCCTCACCGAGGAACTCGGCGACTCACTGCCCTGGTACTACGTCCCGGGCAACCACGAGGTGATGGGCGGCAGGATCGACAACTTCATCACCGAATTCGGTCCCGCCCAGCGGACGTTCGACCACAAGGGCACCCGCTTCGTCACCCTCGACACGTCGAGCCTCAGCCTGCGCGGCGGCGGCTTCGCCCAGATCCAGCAGCTCCGTGCCCAGCTGGACGCGGCGGCGAAGGACCGCACCATCGACTCGCTCATGCTGATCGAGCACGTGCCGCCGCGCGACCCCACCGTGCAGAAGGGCAGCCAGCTCGGGGACCGCAAGGAGGCGGCCCTGGTCGAACAGTGGCTCGCCGAATTCCGCCGTACGACGGGCAAGGGCGCGGCCTTCATCGGCAGCCACGTGGGGGTCTTCCACGCCTCGCACGTCGACGGGGTGCCATATCTGATCAACGGCAACTCCGGCAAGGCACCGGCCGGGCCCGCGGACGACGGCGGCTTCACCGGCTGGTCGCTGGTCGGCGCCGACCGCGTCACCGACGGAGCGCAGGCCGCCGCACGGCAGCGGCCGTGGCAGGGCGGGCCCGACTGGGTCTCCGTACAGACCCGCGCGCATGTGGACGCGCTGACGATCGACGCGCCCGCGGTGCTGGGCACCGGAGCCCGTACGAAGGTCACCGCGACCGTCACCCAGGGGTCCCGCAGCGTCCCGGTCGGCTTCCCGCTGGCCGCGGACTGGACCGGCTCCCCGAACGTCCACATCGGCGACCGCGGCGGCGCCCGCCACCGCGACACGGCGGTGCTCGACCCGTCCACCGGCACCCTCACCGCATTGCGGCCGGGCACCATCACCCTCGCCGTGACCGTCAACGGCACGACACAGCAGACCCGGATCAGGATCGCGGCGGCCGGGTCCGCGCCGGCGGCCTGACAGGCCGAGAACCGGTCCGGCCCGGGTGGCCGGGCAAGCGACGGGGCCGCCCGCACCACGCATCGGTGCGGGCGGCCCCCGCTCGCCTACACCTTGCGGTACCCGTACGCCTCCGACGCCGCTGCCTCCACCGCCGCGATGTCGCCGCCCGCCGACGCGGTCACCACCGCGGCCACGGCGCCCTCCACGAACGGCGCGTCCACCAGCCGCGAGCCGTCCGGCAACTCGTCGCCCTCGGCGAGCATCGACTTGACCGTGAGCACCGCGCTGCCCAGATCGACCAGCAGCGCGACGCCCGCGCCGCCGTCCACGGACCTGGCGGCCTCGGCGATCAGCTCCGAACTCGTGCCGAGACCACCCGCGGGGGTGCCACCTGCGGCGGCCACCGGAGCCGTGGCGCCTCCCGCGGCAAGGCCCCTGGCCAGCTCCGCGACGGACTCGGCCACCGGTCCGCTGTGCGAGACCAGCACGATTCCGACCTGCTTCACGTCGCTCATGCCCCGCTCCCGTCCGCCGCTCCGGTCTCGGCCAGCGCGGCGATCAACAGGGCCGAGGACGTCGCCCCGGGATCCTGATGGCCGATGCTGCGCTCACCCAGATAGCTCGCCCTGCCCTTGCGGGCCAGTATCGGCACCGTGGCCAGCGCCCCCGCCTCGGCCGCCTCCCGGGCCGCCCCGAAGGAGGTGCCGAGCGTCTCGGCGGCCGGCAGCAGCGCGTCGAGCATCGTCTTGTCCCCGGCCTGCGCCCCACCGAGCTGTGCCACAGCCGCGACGCCCACCCCGAGCGCCTCCGCCAACTGTTGCGGGGTCACGGCGGGGGCATCGCCCAGGGCCTTTCCCGTACGCCGCAGCAGCGTCCCGTACAACGGGCCCGAAGCACCGCCGACCGTCGAGATCAACTGCCGTCCGGCCAGCATCAGTACGGCCCCTGGAGTCTGCGGCGGCTCCTCGCCCAGGGCCGCGGTCACCGCGGCGAACCCGCGCTGCATATTGCTCCCGTGATCGGCGTCCCCGATCGCGGAGTCGAGGTCCGTGAGATGGTCCGCCTCACGGCTCACCAGGGCCGCGGCCGTGGTCATCCAACGATGGAAGAAGTCGGCGTCGAGCACATGATCTCCTTGTCGCTCCAGCATGACGGGGTGCGGTACCGGCGGCTCAACGGCCCCAGCGCAGCGCCGGCGTCTCCACCGGCGCGTCCCAGAGCCGCAGCAGCTCCTCGTCCACCTGGCAGAGCGTCACCGAGCAGCCCGCCATGTCGAGCGAGGTCACGTAGTTCCCCACGAGCGTACGAGCTGCCACGACGCCCCGCTCGGACAGCACCCGCTGGACCTCGGCATTGAACCCGTACAGCTCCAGCAGCGGCGTTGCGCCCATGCCGTTGACCAGCACGATCACCGGTCCGGTCGGCTGCAGGTCGTCCAGCACCGCGTCCACCGCGAAGTCCGCGATCTCCCGCGAGGTCATCATCGGCCGCCGTTCCCGCCCCGGCTCGCCGTGAATGCCGATGCCGAGCTCCAGCTCACCCGGCGGCAGATCGAACGTGGGGGAGCCCTTGGCCGGTGTGGTGACGGCGCCGAGTGCCACCCCGAAACTCCGCGACGCCTCGTTCACCCGCCGGGCGACGGCCGCCACCCGCTCCAGCGGGGCGCCCTCGTCGGCCGCAGCCCCGGCGATCTTCTCGACGAACAGGGTGGCGCCCGTACCCCGCCGCCCAGCGGTGAAGAGGCTGTCGGTCACCGCCACGTCGTCATTGACCAGTACCTGGGTGACCTGCAGGCCCTCGTCCTCGGCGAGCTCCGCGGCCATCTCGAAGTTCAGCACGTCACCCGTGTAGTTCTTGACGACGAACAGCACCCCCGCCCCGCTGTCGACCGCGGCGGCCGCCCGCACCATCTGATCCGGCACGGGCGAGGTGAACACCTCGCCGGGGCAGGCCGCGGAGAGCATCCCGGGCCCGACGAACCCCGCGTGCAACGGCTCGTGCCCGGAACCGCCGCCGGAGACCAGCGCCACCTTCCCGGCCACCGGCGCGTCACGTCGTACGACGACACGGTTCTCGACATCCACGGTCAGCTCGGGATGAGCGGCGGCCATACCGCGCAGTCCGTCCGCGACAACGGTTTCGGGGACGTTGATCAGCATCTTCAACGGTATCTCCTAGGCAGAGTAGCAGGTGGGTCGTTGCCCTGCGTTTTCGCTGTTCAGAGTGGGTATGGGTAGTTCGTGATCTTGGCTGTTCGTGGCGGTCGTGAGCGGGTTCTGGCGGTACTGATGCTGACTTAACGCTGACTTTGGTGACGGGTCATCAGGATGCCGGATGGCCGGGTGGTCTCGGCTGACCTGTTCCTGTCGGCAGTATCGGCCTTGCGGCAGCGAAGGGCACGTGCGAGAACGTCATGAGTGCACCTCGGCTCGAATCGGGATGCGGTCGGGTTGTGACCGGAGGTCCGTGTCTATGCATACACCGGGCCGCGTCAGCGCGTGGTGTACGGGAACGTTCCAGCCCCTTGCTTGCGGCGGCAGGGCAGGAATACCCACTCAAACGCTGGCCGGGTCGAGGGTCTCAAGGATGACGAAGGCAGCGAGACCGGAAACGTCGAGTCCTGCTTTCTCCTCTGGTGCCGACGCAACCCCCACCCGGCGCCGGCCCCCTCCGTGCGCACCTGGCCGCTGCAACAGCCGGCCACGATGCCGCAGGGGGACCCGGGCGCCGAGCCGGGGGATTCCGCGCCGGTGAAGGATCTCCAGAAGGCGCTGCACGGGAGGCGTTCCGGTATGTGCTCGACGAGGCGGGCTGATCCCCCGTACGGACGAGGCGGGCTGATCGCACGAACGGCTGGTGAACCCGGACACCCCTGTGGTGGTCAGCGGGCCAGGCGGCCCAGCAGTGAGCCGGCGGCGACGACTCCGACCAGCGCCGCGAAAGCGAGGACCGCGAGGTCGAGGCCGAGGTGGGCCTGGGTGCCGATGAGCAGTCCCCGCAGGGCGTCGATCTCGTAGCTCAGCGGCTTCACCCTGCTGACGGCCTGGAGCCAGCCGGGCATGAGGGCGACCGGGTAGGGCGCGTTGGAGTCGAAGGCGTGACAACTGCTCCTCGCACCTGAAGGCGAAGCGGTGCCAGCGGGTCGAGAAGTGGGAGGCGGCGAACAATGTGGAGATCGCGTGGTCCGTGCCGAGCCGGCCCGGACCGCTGCGGCACAACAGGCGTCTGATCCCCACCTCCACTGTCTCGACGGACGAGCGCTGCTCGGCCCGGACGAGGCAGGCGACCTGACCGGAGACGACTTCACGAGTTCAACCGCAGTATTTGCCCGCCAGCGATTCCGAAGCAACGGGGTGATAGGAGTGCGCTGCCTCACTCGTGACGCGATTCCGGCATCCACAGCCGCTTAAATGCACACAGAAGAAATCAAAAAGGCGTACCAAGGGCTCTATCCAGGGGTCTGGTACACGCAGGTCCGAGCCCTGTACCCCGTACGTGTTCACGTGCTGATCGTCGGATACGTCTGTGGAGCACCACAGGCGGCGCGGATCTGCAAGCTGCGACACCTGCTGGTGCCCGCAATCGATGGAGGACCACGTGGTCACGAGACGGCGTGTCGTGCAGGCGGCGGTCGGCGGAATGTTTGCGCTCCTTCCTGCGGCTTCCGTGACTCCACGCATCCTCGAGCCCAGCGGCAAGGGCGTTCTGGATCCGGGAAAGGTGGACAAGTACGTCACGCCGCTCGTCATCCCGCCCGTTATGCCGCAGGCCGGGGGAGGCGTCGCTGATCACATCGACCACTACGTGATCGGCGTGCGACAGTTCCGGCAGCAGGTACTGCCCGCCGGCCTACCGGCGACGACCGTGTGGGGGTACGGATCGACTCTTCATGCGCGTAGCTTCCACTACCCCGCGTTCACCGTCGAGGCCCGTGCCGGAACGCCTGTGCGGGTGAGATGGAAGAACCAGCTGCTCGATCGCAAAGGCCGTTACCTGCCGCACCTGCTGCCGGTCGACCCCACATTGCACTGGGCGAACCCTCCGGGCGGAGCGTCGGCCCGGGACTCACGTCCCGGGTTCCGCTCGACGCCCGGACCGTACACGGGCCCGGTGCCGATCGTGACGCACCTGCATGGCGGGCGGAACTCGGAGGAAAGCGATGGCTACACCGAAGCCTGGTACCTTCCCGGCGCGCTTGACCTTCCAGCGGGATACGCCGAAGTCGGCTCGTTCTACGAGGAGTTCAAAGAGAAGTTCGAGGACCGGTTCGGCGACGCCTGGGGCCGGGGGGACGCCGTGTTCCAGTACGCCAACGCGGAGAGGGCCTCGACCTTCTGGTTCCACGATCATGCCCTGGGTGTCACGCGGCTGAATGTCTACGCCGGACTGGCAGGGTTCTACCTTCTGCGAGGCGGACCTGCGGACCTTCCCGCCGGTGTATTGCCCGGGCCCGCGCCCCGGCCCGGTGATCCGCCCGGCCGGAAGTACTACGAGATCCCTCTTGCCATCCAGGACCGCTCGTTCCGTATCGACGGCAGCTTGTTCTACCCGGCCGGACGCAGTGCCTTCGACGGATTCAAGGGTCCTTACATCCCGGACAGCGACATCCCCCCGATCTGGAACCCCGAGTTCTTCGGCAACACGATGGTGACCAACGGGAGCACCTGGCCGGTCCTTCGAGTCGAGCCGCGCCGCTACCGCTTCAGGCTTCTCAACGGATGCAACTCGCGGTACCTGATCCTCAAGATCGTCACCCACCCACTCGCCCACCGTCCCGCGACCCCCGCCCTGCCCTTCTGCCAGATCGGCAGCGAGGGCGGCTTCCTTCCCGCACCCGTACAGCGCGACCAGGTGCTCATCGCTTCCGCCGAGCGCGCGGACGTGATCGTCGACTTCGCGTCCGTCCCGGTCGGAACCGAGCTGTATCTGATCAACGAGGGCCCCGACAAAGCATTCCAGGGCGGGAAGACGGGTACGGACTACTCCCCGGCGGACCCCGCCACCACCGGGCAAATCATGAAACTCGTCATCGAAGCACTCACGTCACCGGACACGACCGTGCCACCGTCCCAGCTGTCGCTTCCGCCGTTCGAGCCGCTGGGCAAGGCGAGCCGTATCCGGCGGCTTTCCCTCAGCGAGCAGAATTCCGCGTCGCTGCCGCACGTCGGCCCCCGGCAAATGCTGCTCGGCACCGTGGACCGAAACGGGGCCCCGGTGCCGATGCGCTGGGACGACCCCGTTACGGAGGATCCAGCCCTGGGCTCGACTGAGGTCTGGGAGATTCACAACTTCACCAAGGACGCACACCCGATTCATGTCCACGAAGTCCAGTTC
Source organism: Streptomyces sp. NPDC048295 (assembly GCF_040652135.1). Lineage (NCBI taxonomy): Bacteria > Bacillati > Actinomycetota > Actinomycetes > Kitasatosporales > Streptomycetaceae > Streptomyces > Streptomyces sp. NPDC048295. The sequence goes on from NZ_JBEZLL010000025.1 coordinate 141,140, forward strand.
CAAGTCCTCGACCGGCAACAGGCCGGCCATGCCGCGCGGCCCGCCGAGCCGTGGGAGAACGGGTTCAAGGACACAGCAGTCGCCTATCCGGGTGCCGTGACGAGGCTGAAGGCGACGTTCGACCGGGCAGGCCGGTACGTCTGGCACTGTCACATGCTCGAACACGAGGACAACGAGATGATGCGTCCTTATACCGTCGGATGACGGAGCTTCTGCCTGACCCTGCCCACCCGCTCCGAAGCCGTGATCCACATCGCCATGACCGACCTCATGTCCCGCCGCCTCACCAGCGGGAACACCATCTCCTGGCGCAACCCGAAGAAGACCACAGAACATCCCATCTCAGGATGAAACATCGGACGAAAACGACCTCTGAACAGAAGGACTTGACGGGGAACGCGACGAACATCGAGGCCCGAGTGCGGGCCGGCCTTTTGGACGTCGCCGGGTCCTGCGGCGTGCCGACCGTTGCGCTCCTGGTTTCCGCTCTGGTCGACGTATGTGTGCAGCGCCAGGCCTCGCTGCCGGGCTTCACGCTTCCCGGGGGCACCTCCGCGTCCGACCGGTTCTACCAGAGCGACATCACCGAGCCGTTCGTGCTGTCCGACGGGCACCTGCCGGTGCCGACCGGTCCAGGCCTCGGCGTGGCGCCGATTCCGGAGCTGCTCGACGAGGTGACCACCGCGAAGGTGTGGATCGGTTCGTAGCCTGGCATGAATTCCGGGGATAGATTTGGCCGCATCGAATCATCCGGTTGGATCGGGGCCGAATCTACCTTCGGGGAGTGCTGACACCCGTGCCGAGCAAGCCGCACACGAGTCTGGGTCGCGTCCTCGAAGCCCTCGGGGACGTGCTCCTCGAGCCGGTCGCCGTCGGGCGGGACACCCGGCGGCAGCTCGGCGGCGTGGTGATCCACGATCCGCACGACGACGCCGAGTTCCCCGCCGAGGCGGTCGTCCTCGGGGTCGGCGTGCGCGAAACCGACGAGATCGCGAAGCTGCTGCACACCGTCGTCGAACGCGGGGCCGCCGCACTGGTCGTGCGGTCGCCGGTCTCCGCGTCGACGGAGCTGGTCCGGACGGCCAACTCCACCGGGGTCGCGCTGCTCGGGCTGGTCAGCGGGGCGTCGTGGGCGCAGCTCGCCGCGATGCTCCGCATGTTGCTCGCCGAGGGCGACGTCGGCGATGTTTTTCCGCAGACGCTCGGCGGGATGCCGTCCAGCGATCTGTTCGCGCTCGCCAACGCGGTCGCCGCGCTGCTGGACGCACCGGTCACCATCGAGGACCGCAACTCGCGCGTGCTCGCGTTCTCCGGCCGCCAGGACGAGGCCGATCCCTCCCGCGTCGAAACGATTCTCGGCCGCCAGGTGCCCGAACGGTTCACCCGCCAGCTGGAGAAGGAAGGCGTCTTCGAACGCCTTTACCGTGACCACTGGCCGGTTTACGTCTACCCGGACGGCTACGACGAGAACATCGCCATGCCCAGGGTCGCGGTCGCGGTCCGAGCCGGCGACGAGGTCCTCGGCTCGATTTGGGCCGCAGTCGACAACGAGCTCAGCGAAGAACGTACTGCGGCGTTGGTCGATGCCTCGAAGATCGTCGCGCTGCATATGCTTCGGCTGCGCGCGGGTGCCGATGTCGAGCGCCGGTTGCGGGCCGATCTGGTGAGCACCGCGCTCGAGGGCGGCGCCGGCGCGCCGGAAGCCATCGCGCGCCTCGGGTTGCTGGGGCAGCCCACCATCGTGCTCGCCATGGGACTCCTTGAGGTCCTCGACGACGACCTCCGGCTCGTCGCGGAACGCCAGCGAGTCGCCGACGCATTCGCCATGCACCTCAGCGCCGTCCAGCCCCGGTCGGCGGTAGCGCTTGTCGGCGATGTCGCGTACGGCATCGTCCCGATGCCCGGGAACCACGGCGATTGCCGCGAACGCTCGGTGCGCGTCGCGTCGTCCTTCTTGGAACGCACCGGCCGCCGGGCCGCCGCCGCAATCGGCGTCGGACCGCTCGCGCTCGACGGCTCGGGCCTGCGCGCGTCCCGCAACGGGGCCCATCGCGCGTTGCGCGTGTTGCTCACCAACGGCGGCGCAAAGCGAGTGATCACCGCCGAGGACGCGCACATCGAAGCGCTGCTGCTCGAATTGGCGGACCTTGCCGCGGCACGCGGCGACGTCGCGACCGGGCCGATCGCGCGGCTGCTGGCCTACGACACGAAACACCGATCGCAGCTCGTGCACACGCTGCGGTGCTGGCTCGATTCTTTCGGCGACATCGGCGCCGCGTCGGCCGCCGCGTACGTGCATCCGAGTACATTCCGGTACCGGTTGCGCCGGGTCGTCGAGGTCGGCGGAATCGATCTCGACGACCCGGGAGACCGGTTCGCGGCAATGGTGCAGCTGCATTTGCTGCCGCGGGAGGGAAAAGCCGTTCCGGTTGAAGAGGCTTGACCGCCGTCCCGGTTGCTCCCCGGGCTTGAAAGACCTTCGCGATGTTCGTTGGATCGCACGAGCCCCGGGCCGGGCTCCTGTCGGCTTCGTTCAAAGCGGTCGCCGAGCGCACCACACCGGCCAGCCGGGCGACGGTCACCGGCGTGATGCCCGCGGCAAGCGGCGTCGGCTCGGGGTCGACGCCGCTGTTCGTCGGCCCCGGCGCTGATGGCGCCACGGCCCGGCCTCGATGGCCGTGTTCGGCCTCACGCTCCGGGTCCGTCCACCGCCTTGACCGGCATCGGCATGGGCCTGATCAACTTCGGCGGCCAGATCGCCGGCGTCGTCAGTCCGATCGCCACGGGGTGGCTCGCGGACGTCTTCTCCTGTCCCGCCGCGTTCGGCTTCCGCATCGGCACCACTCTGTCACCGCGGTACTGGCGTTCTGGGTGCCGCGAACTGTGCCACGAGGGCGACGAACGAGTGATCGCGGAACTGACTTACGGGCAGGTTTCGGCGTTGCGCGCGCTGCAGCCGGAAAAGTCCTGCCGTACCACCGCCGCCGAAATGACCCGTCTGCTCAGGCTGATCCGGCGCGGCAAAGCGGCCGCGCGCGAGGTGTGCGCGGACGTCCGGCGCTGGCTGGAACTGCAGGTCTGGCCGCACCGATTGCGGTCCAGGTGCCCCGACGACGAGATGCGCACCAGCGGCAAGACCGGCACGCTGCCCGCCGTGCGCAATGAGGTCGGCGTGGTCGAGTACCCGGACGGCGGCCGGTACTCGGTCGCCGTGTTCACCCGCGCCGAGGACGCCCGTTCCCGGGTCCCCGAGCGCGACGCATTCATCGGTCTCGCCACGGCGACGGCAGTGGAGTCGCTGCGCCCGGCCTGATTCGTCTGGGCGGAGGAACTTTCCCCGCGCTCTCCTCGGTTCGGACGAACAAGTGACGCAGGCCACCGACCTAGCATTCCGGAAACGCCGGACCATCCTCACCCGGACAGAAGGTGCACATGTCGAAAACTCGTGAAATCGAGACTTGGCTCCAGGAGAACTTCGCCGCTCTGTTGGCCGAGCACCAGGTTCCCGGCGCCTCGATCGCGGTGCTCGTCGACGGCGAGGTGATCGACCACGCGGCGGGCGTCCTGAACAAGGCCACTGGGGTGGAATCCACCGTGGACTCGCTGTTCCAGATCGGGTCGATCACCAAGGTGTGGACGACCACCCTGATCATGCAGCTGGTCGACGAGGGCCGCCTCGACCTCGACCGGCCGGTGCGCGACTACCTGCCGGAGCTCGCGCTCGGCGACGACAAGGCCGCGGCCGTGATCACCGTCCGGCAGCTGACCTGCCATACCGCCGGCTTCGAGGGCGACGTCTTCACCGACACCGGGCCCGGCGACGACGCGGTGGAGAAGCTCATCGCGACGCTGTCGGACGTGCCGCAGCTCTTTCCGCCGGGCGAGCGGTTCTCCTACAACAACGCCGGCTACTGCGTGCTCGGCCGCATCATCGAGGTGCTGCACGGCAAGTGCTGGGACGACTGCGTGCGCGACCGCCTCTTCGTGCCGCTCGGCCTGACCCACGCCGCGGCTGGTCCCTACGACGCGATCCGCTACCGCGCCGCGATCGGCCACGTCACCCCGAAGCCGAGCGAGGAGCCGGTGCCCGCGCCGATCTGGGCACTCACCCGCTCGAACGCCCCGGCTGGTTCGACGCTCGCGATGCGCCCGCGGGACCTGCTGACCTTCGTCCGAATGCACCTGAACGACGGCAAGGCCGACGACGGCACCCAGGTGCTGTCGCCGGAGTCGCTGGTCGCGATGCGCGAGCCGCAGGTGGAGGTGCCCGCGCTCGGCATCATGGGCACCCACTGGGGTCTCGGTTGGATGCTCTTCGGCTGGGAGGGCGGCGAGGTGATCGGCCACGACGGCGGCACCATCGGCCAGTCGGCATTCCTGCGCGTGGTGCCGGAGCGCAACGTCGCGGTCGCGTTGCTGACCAACGGCGGGCAGCCGCTGTACGTCTACCAGCAGGTCCTCGGAAAGCTGCTTGACGAACTCGCCGGCGTCAAGCTCCCGGCACTGCCGCAGCCGAACCCCGCGGCCGCCCAGGCCGACCTGTCCCGGTACGTGGGCGCGTACTCGTCGATGGTCGCCGATACCGTCGTCACCGCGGAAGACGGCAAGCTGTGGATCAAGCGATCCCCGAAGGGGATCTTCGCCGAGCTCAGCGGTGCGCCCCCGGCGAAGGAGGAACTGCTGCCCTACCTCGACGACACGTTCGTCGCCAACCTCCCGGAGGCCCCAGGTACCTATATGGCACACGCGTTCGTCGGCGACGACGGCACTGGCCGCGCCGAGTTCCTCCATACCGGACGCGCCGACCGACGGGTGTCCCAGTGAGCGAGATCCGCGAACGGATCGAAGCCGTCTTCGCCGAAGCCGGCGCGGAAGGGTTCCTGCACGCTCGCGAAGTCGGCGTGCCGGACGGGCCCGACGTGTCGGTGGGCGGCGACGACCCGGTGGTGCTGGCGTCGGTGTTCAAGATACCGGTGGCCGTCGCCTACGCCCGCGAAGTCGTGGCGGGACGGCTCGACGAGGCCGAGCGGACGTTGGTGACCGCGCGGTACCGGATCGGCGGTATCGGCACAGCGGGCTGCGCCGACGACGTCGAGATGAGTTGGCGGGACCTCGCGCACTTCATGCTCACGATGAGCGACAACGCAGCGACCGACCTGGTGTTCCACCGCGTGGGCCAGGAAGCGGTGGACCGGGTGCTGGCCGACCTCGGGCTGGCCCGCACCCGGTTGATCGGTTGCTGCGAGGACCTGTTCGCATCCGTCGTGGCGGACCTCGGCGGGAACGCGGACTCCGACCTCGAAGTGCTGCTGTGCGAGGCCACGCCGGAGCAGATGCTGAAGCTCTCGGTGCGCGACCCGGAACGCACGACGTCCTCGACGCCGCGCGAGATGACTGCGCTGCTCGACGCGATCTGGACCGATCGGGCAGGCGAACCCGAAGCCTGCGAACGGGTCCGCAAGACCATGGCCCAGCAGGTCTGGCCGCACCGGCTGTCGTCCGGATTCCCGTCCGGAGTGCGGATCGCGGCGAAGACCGGGACGCTGCCCGGCGTCCGTAACGAAGCGGGAGTGGTGACCTTGGGGGACGGTCGCCGGTTCGCGGTCGCGGTGTTCACCCGCGCCCACTCCCTCGAAGACCGTCTTCCCGCGGTCGACGCGTCCATCGGCGCCGCCGCCCGGCTGGCTGTCGACCACCTCCACGCGCAGAGCGCGACCCGCTGGAAGAATCCCGGTGATCGTGTCAAGCCGTCCGCGTGACCGGCGGGGCGGAGGTGAACAGCCTCTTGTAACGCACGATCGCACTCGCCCACCGCCCCGGCGGCGGGCGAGTGCGAGCAGTGCCTGGGTGTGGATCAGGCCCTCGGCGCGTTTCTTGAGGTAGTAGCCCCTCGACGGGCCCGGTCGCATCATGGCGGACTGTGCCGACATGGAGAACAACCAGCGCAGGCGCCGGTTGAAGCGTTCGGGCCGGTGGGAGTCGCCGGTGCGGCGGCCGGAGTCGCGGGGCACCGGGGCCAGGCCGGCGTGCGAGGCCGGCCGGCGTCGCATGGGCGCGGCACTGTTCCACATCGCGCTGGCGGAGCCGGGCACCGAGGCCGAGGTGACCATCGACGGCCGCACGCTGCGCTACCCGGCCGAGCGGGGCGAGAAAGCCAGTGCCGGGAACTGGCAGACGGCCACTGCCTTCGCCCTGATCACCGGCGCCCGTGAGGACCTTGCCCCGCTGGTCCTCACCGGCCCCACCTTCGCCCGGCCGGACGGCTCCGCCTCCACCGCGTACCGCGAAGCCCTCCACGCCTACCTGAAGGGCACCGAGCCAGAACCCGCCGCGCAGCGGGCGCTGCAGGAGGCCGACAAGGCCAAGGACTGGGGCCTCGCCATGCCGCCGGCCGTGCTGCTTTCACAGCTCGTGGAAGGCGACGAGGAGAGCTTCAACCTCGCCCTGGCCGACGCCCTCGAAGCCCACCGCGACTACTACCAGGTCGCCGACCGAGCCGACGATCCAGACGCTTCCGTCAACCTCGACATCCTCGCCCTGGCCTGCCACGCCCGCCGTCGCGGCTGGGCCATCCGCGTCGAATCCCCCTCCCTTCCACAGAGACTCCTCCAGGCCGCGGAACCCTTCTAGGGACACCGCCCACAACAGAGAACTCCGGCGGGCCCCGCAACTGCGCGGCGGGGCCCGCCGGAGCCCCCGCTGTACTTGGCCGCGAGTCAGACGGAAATGACGTTCTGGCCCAGCTGATGCGGGTGCCGCTTCCGTCGCTGGAGGCACCCCGGGTGCTGGGGGTGGACGACTTCGCGCTCTACGGCAGCACCTACGGCACCCTCCTGGTCGACGCCACGATCCGGCTCCCGCTGACACTCCGGGAAGGACGCGACGCGGAACAGCTCAGCCGCTGGCTCCACGAGCACCCCGGTGTCGAGGTCGCCTGCCCGTGCAGCAGCGTCCTCCGCGTCCCCCTCGACACGGGGCCGGCTGCCGCTGCCCTGGATGCGGCCAGCAGTACGGGCACAGCGAGGTGCTGCAGCTGCCGATGGCGGAGAGGCGGATCGCGGCGTGAACGAAATTCCGATGCACGCAAGCCAGTCAACCGACAGGATCCCGGAATGCAGAAGATTCCCACCGTGTTCGTCCGCGACTTCGACAACAACCCCGCCCATGTCCTGCCCAAGGTGACACCTGGCTGCGAATGGGTGCTCGCAGGTGAAGGGCAGGCCACCCGCAAGTACGACGGCACCTGCGTGATGCTTGACGAAGCGGGCAAGTGGTGGGCACGTCGCGAGGTCAAGCCCCGGAGGCCGGAACCGCCGAACTACATAGCCCTCTCCGTCGATACCGAGACTGGTAAGACCATCGGCTGGGAGCCGATCGGTCAGTCATCGTTCGCGAAGTTCCACTCAGAGGCTCTGAAAGCGGCCGGCCTCAGAGAGTGGACTGCCGGGACCTTCGAACTGATCGGCCCGAAGGTGAACGGAAATCCGGAGAGGGCCGACGCTCACGGGCTCGTCGAGCACGCCGCAGCGCAGCACGTCTCAGTGCCGGAGCTGACGTTCGAGGGCATCCGTAGCACCGTCGCGGGCCTGGCTGCGGTCGACGGCTGCGAGGGTGTCGTCTGGCACCATCCCGACGGGCGGATGGCGAAGATCAAGGCCAGGGACTTCCCGAAAGCATGACCACGAAGCGCCCCCGACCGGAACGCCGGTGTAGGGGCGCTGTCGTGTGTCCGGGGATAGCGGACGAGCCGCGTCACTCCGCGGGAAGCCGGCGGGCGAGATCCGCCGCCAGGTCCCCGGCCGCCTGCCCTTCCGCGCTGTCGTCGGCGAAGTGCCACAGCAGACTGACCGCTTCCCGCGCCTCGTCCGCGGTCAGCAGCGGAAGCCACAGGGCGGCTGGGTACGTGCCCGGGGCAGCGCAGGGAATTGCAGTTGGTCATCGACTCCCACGACTTCTAACCTGCTCAAATGATCGAAGATGGCCCTGCGGTACGCGTGGGAGACCCCGGACCGCGACCGGTCCACCTGCTCTTCTCCGAGCCGACCAGACCGTTCGGGGACGACCCCACACTCGACTTCCTCGTGAAAGCTAGCGGGCAATGGGTGAGCATCGAAACCCTGGTGCGGACATGGGACGGCGACGGCCTCGACACCTTTCTCTCCTCGCTGGCCGAGGACTTCCGCGGCTGGGAAGGACCGCGCGTCTGGCGCTCTCTGGAACACGACCTGACAATCTCGGCGGAACACCACCCGGGCGGCTACGTCCACCTGAGGTGGGGCATCCACGACCGGCCTCCGTCCGAGGAGTGGCACTTTGAGACCACCACCGTGCACGCAGCCGGCGAGGAGATGCGAAACCTCGCCGCCGAGATACACACGTTTCTCACGAGCATGGTCGAGTAGCTGCACCACCACCACATGAGACAGCCTCTAAACACTTTCGTAACCCCGTCACCGTTGGGCCAATTATCGGTTCCACGCCGGGGCGCGCTGCCCGGTGGTCACCAGGTGGTGAGGTCGACCGCGTGGGCGCAGTGCGGGTCGGTTCCGTCGGTCGTCCAGCGTTCTTTCTCGCGTACGAGTGCGGGGAGTGCGGCGAGCAGGGCGGTCAGCGCGCCGGTGAGGCGCACGTCGGCCGCGACGATCCCAGCGGCTTCGTCGGCCGCGATGTAGAGCCGCATGCTGTCGTGCCCGGTGAGGAGGAAGCCGCACAGGGCGGGGCTTGGTGGTGTCTCGATGAACGGCCAGGCCAGTGTCCGCAGCACGCGCAGCACCCGGTCCGAGCGGGCCGGCGGAGCGGGTTCGACGGCGGAGGTGTCCACGCGGACCAGGGCCATGCCCATCACGGACGCGTCCGGATGCGGGGAGCCGTCGGCTGCGAGCGTTCGTGTCCAGCCCAGCACCAGCGGGGCGGTGACCGGCTCGTCATCGTCGTCCACCAGCGGGATCTCATAGGCGACCAGTGCACCGGGCGCGACGGTGTCGGCGGGACCGGTCACGATCCGGACAGCGTCCTGCGCCGGCAGTACCCCGCGCAGGAAGACCCCTTCGGCGAGAGGTACTGCCGTGTAGTCGAGGAGGAAGCGCGTGAGGTACGCCTGCTGCTCGACCGTCTCCCCGCAGGGCCCGCTCACTGGTTGATCCAGTCCGGGCACTTGTTGACACCCCGGCAGTAGGCCGTGACCACGCCGATCTCCTTGCCCTTGCCTGCGTCGTACTCACCGTCGGTCGTGCGGCGGGCGTACTGCACGATGACCACGACATTGACGAACCGGGCCCCGTTACGGGCGACTCCGTAGTACTCCAGGCGTCCCCCGCCCTGCTTGTCCACCTTCCCGGCCAGCGTCGCGTCGACGACCCGGCACTTCCTGATGTTGTGCTTCCCGGAGAAGTGATTCCAACCGAGATCGCCGTTGCCGTACCGAGTGGGGATCACCCGCCCCTCGGGATCGCTCTGCTCGCACCGGACCTTCTTGTTCCAGTACCGCTGCGCCGACGCGTCGGGCACCGGCCCGGCAACGAGCACGGCACCCACGGCGGCTGCGGCCATAGCACTGGTCATCTTCATTCCCGGACCGTGCCACACCTCGGCCGGGTCTATGCCCTCTTCGCTCACAGGATCGTTTCCCCACCCTTGGACGGGTGACCCGGGCCTCTCACGAACTGACCGGCCAGGAACGGCGATCGTCGCGGCGCCACGCCCCGCTTCCAGGACCACCGGTGTCACTGAGCTCGCCCGGTCGCCCGGGCAGGGGCTCTGCACTCCTGTACCGCCCGCGGGGCGGCACGAGACAGCACGCCGGAGCATCGCCGGAGAATTCAGCCGGCCATCTTCCGCTGGTCATCGTGGAGGCACGTGACGCTCCGCCGCCGACACAGGGATGACACGCGCATGAGATTTCACTGTCACGAGGTGATAGATCCCCGGGTGGTCTGCTGACATGAAGCCGAGAGATTGCAGCCGGACTGGTCTGCTTCCTGAACTCCCGAGGCGCGCTCAGGCCTTCCGCAGCTCCGTGGCCTCGTTGGGGGTCCCGTTTGCCTTCGATCGCGTCGAGGAGGGTGTCCTCGGACATCTGCAGAGCGGGGGCGCAGCGGATGAGCTGGGAGGGGGAGGCGGGGGTTCCGGCGAGCCATGCGGTGATCACGGGTTCGGGCAGGATCGCTGCCTGGGCGAGTTGGAGCGAGCTCAGGTTCAGGTGTGTCATGCGATGGCGCACGGGTGGGTTAAAGGGTGTGGTCTGCGAAACCCAGAGCTGTCGGTGCGCGTGCGGCGCTCCATGCGAACTGTCTGCGGGCACGGGCCACCCACGGCCATCTACCTACGTGCGTGCCGGGTGGTGGTGCACTCCAGCTTTGACTGTAGTCACACAATCGGTGAACGCGTCACCTGGCGCAGAGATGACGGCGTGGAGGCTGATGGTGCCCCGAGCGCGACGCAATGGCGGGCGCTGGACGATCTGAGCGTGACCTGCTGCGTGGGAAGACGGTACAACTCGGCGGGATTGACATCGGCCCACCAGCTGAAAAGTGAACTGGTCTACGTATAAGAGCTGTTGAGACGTAGGTTGTGTGTTGACAGTACATGCCTCGGTTGAAAGACGGACGGTACCCATGACCGACTACACGACGTCGCCCGGACCAGCGGTGCATCGGGAGATCGATACGTCGGTGCCGCACTCGGCTCGGATCTGGAACTACTGGCTTGGCGGGAAGGACAACTACCCCGTTGACGAGGAAGCCGGGGATGCATATAGTGCGATTTTTCCAGGCATCATCACCATTGCCCGCAGCAGCCGTGCCTTCCTGCGCCGCAACCTCACGTACCTGGTCCAGGAGGTGGGCATTCGGCAGTTCCTTGACGTCGGGACCGGACTACCCACGGTAGCGAACACGCATGAAGTCGCCCAGCGGCTCGCACCGGAGGCCCGAATCGTCTACGTCGACCACGACCCGATGGTCCTTGCGCACGCCCGCGCCCTACTTGCCTCCACCCCCCAAGGAACGACCGCCTATGTCGACGCCGACCTGTTCGATGTCGATCGCATTCTGACGGCTGCAGCCGAGACACTGGACCTCACCCGTCCCACCGCCCTGATTCTCAGCAACATTCTGGGCCACGTCGCCGACTACGACCAGGCCCGGGCCACCGTCAGCCGGCTGATGGACGGACTGCCGTCCGGCAGCTACCTCTCCATCAGTGACGGCTCACGGGGCACGGACGCCGACTACGAGCAGGCCCAGGACGCATACAATGAAACAGGCGCCGTCCCGTACTTCCTGCGCCCGCTCGACGAAATCGAGGCGTTCTTCGACGGCCTGGAACTCTTGGACCCCGGGGTCGTCTCGGTTCCCTGCTGGCGCCCGGATCCGACTTCCCCCACCCCGGTTGCCATCGGCGAGCACGGCGGCCTTGCACGCAAGCCGTGACTAAAGCGAGGTGGGAAGGACCGGCACCGAGCGGGGTTCACACGGGGCCGGGCTGGGTTCGCCGAGCCGCTGCCGACTCTACTGACCGGGTATCACGTTGTGTCGGAGGTCGCCGACCGGATCCGCCGAAGCACGCTCGACGCCGAGCGCGGCCCGTGCCGTGTCCGCGTTGCGTGGCCCGGCCGGCGGCCGTGGTGTCAGACGCCTGCCGCCCGCGCCGCCACGTACACCTCGGCCGCCACGTCGATCAGCTCCGCGGCGTCGCGCGTCGTGCCCTGGAGATCCAGCAGGATCTCCGGTACGCCCGTCGCGGCATGGGCCACCAGGTCCTCGACGATCTGAGCCGTGTTGCCGTGGAACGGGGCGCGGTCCGCACCGCCGACCGGTTGCGCGCTGTACCTGGCGTTGGCGCGGGCGCAGACGCCGACCGGACGCTCCCGGCCGCGCTCCGCCGCCAGGTCCTGGACCCGCTTCCACTGCTCGGCCAGCCGGTCGGCGCCCGCGGCCACCGGCATCCAGCCGTCCGCCCGGTCGATCAGACGGCGCGTGGCCCGGGGACTGTTCGCAGGCAGATAGACCGGGATGGGGCGCACCGGCTTCGGGCCGACCTCGGACGGGGCGACGGTGGTCAGCTCGCCCTGGTACGCGACGGGATCCGGACCCCAGACCGCCGCGCACACGTCCAGCAGCTCGTCCAGGACCGCGCCGCGCTTCTCGAAGGGGGCGACCGAGGCGGCGGCGTACTCGTCCAGGGACCAGCCCGTGCCGAGGCCCGCGACCACCCGGCCGCCGCTCGCGGCGTCGAGCGAGGCCAGTGAACGGGCCAGCTGGAAGGGTACGTGCAGCGGCGCGACCAGGACGCTGGTGCCGAGCCGGGCCCGGCCCGTCGCACCGGCGGCCAGCGCGAGCGTGATCAGCGGATCGGCGACGCTGCGGTACTGATCGGGCCAGGGTAGCCCCGGAACCCCGTACAGCCCCTGTGTGGCGGGTTCGGGGAAGAGGACCCGCTCGAAGACCCACAGGCTCTCGTAGCCGGTCTCCTCCGCCGCGCGTGCCACGGCGGCCACATCGCGGCCGATGTCGTACTGCTTCATCTGCGGAAGACCGAGCCCCAGGGCAACCGGCATGAGTGCACTCCTTCTGGCAGGCAGTGGGGCAACCACCGTATGACACCCGCCTGTTGCCTGCCGGATTTCCCGCCCGGAACGCCGGCGGACGTGAGCGCGGACCCGGGCGGGTGTACGCCGTGCGACCGCGGTGACACGCGCCGCCGCCGATGAGGGCAGGGCCCTGTCGAGGCCGGGGCGGTCACGAGATATCTTGATGTCAAGCAATGTTGCAGACGTGGAGCGGAGCACAGGGTGACTGACTCGACCATCATCTATACACACACCGACGAGGCTCCGGCCCTGGCGACGTATTCGTTCCTGCCCGTCATCCAGGCGTACGCCTCGACGGCCGGGGTCAATGTCGAAAGCCGTGACATCTCGCTGGCCGGACGCATCATCGCGGGCTTCCCCGAGCGTCTGGAGGAGGGCCAGCGCATCGAGGACGCGCTCGCCGAGCTCGGTGAGCTGGCCAAGCGGCCCGAGGCCAACATCATCAAGCTGCCGAACATCTCGGCCTCGATCCCGCAGCTGAAGGCGGCCATCGCCGAGCTTCAGGCGCAGGGCTACGTGCTTCCGGACTACCCGGACGACCCGCAGACCGACGAGGACAAGGACGTCCGCGCGCGCTACGACAAGGTCAAGGGCAGCGCGGTGAACCCCGTGCTGCGCGAGGGCAACTCCGACCGCCGTGCCCCCGCCTCGGTCAAGAACTACGCCAAGGCGCACCCGCACCGCATGGGCAAGTGGTCCGCCGACTCGAAGACGAACGTCGCCACGATGGGCGTCGACGACTTCCGCTCCACCGAGAAGTCCACCACCATTGCCGAGGCCGGTACGCTGCGCATCGAGCTCGCGGGTGACGACGGCAGCACCACCGTGCTGCGCGAGTCGGTGCCGGTGCTCGCGGGCGAGGTCGTCGACGTGGCGGTCATGCGCGTCGCCGCCCTGCGCGAGTTCTTCACCGCGCAGGTCGCCCGCGCCAAGGCCGAGGGCGTGCTGTTCTCCGTCCACCTCAAGGCCACCATGATGAAGGTCTCCGACCCGATCATCTTCGGCCACGTGGTCCGCGCCTTCTTCCCGAACACCTTCGCCAAGTACGGCGAGGCGCTCGCCGCGGCCGGTCTGTCCCCGAACGACGGCCTCGGCGCCATCCTCACGGGCCTGGACTCGGTGCCGCACGTGGGTGCCGAGATCAAGGCCTCCTTCGAGGCCGAGCTGGCCGAGGGCCCGGCGCTGGCCATGGTGGACTCGGACAAGGGCATCACCAACCTGCACGTACCGAGCGATGTCATCGTCGACGCCTCCATGCCGGCCATGATCCGCACCTCGGGCCACATGTGGGGCCCGGACGGCCAGGAGGCCGACACCCTCGCGGTGCTGCCGGACAGCAGCTACGCGGGCGTCTACCAGGTCGTGATCGACGACTGCCGCGCCCATGGCGCCTTCGACCCGTCGACCATGGGCTCGGTGCCGAACGTCGGTCTGATGGCCCAGAAGGCCGAGGAGTACGGCAGCCACGACAAGACCTTCGAGATCCCCACCACCGGTGCGGTGCGGGTCGTCGACGGCAACGGCGAGGTCGTGCTGGAGCAGGCCGTCGGCGCCGGCGACATCTTCCGCATGTGCCAGGCCAAGGACCTGCCGATCCAGGACTGGGTCAAGCTCGCCGTCACCCGCGCCCGCGCCACCGGCGTCCCGGCCGTGTTCTGGCTCGACGAGGCCCGCGCCCACGACGCGCAGCTGATCACCAAGGTCAAGAAGTACCTCGCCGACCACGACACCGACGGTCTGCAGATCGAGATCATGTCGCCGGTCGAGGCGACCGCGTTCTCGCTGGAGCGCATCCGCCGGGGCGAGGACACCATCTCGGTCACCGGCAACGTGCTGCGTGACTACCTGACCGACCTGTTCCCGATCCTTGAGCTGGGCACGAGCGCGAAGATGCTCTCCGTCGTCCCGCTCATGAACGGCGGCGGTCTGTTCGAGACGGGCGCCGGCGGCTCCGCGCCCAAGCACGTCCAGCAGCTGGTCAAGGAGAACTACCTGCGCTGGGACAGCCTGGGCGAGTTCTTCGCGCTCGCGGCCAGCTTCGAGCACCTGGCGTCGACCACGGGCAACGCGCGCGCCCAGATCCTCGCCGACACCCTCGACCGCGCGACGGGCACCTTCCTCAACGAGGACAAGTCGCCGAGCCGCAAGCTGGGCGGCATCGACAACCGCGGCAGCCACTTCTACCTGGCCCTGTACTGGGCCCAGGAGCTGGCTCAGCAGACCGACGACGCACAGCTCGCGCAGGCGTTCGCCGCGCTCGCGAAGACGCTGGGCGAGCAGGAGCAGACCATCGTCGACGAGCTGATCGCGGTGCAGGGCTCGCCGGCCGACATCGGTGGCTACTACCAGCCCGACCCGGCCAAGGCCTCGGCCGTCATGCGCCCGTCGAAGACGTTCGTCCAGGCAATCTCGGCCATCGGCTGACGCGACGCCGCGGAGAGGGGGCGCGATCAGGCGCCCCCGCCCCTCCCGCCCCGGCCGGCACCATGCCCGGCCGGGGCGGTTCCGTGTCCGGGAAGGGCACCGGAACCGGGCCGCGGCGCGAGGATTTTCCGCGTAGTCGGCCCCATGGAGCCCTTCCACCGGTAGGTTCGAACACCCGGACCAACCGTGCCCTGGGAGGGGAGAGGCCGTGCTGACAGGCAGGAACGCCGTGGTCACCGGTGGATCACGGGGCATCGGCCGCGCGATCGTCGAGCGGCTGTGCCGCGACGGGGCACACGTGGTCTTCAACTACGCCACCGACGACGAGGCCGCCGCCGAGGTCGTCCGCACGGTGCGCGCCGACGGCGGCAGGGTCCGGTCCGTCCGGCTGGACCTCGCTGACCCGGACGGCCCGGAGCGCCTGATGTCGGCCGCCGAGAAAGAGCTCGACGGACTGGACATCCTGGTGAACAACGCCGCTCTCTGCCCCGCCCCGTCCCTGCTCACGGACACCGATCCGGCGGTCTTCGACCGGGTCCTGGCGGTCAACACCAGAGCGGTCTTCATGACGATCCGCCACGCGGCGCTACGGATGCGCGACGGCGGCCGCATCGTCAACATCTCCACGGCCAACACGGTCCGGTCGGGCCCGGGCATCTCCGCCTACGCCGCGAGCAAGGGTGCCGTCGAGCAGCTCACCGCCGTCGCCGCCCATGAACTCGGGGCCCGCGGGATCACGGTCAACACCGTCTCGCCCGGAGCCACCGACACCGAGCTGCTGCGCGGCAACAACCAGCCGCAGGCACTGGAGGCAGTCGCCGGCATGACCCCGCTGCGCCGGCTGGGGGAACCCGCGGACGTGGCCGACGTGGTCGCCTTCCTCACCGGTCACGACGGCCGGTGGATCACGGGGCAGAACGTCCGCGCGACGGGCGGGCTGGCCTGAGCGACGCCGGGGGGAGCCCGCCGCCGGTCCCCGGCCCGGGTATCCACCGGATCGCCCGTCAACGACACCGCACCGCAACGGAGTTCGTCCGGCTTCGGCCTTCCCCGCGGCGGCGCGAAGGCCTGGAACACGGTCCGTGCCCACGGACGCCCTGATGGGTGAATGTCACGCGGCTGTGGGCGGCGGGCCGCCCACAGCGGCCCCGCGGCTGATTTGCTGCACCTGGAATCTGGCGTGACGCGCGGGACCGGTCTGCCGGCCGTCCCGGTGGGAACGGCACCCCGGCCGGGTGCTCGGTCCCCCCGCGAACGACGATCGAAGGAGCGTCCCAGTGACGACGACGGGCACAACAGGGGCAGCCGACGAAGAGGAGACATACGCGAACGAGCTTCCGGTCCATGCCAAGGAACCGGGAAACGTCGTCATCAAGTGGCTGACCACCACCGATCACAAGACGATCGGCACGCTCTACCTCGTCACCTCGTTCGCCTTCTTCATCGTCGGCGGTGTGCTGGCCCTGGTCATGCGCGCCGAGCTGGCGCGTCCGGGGATCCAGATCGTCTCGCCCGAGCAGTTCAACCAGGCGTTCACGATCCACGGCACGATCATGCTGCTGATGTTCGCGACGCCGCTGTTCGCCGGGTTCACCAACTGGATCATGCCGCTGCAGATCGGCGCACCCGACGTGGCGTTCCCGCGGCTGAACATGTTCGCGTACTGGCTCTACCTCTTCGGCTCCATCATCGTGGTCGGCGGCTTCCTCACCCCGAACGGCGCGGCGGACTTCGGCTGGTTCGCCTACTCCCCGCTGACCGACGCGGTCCGCTCACCGGGTATCGGCAGCGACATGTGGATCATGGGTCTGGCCTTCTCCGGCTTCGGCACGATCCTCGGTTCGGTCAACTTCATCACCACGATCATCGGCATGCGTGCCCCCGGCATGACGATGTTCCGCATGCCGATTTTCGTCTGGAACGTCCTGCTGACCGCCGTGCTGGTCCTGCTGGCCTTCCCGGTCCTCGCGGCGGCCCTCCTGGTGCTGGAGGCGGACCGCAAATTCGGCGCGCACGTCTTCGACCCGGCCAACGGCGGCGCCCTGCTCTGGCAGCACCTCTTCTGGTTCTTCGGCCATCCGGAGGTGTACATCATCGCGCTGCCGTTCTTCGGCATCGTCAGTGAGGTCATCCCGGTCTTCAGCCGGAAACCGATCTTCGGCTACATCGGTCTGATCAGCGCGACGATCTCCATCGCGGGCCTCTCCGCGACCGTGTGGGCGCACCACATGTTCGTCACGGGCGGGGTACTGCTGCCGTTCTTCTCGTTCATGACCTTCCTCATCGCGGTACCGACCGGTGTGAAGTTCTTCAACTGGATCGGCACCATGTGGCACGGGTCGCTGTCCTTCGAGACACCGATGCTCTGGTCGATCGGCTTTCTGGTGACCTTCCTCTTCGGCGGTCTGACCGGTGTGATCCTCGCGTCGCCGCCGATGGACTTCCACGTCTCGGACTCGTACTTCGTCGTCGCGCACTTCCACTACGTCGTCTTCGGCACCGTGGTCTTCGCGATGTTCTCCGGATTCCACTTCTGGTGGCCGAAGTTCACCGGCAAGATGCTGGACGAGCGGCTCGGGAAGATC